>DATCWH010000017.1:0-31335 GCA_036566445.1 Nitrososphaeraceae archaeon
ATTTTTACTAACTTTGCAAAATTTTTTTGCTGTTCATTTTCTAGAGGATATTTTCCAGTGTGGATAGATTCTTCAATCATATTACACAATTCAGAAATTTTCATAGGTGTTTTATCACCAACCTGATACTTTAATTTATACCACTGAGGAACTTCAATTTTTCAAAATAAAGTTAAATATCAATTAAGCATATGTCATTGGAATAGCTCATCGAGGAAGTAATTTTGGAGAAAAAAGCATCTCATTCTCATGATTATGATCCAGTTCTTCTAGAAAGAATGTTATTCAGAGTATCTAAACGATGGATTGCCGGATATTCCAATACTGACGCTATCGTTGAAGCAAGAAAATCAAATCAAAATGGAATGTCAGCCATCCTTAACTATCTAGGTGAAGGAAATACTAAAAAATCTCAAATTGACAGCTCAGTTTCAGAATATTTTACTTTACTAGATCTATTAAAATCCAGGAGTGTTAACGGTAGTATTTCTGTAAAACCAACTCAAATTGGTCTTAGTGTTGGGTACGATGTATGTTTAGAGAACTTTAGAAAGATTTCTGAAAAAGCGAAACAAAGTGGGCATTTTATGTGGATAGATATTGAAAGTTCTAACTTTGTAGAAGACACTTTGTCAATTTATCTAGAAATCCTAAGAAAAAACAGGGATACAGGTGTAGCAATCCAATCATATCTTAGGAGGAGTCACAGTGATTTGCTTCATCTTATGGAAAATTCTGCCAATTTAAGAATTGTAAAGGGTGCCTATAGAGAAGAAAAACATGAAGCGTATCAATCAAATAACGAGATAACTCGAAATTTTTCAAGACTTATGAAATTAGTATTCAAAGAGTCCTCTTACAAGGGAATATTAGCTATTGCTACTCATGATTCAAAACTTATAGACGAGGCATTAGCTTTATCTGCCAAAGGATCGGAGAGAATGAAAACCTTGCAATTTCAACTGTTAAAAGGAGTAAGAGATGAGTTGAAACAACAATTGATCAAAAATCGATATGCAGTATTGGAATACATACCTTACGGTGAAAAATGGTTACAATATTCTTTGAGAAGAATAAGGGAGAGAAAAAGAAATATATTTTTACTTGCCAGATCCCTTATACAATCTTGATTGCCTTGATTACCCAATATCCATCTTATAATCTTCATTACCAGCTTGTTACCTACTTTTAAACGATGAGTGAGAATTACTAATATGGTATTTAAAAATGAGGATACGTTTAAGACCTTTCTTGATCTTAATCAGGAGAATCGATTTCATAGCTTATATGAAAAAGCGGTTAATTTGGTTTCTTCTGAATTTGGAAAAACCTATCCTGTTATTATTGATGGTAAAAAAATCTGTACGTCAGAAACTATGATTCGCACATCCCCAACAGATAGAAGAATCATTTTGGGATATATACATAAAGGGAATTCAACACATGCAAAAAAAGCAATTCAGGTTGCTAATAATGCATTTGAAAAATGGAGTATAATAGATTATAAAAAAAGGGTAAAGTTGTTTAGAAAAATAGGTGTCATTATGAAGAGACGTAAATTCGAATTATCTGCATGGCTTACTTTTGAAAATGGTAAGAATAGGTATGAATCAATTGCCGACATGGATGAAGCGATTGATTTTATTATGTACTATTCAGATGAGATGGAAAAAAACAAGGGATTCGTTACTAGGAAATTAGGAAGTTCAAATGAGCAGAATACAAGTACGATGAAACCATATGGAGTATGGGCAGTTATTGCGCCTTTTAATTTTCCAGCAGCAATTTTAGTAGGTATGAGTGTTGGTGCCCTTATAACTGGTAACACAGTAATTATAAAACCAGCCAGTGATACTCCAATTATTGGTTATAAGATTGTTGAAATTATGATTGAAGCAGGAATCCCTAACGGAGTAATAAATCTTGTTCCAGGATCCGGTGCAGAAATAGGAAAGACAATAATTGAGAGTAAAGAAGTAGCAGGTATTGTATTTACTGGATCACGGGAGATAGGCTATAGGCTAATGAGTGAATCAACCAAGACGAAGCCTCGTCCAGTGATTGCAGAATTGGGAGGAAAAAATGCGACTATTGTGACAGATACTGCAAATTTGGATATTGCAGCTGAAGGAGTAGCTAAGGCTGCGTTTTCATTTTCAGGACAAAAGTGCAGCGCATGTTCACGTGTTTATGTTCAGAGGCACGTTAAATCTGAATTCTTATCAAAGCTGGTGGAAAAGACAAAAAAACTAAGAGTTGAAAATCCCGAAGAGAGAGAAAGTTTTGTGGGACCAGTGATAAATTTAAATGCGTACAATAATTTCAAGAAGTATTCTAAGCTTGCCTCAAAACATGGCAACATTCTTACCGGAGGTTCAGTAATACGAAATGATAAATTTAAACACGGCTTTTATGTAGAACCAACGATTGTAGAGGGATTACCAACACATCATCCTTTACTTAAAAAGGAATTATTTGTTCCCATTTTATGTATATCAGAATACGATAAGTTTGATAAAGCAATTAAAATGACAAACGAATCAGAATATGGACTTACATCAGGAATTTATAGTAACAAAAGGGATGAAATTTTGAAATTTCTGCAGGATATTGAAGCAGGGGTTGTTTATGTAAACAGGAAAAAAAGTTCTACAACTGGTGCCATGGTGGGACGCCAATCTTTTGGAGGTTGGAAAGATTCTGGAACTACGGGAAAAGGTACTGGTGGCAAATATTATCTTACACAATTTATGAGAGAACAGAGCCAAACTATTGTCAAATAGATGTTCTTAGCTAGTAATACAATACACGTCTAATTATGAGTATAGCTCGATAAAAATTTAATAGTGGTGGAAGATTTAGCCAATGAACGAGAACAACAACCAACAGTAACCCACCAGTTGGTTTAGCTTCCTATGAAATGCTTAACAAATTTTATAAGGATCTTTGGTTTTTCCTAAACATAGGAATTATTGAATTTGACAGAGGTCAATGTTTAATATTTTTATATTAAAATACTCGGACGGAGTTCTGTAATTTAATATCGTTTCTAATTGGAGTTTACCGATCTTGTAGGTGTTTCTGTTAGGAAAACCCCAAATGCATAAAATTACTTATCTTCAATGATAACAACTACCTCCACCGATCTTTTGATAATACTTTTGATGATAGTCTTCTGCCTGATAAAATGTAGTTGCTGGTACTATTTCTGTAACTATTTTATTTTGAAACTTATTTGAGTCATCTAGCTGTTGTTTTGATTTTATAGCAATCCTCTCCTGTTCTGGAGTATGATAAAAAATAGTAGAACGATACTGAGATCCAATGTCGGGACCCTGTCGATTCTTAGTAGTTGGATTATGAATGGACCAAAATAAATCTAAAAGTTCTTCATAAGAAATTTCTTTAGGATCATACTTTAATTGTATGGCTTCAGCATGTCCTGTTCTATCAGTACAAACATCCTCATAGGTTGGGTCTGGAAGATTTCCTCCGATATATCCAGCTCTTGTTGATTTTACTCCTTTTCTTTTCATGAACTCTTCTTCTACACCCCAGAAACAGCCAGCAGCAAATGTAGCCATCTCGAGATTATTTTCATTCATAGCATAAGTTAGTAATTCATAGCCCTAAAACTTTTTTCCATATCCCTTGAAGCCATATATTTCAAAATCTTTAACCAAAATTACTGAATCATGTTTCATTTTCGTGATCTAATTGGTTTGGATCTGAGATGAAGATGGCAACAAGGACAAAATGATCCATCATGAAAAAAATATACCGAACATCTTCTACAATATTTTACACCATCACTATAGCTGGCACCTAATATTCCTATTTCATCACAAATATGTTTGCAGCCCATTGTATAAAATTAGTAGATTCATTTTATAATGGTGAATATACCTAGCAGGGAGTGGGTGCTAGGAAGTGGTATGAATTTCAAATACAATAGATTTGACTTTGAGAATAATTATGAAAAAAATATTAGAAATTTTAGTTATTGATTAATAGTATATAATTTCTTATTATGGTACGTGTTTTTCATTCCAATGTGTCACAAACTCTTCAATATTGTCTTTGAAATCTTTGGCTGAGCGAATTAGAAAAGAGTGTCCAAATTCCCAACCTAAATTATCACACATTTTACATTCCTTTTCATATTGGGAGGAATAGCCATGAGCTTCGCCTACTATACATTTCGAAGGGCTGTCAAGGCCAAAGTACAATTTCCACCATCCCAATGACAAAGGAAATGGAAATCCTTCTTGTTGTAAAGACGTAATTTTATCTGCCCAATTGGGTGCAATATCAACAAGCCTTAGACTTTTTTGCGTTACTCCTAAATACAAGGTTATGATATTCTAATAGATCGATATTATTAAGTTTTAAATTGGATTATCGATCGCCTAGACGTTAAAAAAGGATACGCATAATTCTCACTATACATTTTGTCATTTATGGGACTAGAATTACGTTTTGTACAAAAATAACGCATTAACTGGACAAAAATAACGTTTTAAAATTTAATGAGTGATCCCATTTTATTTTGTATTATTATTGCTAGAAATTTTCATTTGAGAATTATTTGATCTTTCTTTTCATGCGAATACATTATGTGTATTCCAAATATCATTATAGATATCGCAATGAGCTGATTTATACTTATTAATTCATGTAGGAATATTAATGCAAAAACTAGCCCGAACACCGCAGATAAGGATAACAAAGATGAAGCTTTCACTACTCCAATCCTTTTTATGCTGTGTAGATATAAATAAAGTGATATGGCAAATCCAAAGACACCTAGAAGGATAATAGAAAGCAATTGTTCACTTTGGATGTTAAAAGGAATTCCTAAAATGATGACCGTTCCTAGCAAAATAGAACCTCCAATCAAAGCTTTTAACTGAATCAATTTTGATACATCTATCCGTCTAACTATTATCTTACAAATATTGTTATCGAGTCCCCAGATTATCGTCGATGCGATTACAAGCACATTACCTATATTCAACTTAGATATAGAACTATTAAAATCAAGGTTTGTTGTTACCAGAAATAGACCACCAAGGACCAGTGTTACTGCAATATATCCGACACGACTCAACCTTTCTTTAAAAATAAGTAGTGCAAATAAAATTGAAAATACGGTTTCACCGTTTGCGAGTAGTGAGGTATCTGAGGCTGTACTTAGCTTTAACCCTACAAAAAAAATAATAGGTGCAATCGTTGCACCAGCTATTGCGCTTGTTAGAATGAGACCGTAAAACTTTATTGTAATTTTTGATCGTGTTCGTGAGGCAGCAGGAGTAAAAAACAGTCCAGCAATTAGGTAGATGATTGACGAAAGGACAATAGGATCTATTGTTGATAGTATAGGTTTTGCTAGGGTAGAAACGGATCCAAAGAGTATTGCAGCGGTAATTGCCGACAAATATCCAATGATTACATTGGAATTTGTCAATTTACTATCAAACAACTTTTTTCCTTGCACCCATCACGGATACTTTATAGGTATTAAATCTTAGCCATGTTGTATACATTTGACATCTTAGCCATGTTGTATACATTTGACAGTCAATTCAGTATAATTGTTGATTGATGAGAAACCGCAACTTGGTTTTATTTTCTGGTCTGAACATTAAGTTACCAACAATGTATATAAAACAATCAAAATGCCAACAACATATACATATGCAGATCTCAATACTTATTTGGTAATAAATGAAAATATTAATTGAGATTATTGGAATGGCACTTGTATTGGTAGGCATAATTTTTACTGCACAATCTAAGGAGCTCTTGGGCCCTCCAAACTCATTTATGTATAGCAATCCTTCCTGGACAATTAATGGTTTTATGATTATTATTGCAGGCATTATCATAATAATTCTGAGTATTATTTTTAGAATTATTTTTCGTTATAAATTAAAATATAAGAAGTAAGGGCCAAATTATAGCTTGGTAAGTCCTGATTAAGTCAAGTGTCAGATTAACTCGATAACATGATTTCTGAATGCCTGTGCTATTGTTTACAATGAATCTCTTTGAATAGGAATCAATTGTTGATAGAACTGAATCGTAACCAGTAATTACTATTTATACCCATTCAACATAAATTGTTTATTTGAAAAATTATTTACTAAAGTTTTCTTGCTTTTCATTAGCTAGTATATTCTTGTTTAGTAATTTCGTAATTAGTCTCTCTGCACAAGAGGAAGTTGATCAGAACGTAATATCGGAAAAATCCAATCCAATTATAAATTCGGGAAGTTTTCCTATTGGAATTGATATTAATCCTATAACAAACAAACTTTATGTTGCTAATCAATTTTCTAATACAATATCGGTGATAGATATTGATAACTCCAAAGTAGAAAAAAATATCGATGTGGGCAATTCTCCGTATGATGTAGACGTAAACCCTTTGTCTAACAGAATTTATACATCAAATAGAGATTCTGACACAATATCAGTGATTGATGGTTTTACTAATAAAGAACTTACTGACATAAAAGTGGGTGAATCTCCTTTGGGGATAGGGATCAATTTAGCTAGAGGATGGGTATACGTAGCAAACTTTGACTCAAATACAATTACGGTGATTGATGCAATTAATAATCGTGTAAGAGAATCGTTAAAATATGCTTCGTCACCATATGATATCGTAATCAATCCGCTTACAAACAAGGTCTATGTTTCAGATTTAGGGAAAGATAGTGTTTTAGTGCTAGATGGAAATAACAATACATTGGTATCAACTATACCTGTTGGTTCAAAACCTTCTGCACTAGCTATCAATACACAAACTAATACCATTTATGTGTCAAATTTCTCCAACGATTCTGTAAGTGTCATAAATGGTACATCCAATAAAGTTGAAACTGATATAAAGGTCGGCAATAATCCAGTTGGAATTGCGGTTAATCCACGAACCAATAAAATTTATGTTAACAATTTGGTAGATAATACCGTTAGTGTAATTAATGGGACTACAACCAAGGTGATAGAGAATATTTCTCTAGAACCCGCAATAATTGGATCAGGAGTTAATACTCCTTTCATTAATATCCCTTTAAAAGTAACTTTTCCGCTCATAGCAAGTAAATTAGCAGTAGATCCTATTACAAATTTCACCTATGTCACTAACCCTAGGTCTAATGGAATAATTACAATCGATGGAGAGGCAGACAAAGTAATTACAAAAATATTTATTGATATCAATCCTCCAAATGCTGGAATTGTAAAATGTAACGATATCATTCTAGCGGATGGTGAGTCAATCACAGTGCCTGTCAATTCACTTGCTAAATGTGAAGCAATGCCTGATAGGGGTTACGATTTTGGTCATTGGTCTCTGTCGAATAGTACCAATCAAAATCCAGTAACTTTTAATGTTACTGGATATGATACCCTAACCGCAAATTTCAAAGGTGCAATTTTGACAGAAACATTTATCATATTAACTTCTGTGATAATAGGATTAGTCTCAACTATTGGGGGTTGGTTATATAGACAAAGATCTAGATTGTCCTTTAAGAGAAGTCTAACAAACATAGATTATACATATGAAATGTTATCAAAAAATAATAAGGAAGAATGCATAAAACAGCTCGAGCAAATTCAAAGAGATTTAAATTTCTTACACAGAAAAGGAAAAATAAATGAATCACAGTTAGAGTTCCTAGAAAAGAGAATTAATTCGTATATAAGTCGAGTTAACATCTCTAAATAGAAGCAATTAAAGATGAGTGCCTAAAATTAGGTGTGATAAGAAATAGTTGTATAAATTTGCCAGCAACAATTAAATCCAAATATTATCAATAGTTTAGATATTTATACCATCTAACTATATGGTAATCTATCAGTTATACTTGTCATGATAGAGATTAGACTAGTTAAGGGTTTCTTGGTACCAATCACGAGTAAAGTTTGTTCAGTCCCTGTTCCTTTCTGACCTCCAAGTAGATCTTCAAAAGTATATGTGTCAAGTATATTCACTTCATTATTCTCTATATTTGATACATGAGTCTTTAGCTCATTTGTTGGAACCATTAAAAAACCAATAGTATCAACTGTTGTGTTGCCGCTCGTACCTAAATTTAAATTTGTACCAGAATAAAGATCAGTATTGTTATTTTCTGTCACAGTAATGGCTCCTTGCATTATGAAATTGGGATCGTCTTTATTCACATTAGATTCTGAATAGGTAAATTCGCCAGTATTGTTTAAAATAAGAGATTTACTTACACTGCCAAATGCAAATACCACGCTATCAAATATTGTATTTGATCTCCCATCTACCAATGTGATTTTGTGCGTATGACCAACATCCCCATTGAACCACATAATAGTAGTATCCTCATTCACTTCAATATTTTCAGGAATATAGGACTGATCGATAAATCTCTGTTCCTTAGGTAAGGAAGGCGATTCATGAGCTTCGTTTGGTATTAAGATTATTAAATTTCTTACATGGTCTTTGACATCGAACATTTTATGATTTAGGATTAGAAATGCAGTATTAGCAAATTCATTATATTGAACAATCGCAAAACCTGATTTCATAGTGACTAAAGATGAAGCCACAATTAGGAAACTAATTCCCATAATCAGGATTTTAGTTTGATAATTCTTCATATCATCCAATTTCATTAGTATCCTTTGAAACATAATAAGGAATGTGATACAAATCTATAACCACAGCATATCATGGACGATTATTGCCTGTAACGGAGTTAGATGCTTGTATTAAATTAATTAGATAATAGAATCAGTTATTAGCCCGTAGGCCTGCTTTTGTACTACTTTTACTGGAGTAGATTGATATGCGAAAAAAACCCTCAAATTCAAATCAGGAAAGGATTTTGAGCTTTATTCAAGATAATCCAGGTTGTTATCTTCGTCAGATAAGAAATGAGCTAGCATTGTCGATGGGATCAGTTCAGTATCACTCTTATCAGCTTCAGAAAGTTGGAAAGATAACTTCGACTAGACAAGGGTTGTATAAACTTCATTTTCAGTCCGGGACTTTTCAAGATCATGAGAAGAAAATCTTCCAAGTATTAAATCAGGAAACACCGAGGGAAATTATTATGTTTATTATTGAACAAAAAGATCCTACACAAACAGAGATTACAAAAAGATTGGGAATATCAGCACCATCTATAAACTGGCATGTTAGACGTTTGATTGATTTTAAAATAGTAGATGAAGTTAGGGATGGAAAGTACAAGAGATACAAGCTAAGTGATAATTCTATAGATTCCAGATACATTGTCGAAGTATTAAAGACTCATCATCCGAATCTTTGGAATAAATGGAGCAATAGACTTGCTGAAATGTTTCTGTCTCTATCTGATGAAGACAAATAGTTATTGTGAATCCTTTGGAATTTTTAATTCTTCAAATTCCCATTATAGAACTTACGGAAAGTATCCTATATATAGTAGGTACTATCTTTGCTGCTATCTTAATTGCTTTGTCTATTTCTGCTTATAGGAACACACAGTTAAAAAAACTACTATATGCCATTGTAGCATTTTTGCTATTTGGTATTTTTTTATTTTATGAATTCTTGGAGCATACTATAAGCTTCGAAAATCCCTTTGGAGAAATTATAATACCCTTAATGGGTGTTTCTATTCTAGTACTATTCTTTTTAGCAATAGTTAAGAAAAAGTAGTCATCCTTCTGAATGTCTGGACCAGTGAACAGATTAGGAGGAAAACTTTAAAGCTTAGTATCATATTGTTAAAGTAAGAATCCATTTTTAGAACCGATAGCGCCGCGGGTACCAGCGGCTCCAGACCTGTAGAATTAATTCTACCAAAAGAAAGGCATTATTTAAAATAATCTCATTTAAATGCATCAGATTATTATCGGTTTGCAATGTATAAACCAAAAATACTGGTGCTAGCACTTCCTGTTGCGATATCTTTAGTTTCATTTTTATTGGCACACATAAATTTGGCATTTGCACAGACAGAGCAGACAGAACCTTTTAGCGCTATGCTTTCAGGAGGAGAAGAAGTTCCTCCAGTAGATACTGCTGCTACTGGTGTTGCATCATTTACTGTGGAAGGAGGAGAATCAATTAAATATGATGTGAACGTTACTGGCATGGATAAGGTTACTGCAGCACATATTCACGATGCACCCAAAGGTGAGAATGGAGAAGTCGTAGTTACCTTGTTTAAGTCCGATAGTCCGACTGGCCAAATATCAGGAAGTCTGGCCAATGGATCTATCACAGCTTCTAACTTGGAAGGGCAGATGCAGGGAAGCCCTTTCCGCGACATAATTAGGGCCCTGGAACGTGGTGAAGCTTACGTGAATGTTCACACCGAGAAAAATCCTAACGGAGAAATACGAGGACAGATTAGCACTGTAAAATAGAGCAATAATATCCCACATTTTTTATTTGTTATTGGTTTTTTCAACGTTTTACTCCAAATTTCGTATTTATCAAAGGTATAAATCAAGTCAAGTTGAGAAACCGTCTGGAAAATAAGGGCAGTTTATTATATTATATTTGATCTTAAAATGAAATATATTGTATCTCATCTTATGATGTTGTGTTGAAATACATACTCATAGCAATTACCTGCATTTCGGTATTCATAATAATCGGAATTGTGCTTTCGCCCAAACTAGGATACCAACTTCAAGCTATTATTAGTTTCGATGAAACAATCACATCAATTATCAATAATTCTGGTCCTTCTCTTACAGATGATTCTATGATCTGGATGTCAATGTATGGAAGGGAGGTAGTGTGGTCGATGGTAATTGTGTTTATGGTTATTTTTGCAGGGTGGAAAGGAAGAAAAATTGCTGTAATCATGGTTATTTCATTTTTGATTCTAATGCCACTTAACACATTATTCAAGAATTTTTTCGAAAGAAATCGTCCGCCATTGGAAAGACAGGAAATTGTTGTTCCTGAGAAAACAGATTTTGCATACCCATCAGGACATGCTTCTATCGTTACCGCGGGAGCATTGACGCTGATTATACTATTTCGAAGAGAAAAGGAGCTAGTTTTTTCTATAATACTAGCATTTGAGGCAGGACTGGTATGTATATCCAGAATCTATGTTGGTGATCATTATTTCCTTGATGTGATAGGTGGTGCATTACTGGGTGCTGGAATCGCGCTCTTGACAATTTCATTATTATCAAGGTACCTCGATCCCATCATGACAGGCGTCCGGAAATATCTAGAAAAAGAAACTTAATTTGAAGACCCTTTATCTTGCAAATCCCTTACCATGAAACATACTATCTCTGATCCATTTCATGAATTGTCTGTCAGGTAAAGAGTTTCTCATATGAATGGAATTTGTAGCATCATTTCCAATCACATATCGCAAATCAGGATCTCTAGAATTCACCGCATGGAGAATGGTGTTCGCAACTTGATCACTAGAAGATATGCTATTTTTCATAGCTGATTTTAAAAAAGCGATTCTCCTGCCCATTAATTTATGATATGGCGATTTAGCATCAGTACCCTTGATCTTTAGATTCTGAAAAAAATCAGTTTGGACTACCCCTGGTTCAACCAGTATAACCTTTATTCCAAATTTCTCTAGCTCAAATGAAATAGATTCAGATAGCCCTTCTAACGCAAATTTGCTTGACACATATGCAGCATTAAGTGGAACACCAAATCTTCCAACCACTGAACTAATATTTACAATAGTTCCATTTCGTTGTTTCCTCATTATAGGAACTATTGCCTTTATAAGTCTGATTGTTCCAAAAAAATTGGTTTCAAATTGTTCCTTAATGTCTTCAACTGAAATCTCTTCAATAGGACCAAACATACCATAACCGGCATTATTTATTAGAATATCAATTCTTCCTGAGTCAGAAATAATCCTTTGGATCGCTGTTCTGACAGATTCATCGTCCTTTACATCAAGACGTATTATTTTGAGAGGCAGTTTTTCTCTATTTGTTATTTCTTCAATTTTTTTCAGCTTTTGATAAATCTCTTACAGTACCATACGTGGCAAAGTTGTTACGTGCAAAAACAAGACATGTAGCATATCCTATTCCAGAAGAACATCCAGTTACCAGCACCGTTTTTTTATCTTTCATAACTAAAGTTATGAAACATGATTAAAAAATTTTCGGATTAAATTAGCTCTTCAAATGGAATAAATAAAATTAAATTAAGTAATTTACTATGTTTATACACAATTAAAGTAGTAAAAATTAATCTGATTTTTCATGTGGTTTCTTGGTCTTTTGTTCAGTTTAACTAAGATTCTTTCTTAATCTTATCTGCCTTTTTTATTAAATTGGTCATAGGTCCTATTAAATTACTCATTGCTTCCACGTGTTTTTTCCAGTGCTTACGCTTACTTTGTGGAATTTCTTTCGAGAAATGGTTTATCTCATTCTTTACTAGGTCCAGATCAAAAATGAGGTTTGGCTTACTAGGGGTTCCGATAAGATTTTTACTCATTTTAGTCAGTTCTAACATTAATTTGATAATTTTTTTATAAAGTATTTGACGATCTATTTCAGAATAGGTAATGTTATCTGCTTTAACCAATGAATCTAAGAGGATTTCGTTAAGCATGTGTGCCAAATTTGGCATGAAACTTTTTTTCACATCTTCTGCCTGAGCCTCCTCAGGAAGAAGAGCAAATAATATTTTTATAAACTTCTTCATATCGTCAATAATACTCTCAATTTCTGGTAGGAGATTATAGATTTTATTAAATTCATTTTTTTCATTTCTATCACTAGGAACTGCACAGGCCAAAGAGTACTCCTTAGATAAAGAACAAACTTCATATGATGATTTACTAGATGCTTTACGACTCAGTTTAAAAGGTTATAATTTAGAATAATCTATTCATTTAAAATTGCTATCCAAAAAAATTGGGAGTGCATGTGTAGATTGTCGGTATTTCCTCCTACTTTATTTTGAAGTCTTTATGCAAGTGCGTGTTTCACCCTTTATTTCAGCTTTTTGACAGTCGCCTTTATTGTCGAAGCATTGGCCAAAAGGACCAGTTTGGCACCATTCGTGAGTCAGCTTTGCGTCAACTGCATTCGGGATAGCGATTGCAACAATTGCTACCACTAGCAAGGACGCTACTACGAGACCTATTATTGAGTTCGTATTTGTTTTCATCGTCCCATTCATGAGTCTAGGGTCTTATATTAGGTTTGCATATTACGCGATCACTTATTCTCCAATCACTAATTGATTAATTTTTTCTAAATGGAAAAGGCAGTTTCGCTATCCTCAAAAACTTATTGTCTCTCTTTAAGAACTGCACAAGCAAAAGAGTACTCCTTAGATAAAGAACAAACTTCATATGATGATTTACTAGATGCATTAAGATTAGCACTAAAAGGATTTGAAATTAAGTAAAGAAGACTTAAAAACAGTAATGCACTTGAACGGCAAACGGAAGAACAAGAAGATGGGATTCTATTAATTTTTCATCATTCAACGGGAATGGGGAATAACCTTTTTTTGTTGCTCCTTTTCTACTACTATGAAATCACTATCCTTAAAACCTGCTTCGTGTAATGCTTTGATTAATTCTTCCTTCTCTTCTTGGGTTGCGTTTTTCTTTGATATTATAATGAATGCTTTCATTTTTCTTTAACTCCTGCATAAACTATTGAAGGGAGAAGTAAGGTCTTTGTACGTAAGATCAATTAGTTCCTACAGAACGTCTTGGTTTATATGAACTTGGAGGGAAAAATCCTAATATTATTCAGGAAATAAATTCTGCATTATTTTCTTTTAAATAAAACTGAAAAATATGAAAAATTAATCATATCATTAAGAACATACACTAAAGAACTTTCACTTGATAAAGAACAAACTAGTTATTATGATTTATTAGATGCATTAAGATTGTCATTAAAAGGATATAATATAGAATAAGTTTAGAATAATAATGTCAGAAAATCGCGGCGTTCCTAAACGCGGCAAATGTAGTATATGTGGTCAAGTAAAAACTATATTTTACGAACACACAAGTGAATCGAATCCCAGTTGGAATACGTACTATTGTGAAGAATGTTATAACCATTCCAAAGAGAAAATTACTTGTCCAAATTGTGGTGAGGAGTTTGCTCGTGAATACATGCCAAAACACATGTCAGATATGCACACTGATTAAAATTTGATAATTCCATTTATCATTGAAGGGTTATCAAACAGAATAATTTATTCATTTAGAGTTGGTAGGCAAAAAAAGAGGAGGTACCTATCTTGGCCCATTATTTATTAATGTGGAATAACTTTATTGCACAGTTTGTTTGCGTACGGGGTATTACCAAATGTGCTCTTCATCAAGTTTGTACATTCCTTTTTGGTTGCAAATTGGGAATGCCAAGCATCAACTGATTCAACTGAGAAATTAACAATTGTCCCGGCAGATGCTACAATAGTCAGCATCACCATTATTGTAAGTAATTGGTTCATTTTCTCCATTGAGAGTTCATAATATATATTATTTCTAGATTTTAGATTAAGAATATTGGACTAGATTTTTTATCAAGTTTGTAGAAACGAAATAAAAAAGTTAGCAGGTCATAACATAGAGTAAACTGATTAGAATTCTAGAAGATAAAATTTAAAAACTGACGACGAGGTAACTAATGGGAAAGACCTTTCCGTGATGAACAAGAAACAATCAAGCCCACCAGTTACCCCGCAATTTAGGCACCTGTGCTGGTGGGCCGTACTATTTAACGAATATGGAAAAAAGATACATAAGATTTATTGACGTACGACTTAAATCCATAACATTAAAACAGCAATCTTTACTATCGCTATTATTACCATTATTATTACTAGTTTGTTGGTGATTATCTCTTTTTGTTGTTCTTGTTTCTTTATTGGTATTCTGTGAAATGGTATAATCTGAGTTAGAGATCTTCCTAGGTTGAAGGTATTATTCATTTTATTTTATCATCCTTGGCACAATACGATTTTGCCCATTTTTCATTTGAAAATTCTGAAATATCGCAATATTCTGTGAGTATATTGGCTAGACCTTTGTCCATAAGTTTTTCATTTATGTTGACTCCACTACAATATACGATACCTATTTCCCTTCCAAACCTATCTCCCCTTCGCTGTCCATCATCCACATCAAGTTCACCATGTTTTCCTAAACATAGAGACTTGACAAATTCCTTTGCTTCTTTGTATCCCGCTTGCCCTCTTTCAGAAGTGTTAACAAGAGATAATCTAATCGTAATACCGTTGATGTCAAGCGTATCACCATCTGCTATATGGGTAACATTCCCAGCCAGTTCTATCCCTTCCGTCTTACTTTGATTTATTACTTGTCCGTGACCATATTGTATTAAAACAAGACCAATTGTCAGACTAATGGCAATACTTGCCAAAGGTATTATTGTCCATTTTTCAAAGTCATAGCACAGACTCGGCGCAAAAATATGAAGGAGTGGGTTTTAGGTCATTAATTAGTAGTATGACCCAGACACTTGACTGTTCCTGAAAATACATGATTTAGACCTTTAATAGTCTCGTAATGTATCTTATGCTGATTATGGGTGCCGCAATTTCCACTTATTATTATGTTCTTGGGGACTTTAGTCTGGCATATGCCATCATGAGTTTCTTTTCCTTTCAATTCGTAAGTTTTACCGTTGGTTTTTCCTTCATGAATATACCCACCCTTGTTTTCAGCACCCGTAAAAGGTGATGCTATATCCCAGAAACCATGTAGGGTTCCCATCCGAGTATGTGCTGAAAACTGTAGACCATTTGTATGCATAGAACCCCCTGTAGAACAAGTTATCTTCTGGGGATCGCTTTGTCCGTTCACAATTGCGCCCCCAACGAATGCCGTGGCGGTGCTCGTTAAATTACCCGCTTCGACGGTCATGGCGCGTAAAAGTGCCGGCGCTGCTATCATACCCATTGCAATAATGCTTCCTATCACTATCAGTGTGCCCAACTTTAGTTTCAACTGTATGCTCATTCTAAATTTTCTTTTCTGTGGAAATATATAAGGATTTTACTAATTACAGAGAATGCTTATATAAAACGCTGGGGTGAGTTGTAACGATGAAATGGAACAGTAGGCATTGGAAAATGAGTATTGGTATGGTAATTTTAGGAATGTTCTTGGTCACCATAAGTATGAGCAGCCAAACTTACGCTCAAGGATCATCAGTAGATGTGGATAAACTAAAGCAGATCCTGAACGCTACTAGAACAGCCCTTGAAGCAAACGATATACCTGGTGCATTGATTCAATTAGACATGGCCGAAGGTAATTTAACGAGCACTGCCAACATGACAAATTCAACTTCGTAACCTCACGTGATGTCTCATTTCTTATTTACAATTATTCTGATATAGAGTAAAGTGCATTCACTATGACACTGGCTATTGCTGAACCTGCAACTAGGACAGCCACACCAAACAAATAATATTTGATGTCTATTTTCATTTTTATCTCGTGCCAATTATCATTATCTCTTCGCATATTTACTACGTTATCTGATGCTTCATAAAAAGTATTTTAATTTGCTTATAAGAAACATAAAAGTGAATTAGATACACGTTTAAAGAATATGAATTTCGCCTGAGTCGTTCACACTTCAGTTATAGTAATTCCTTTAGTAAATCATCCTCTAGCCGTATAATTTCGCATAATTTTCCAGCAAGAGTGCTGCTTCCTTATCAGCAATATCAAATGCAATCTTGCCCCTGATACGATGGATCTAATAATCCCTTATCAGTTAAATCCTGTATTGGATTCGGACGGTCTGCATGTTCAAAATAGTAGTTTATTGTAGCTTCTCTTTGTTTTGGTGTTAAATATGGTTGACCGTAAGCCTCACCAACTAGGACAAGGCCAACAGTAAGGCTAATAGTAACGATTGACAATGTTATCATTAACCATTTTTCACCGTCATAACAAAGACTCATTTCTTTTTCTCGTGTCCCTCCAGTCTCCTCACTCTGCGATCGAGATCTGTAAGATGACATCCAAAGCATTTGAAATCGTCTGTTACGGATATTGTCCTTTGGGTATACGTCTCCGAAGTTATGTGTCAAGATATCAACATTGTTTTGCTGAATATGCAACTGAATATCGTTGTATGTCAGGTTTACCATCTCAAAATTACCGGACATTACATTATTAGAGCATTTTTGTGAAAAACACTTACCTAAGTTTACCTAATTTTATTCATTTTAATTCTTCACTCAAATCAACTTCCACACACCATTATGAAACCTTGATATCCATTCCATGTTCAGCATTAATACTATTAAGAAATTCCTTACAGAACTGTAGTTCCTGTTTTAGTAGCGCAAATTCTGGACCATTTGTTATTTTCTTAGAAACAATCTCTAAAGATTCAACCATGTCGTTATAATAGCATAGTAATGCAGCTGTCAAGGTATTTCTCATCTCAGAGTGCTTTGCGAAAATACTCGTTGCAAATTCAGATTGCAACACAAATCCTTGCTTTTTTACATGCGCGATTATTTGTTGCACCTTTAATTGCTCGTTCGTTAAATCTGATTTTAATGGTTCAGTTAGAAGGAGAGTAATATCATCATCTGCTTCTATTTTCTTCAATCTTTCTACATAGTGGCCTAACGCCGATATAGCCAATTTCTGATTCTTTTCCACTACATCAATCATTTGTTTTCTACAGGTGCAAGAAGGATCTTATTATGAATTGCGCTCATTTTCGCTTTCAGGTATGTATTGAGAGCTTCTTCAATGGCCTACGTTTTGTTACAGTTCCTAAATTGGATGCAGTCGCTAACGCGGCGCTAAACGCAATGCTCTGGGAATGAGTCCATCGTACGGAAACCTTCATGAAAATTAAATATTCTATACTTTTTCATATCCATGGTATTGAGAACTCTGCTTCTTACGTTGCGCATGAGGAACAACCAAAACTACATCCATACTAGGCATCCTAGATTTAATTACCTTTTCAGTGTTAAGCAAAACCATTTCTACCTCATTTAGTGATTTACTACCATCCATTTCAACATGGATTTCGGCACGCGATATCATACCTGTTTGTCGGAGTTTGATTGATCTTACAGTAACATTACCTTCAAACTTTTGTTCTACGAGTGTTTTCATGTAACCCACGCTCATAGGATTATACCAAGCATCAACTAGTATCAGTGAAGATTGTTTCAAAGAAACATAGGCAACGGAAGAATATAAATCCGGCAATTATCATCCCTCCTATAGCGTCAGCCTGCAGGAATCCGAATTGAGTCGCTATAAATACGCTCAAGAAACCTAATACAGAAGCGGATCCATCCTTTATTGAATTCTTGGCATCTGTTTTTAATGAAAGCAAATTGTATTTGTTTGCAATACTTCGCATCTGAAAGGCTCGATGTAAGGATATAGCGCCAGCAATACCTAATACTATCATGGTCGGAATTGGCTGCTGAATTTCTCTTGGATGGATGAGACCTTCATAAGAATGGTATGCTATGAAGATACCTATCACTATCATTCCAATTGCTGCTACCATGGCTGCAAAACTTTCAACTTTATGGTAACCGAATTGAAATTTTCTATCCGCAGGTCTGCGGGCGAATCGCAAGCCTATTAATACTATAAAAGATATCATGGCGTCAGACATTGAATCGACTCCATCCGCTGTCGCTACCACACTACCACTGATATATCCCATTATCAACTCTGCAATTCCTATACCGACTAAAGTTATTACAGAAATCTTGGCTATTCTTTGGCCTGCACGAAATCCCTCGTTTACCAGACTTGCGAAAGATTCTTTTCCGCTGGAAGTCTTTGAACCACGGTGAGTTAAATCCGGGGGTATGTCTTCTGAGTCTCTTTTGTCCAAAGTATAAATTGATTTGTTAACGATTCAATATTTATTAAAGATTTGTGAAAGCATCCTAAATACTCGTCTACTTCATTTACTTTGAATCTCGAATGTTTTCATATCGTTCTGAAGAATCTGCGGGCTGGGTTGATACTCCGGCCATTCTCTCATTTACTAGTCTTATCCTGTTTATTGATGAACCAGTTTGGTCGCTCTCTGGAGGCTCTTCTCCATAAAAGAATTTATCATGAATTTGTTCTTCGTTACTAGTTAACCATACGTATTTGCCATCGTAAGCATCGGCCTCCTTTTTGGGTATCCAGAATGTTTTTTTTCTGATCCCTCCTTTTTCAATTTTAAAATGATTATCAGATATTCTTTTGGTTCTTCCGAGTGTTTTACCGTCATGAGACTTTACTTTCTTATCTTTGATCTCACTCCATAAGACAGTAGGCCCTGCTATATTTTCTTCAGGCATGTTTAGTAATGGTCAACATATGATATAATAGATAAATTCCCATTGATTAAACCGTTAAATCCAATATTGCACAGATTACTGTACCAATTCATGACAAAGGTAAAAATTTCTGGCAAAAAAATGATAAACAAAAGTGTAAAATCAATTGATGGAAAAGACTTGGGGAAGATTCAAAATATTACTGCTGATTATGTAGAATTAAAACATGGTGGCACTCATTACTTTATTCCAAAAGTACACGTCAAGGAGTATGATAAAGAAGACCTGTATGTGTTACAAACAAAGGACGAAATCAAAGACAAATATGAAAGAGATGATCCTCCGTTAAAGTCTGAAATTCAAGAAGGTGAACAATCAGGAAAGGGACATGCGGGTTATCACGAAGTGATACCATTTATGGCAAAGGAACCAGATCTGCAACTAAAGGGAAAAGAATCAGGAGACGTTTTAACAATACCTTGGGAGGAGGTAATACATAAACACGTAAGGACAGTTGATAATGTCGATATTGGTGATGTAGACAGGGTAGGAAATGAATTCATTGTTGTTAGGGAGGGTGTTGCAAACATTCACTTGTATTACATTCCCAAGCAATACTTTAACAACTATGACGGAAGCTCTTTGTGGATTGATGTAGCTAGCGGACTGGTCAGTCCCAAATTCGAACGAGAAGATGAACCCACTCAAGAAGAAATTGAAATGATGTTGGATGAAGTACCAGACTAAATCAATCTGATGTTCCGAATCTGATGTTCCCTATAGAAAAGGCTCATTATAATTCCATCCTTTAATTAAAGAAAAAAAATTTTTGCTCTTTACTAGTCTGCTGCTCATTACCAAAGGAATCTTGAACATTAGCCTCAATTTTTCCTAGAGGCCAAGGTCTACTAAGGGCTGTGGAAGGTGCATCCAGAAATTTGTTGTATATCTATGGTCGAGTCATGAATTTCCGTAAATAAATCCGTCATAAACAAGTGATGTTGCGAAATTATGGGGCTTGACAACTATATAGACAATAAGAAGAAGTTATTACGAGACGTACTACTTACAACGCTACCTCAGGCAGAGTCTGCAAGTTTCGCTTTAGGCTATTCCTTTATTTCCGGCTACGAATAATACGCTGTTCAAAGACGCTCTATCGTTGAAATACGCGATACTATTCTACCTTTAGAATTTCCTATAATTCAGTGTGGAAATAGTACTTAGTGAATATATCACGAAAAATTATGATGACAACGCATCAAAGTACAATTTTTGATTGTTATTATTTGTAATATTTTTTGACGAGTACCTTAACTACTTTTTACATTTATGTTATTCCTTTGGATTTATTTTATGATCCCAAATGGTTACGTTTCTGGAGCAGTTCTTGAACGGAGGCAGTATTATCTAGCCCAGAAATAATATTTTCAGTAGTTCTCAGAACAGTGATAGTTACCCTTTTAGTTCTAGCTATTATAAGGTGCTTGGGAAACAAAGGTATAGGTCAGCTCAATTCATTTGAACTACTGATTATTATCGGTGTTGGTTCAATAATTGGTGACCCCATGATCTATACCGAGGAAATATCAATTCCACAAGCAATCAGTGCTGTTGTCATAATTGTCGTTATTTTCAAGGGAATTGATTACGTTACTTCGAGAAGCAAGAGGTTCGCTCGCATACTTGTAGCTCAACCCGGCCAGCTTGTTAAAGACGGGAAATATGTAATGAGCGGCTTAAAGAAGGCTAGAATCAGCGAAGATGAATTCAAGTCACTTATGAGATTAAATGGAATAAAGAATCTGGAAGATGTTCAGGAATCGTACCTTGAGATGAATGGTCAAGTAAGTTTCATAAGAGTTGAAAGATAGGAATAAGTGTAGGAATGGGTATCAATTTGATGCTATTTCCATTGGTAATAACGGATAGTCGTAACGTACTGGCAGCATCCCTGGGATTACAATATCAAGGTAATGAATCACTTATGCGAATAAAACAGATGAAAAGTCGCAAGATTGACGTGATTGGCGTGACTGTAACCGATAGAGACTCCCACAATTACCCATAATAGAATTGTTTTAAATGCTGCAGAGATAGGTGTCGGTGCTGAAATCATAGATACGTCCAAAAAAGTTAGAGGCATAGTAAGAAGTCGTATTATTTCTACTGTACCAGGAATTGTTTCTACTCTACCGACTTATGAAAGTAACCAATGTAATATCATCATTGATGGAAGTAAGAAGATTTCTACCGAAATCACTATGGGAATAGCTGCAAATGGAAAGTAACTAGGTGGTAGGTTCAATGCAGCACCAAGAGCAAATATGTCTGATGGACTACTCGATTTTATCATTATGAAAAACTCTGGCAGTTTCAAAACGCTAGATAAGATTGTTCAACTTAAAGGGAATAGTCAGTATATCGAAGAGGAAAATATTCTATATTACCAAGCATCGCAGGTTCTCATTTTACCAAATGAAAGAGATGTCACCGTTACTCTCGATGGTGAACCAGTCGGTATTCTTCCGGCAATCTTTAAAGTGTGTCAGAAGGCACTGACTATTAAGACACCTAGGAGCTAGTTTAGCATTAGTTGACGTCTAACTCATAGTCTTGGACATTCTCCTCGCAGCCTTTTTACGTGGATTCTCCGCTTCTTGTTCTTTGGAATAGAACTCGGGTACGTCTGATGGTTCTTCTCCAAACTGTCCGCTAGTAGCATCATTCAATGCTTGACCGCGTTTTTTTGGATTCTTTCTCTTTTCTGTGCTCATAGGATAGATTATGCATAATGGTTATTATCTGTTATAAAGCACATTCATAAATTACGTGTGGTCTTTTGTCAATCCTCAATATGGCAATCAAAAATATTTGCACATTTTTTGATTCCCATCTTTTGGCGAGGGTTGTAATGCTATAGACAAAAAATTGTAAAATTTCTAAATTCTGGTGCGCTTGACTAGAAATCGACTATCATTCACATGATGATTAAAATGTCTGAAGTCACTGGACTATTAAGACTGGTATTTCTATGCTACTGATTATTTTTCGTGCATCACTGAAAAGGGAACTCACCCAGGTATCTAGATGAGAACTCCTTAAGACCAATAAATCATACTTACCCTCTTTAATCTCCTTGACTATTTCCTCTGTTGCCCTACCTACTTTGAATTTATACGAAATTTTGTTTTCACATCCCGCTTCCTTGCATCTCTTTATCTTTGTTTCCATTTCATCTATCACCTGTCCTTTAACCTCTCGTTTCATATCCGAATTACTTACATTATCCTGACCAACACCCTCGACAGACACGCCTTCTACTTTCTCAATATCCTCCAAAATTCGTAAAATTACTAACTCTGCACCAGT
Source organism: Nitrososphaeraceae archaeon (assembly GCA_036566445.1). Lineage (GTDB taxonomy): Archaea > Thermoproteota > Nitrososphaeria > Nitrososphaerales > Nitrososphaeraceae > TA-21. Next base: position 22,691 of record DATCWH010000017.1, read on the forward strand.
ATGTTTCGATAAAGCCACAGCATAGTTAAATGCCTTAGTTGATTCAAGTTTTCCGTCGTCAGTAATTACGATTTTATTAAGTGAAGGAAGAGCTTCCTTTGAAATTGAAAGCATTTCGTAAGGAACCTCGGATTGTTTTGTTGATTCTGGCTTTGCTTTCTCATTGTTAGCAGTGTCTGGGTTTGCTTTCTCATTGTTAGGAGTGTCTTCGTTTTGTTTATCGACAGTCACAACATTATATATGACGATAAATTATAATAAGGTTAAAGCAATTACTGGCCTAGGTAATAAAAGACGATTAACACCCGAACAAAAGAAAATGCAGAAACTAAGAGAAAGTATAGAAAAAGAGAAAGACTTGGATATTAAACAAAAGTTAAAGAAAGGAAATATTGCTACGATAATAGAAGACGTATTGGACTATTAAAATTAATTGGCAAAAAATTAATGACTAAAAAATATTTGTAACTAGGTTAATCGCCTAGTTACCTCCGTCATCTTCGTCATCTTCGTCATCTTCGTCAGTTGCGTTGCCAGAAGCACCTGATGTCTCGTTAGCAGTTGCACCAGAAGATTGATTTTGTCCTTGCGCTTGGACTACATCCTCTAACGACTGACACATTTCCTCTCCTCCCTGCAAGGTGGCACATAGCTCTAGATCCTGTGCTTGGGTATCATTAGATAGTATTGCTTTTAGTGGGAAATCCATGGGGCTTCCGCCTTCACTACTCTGGAGTTTTAAGGTAACAGTAAAGTCCTTACCTCCCTCCGTGGCGTTGCTGTCGTCATCACCTTGACCTTTTAGGGAAAAATTCATTGGCACATCAATCTTTTGTTGAGAAGATGACTGATTTCCTGTTTGTGGTTGTTGCTGTGCTAAACTCATCATTGGATATGAGAGAACCAATGAAAGAGCAACTGTCACTACCAGAATTGAAGTTTGCATATCAGTATCACTCTAGGACTTTAAACTTTATAATAGTTATATCGAAATGCTTTACTTGGCCATAAGAAACTCGTACCTTTACAGAGCCTTTACAGAGGAGGTAACGACCGAGAACATGAACGCTGAAGATAACGAGAATTAGCCACCAGAACAAAGCTGGCACTAATTTATTTAATATCTTAACCTTATGATACGGGTGTTAATAGAGCTCATGTGGGCAAATAAATTGAAGCTACATATTTTATGACATACTCGTGCTCTAACGTTACTGGCATAACGAACAGTGCATTAAACAAGAATCTCAGGAGTAGGACAATTATGATTATCACAATTATGATAATCACGATATAAATCAGGGTATTTAATACCATTAAGATGTACAGTGCATAAAAATATAAATAGGTTTTATATGCTAACATAACAACATTTTCATAGATTGTTGCTGTTCATTAGGCACTCTATCGCGTGAAATCCCTGTCAGCATATCTCATATTGAGTCAATGCTAGACATGAATGTCCGGACACAACTCTTCGATCCTTACAGCATATTCATTATATGCAACCAACTGTATAGAACATTTTGAGTGCCAAACGAATAGAGTCGAAGCTGTCAAAGGTATTCCTCAATGTCTAGATTTCCATTATCCTTAAAGCGAGCCATTCTCAATTGTGTTGAGTTCTTGATGTTCTACCCGACAAGTTCGATTAATATACTATGTTACCTCTAATTTGGATTATTAGTTAAAGAGGCTGATAATAAGCTACAATATTTACCAGTTACAAGAGCACGAAACTAGATTACAATGACATTATCTTTATGATAATCAATGATTTTCTGTTTTTGTTCAGCTGTAAACATTAAATCAAAGTCTACCTTGTGATATAAGCAAATTTGTTTCCAAGTTTCATTACCATGACCATCGCGTGATAAGCTTTCATACTTTAAGAGATCATCGATATTCTTAAAATGATTATACAGTGACATATCTGCAATGACGACTAGATCCTTTTTCTTATTAAAAACTTGAATCTTATTTATGAACTCTTTTAGACCAAATGCGGCTGGCATGCCCAAGTACGGGTTATCAATTACTTTGGCGAAATCTATCAAAGTAAGTGAATTATTTTGTTCATGCTTCCTTACATCTATATTCTTGGTTGCCAATTCTTGTCTCACTCTGTCTGTTGTATCATAGTATGGAAGAAACAAAATTGCAACATTCTCTCCTTCAATTAGTAATCGTACGTACTCAGCATAAATCTTTCTTACTGTTTCAATATTAGGATATAAGATAAGACAATGATAACCTGAAGGTAATTTTAGTAATCTAAGTATTATCTCATTTGAGATATCATTAAAATGGTAGTGTCGATTATTTGGATCTTGCACCTAAAAGATTGCACAACATATTATATTAACACTGTAAATTCAAACTTGCAAGATATCAAAAAGACGTATATGCATGGCACAATACGCATCATTTATTTTCTGAAATCACTTCCCGAGTTAATAGCATGAATAACTTATCTGCCACATTTTCGGGACTTATTGGCTTAAGAGTAAATTCATCTGCACCATAATCTAGTATCTTAGTTTTCTCGGTATCTTCATCTGCTAATACTAATATTTTTGTGTCAACGTTAATTCTTTTTAGTTTAACAATTAACATCGCTCTTCCATCAAGTGCTACTTGTTGACTCATTATTACAACGTGCTTCTTATCGGACAATCCACTTACATTAGATAAGCATTCTTCTGCGGTACTGGCTTTATAGACTTCATAACCCTTTAACCATAACAGGCCTGCTAGGTTTGTAACTGCGTCATTATTCTCCAAAACTATCATAACTTTAGGTTTCTCTACTGTCACTCTCTGTATCTATAGAAAATATCACATAATAAGTATAACGTAAGAATAGCACCGGGTTGACTAAAATCTTAAGGATTTCTGAATAATATTATAGAGGAGCTATCCATTGAAGATATTATTATTTCTTTATTATGTTGTATCTAAATATTTCTTAATCAAGACCTATTACCGAACGAGCAATATTTTTAATGTTAAAATTTTATTTCTCTGTTTTAATGTTTACTTGACATATTCTTAGAAAAATAAATTTTATGTGCCAGTCGGACCTATTGAATACTTATATTAAATGTTGAACCATTACATCTCATGAGCAATATAACGAACTGGGAAGAAATCATCAAAAAAGAAGCACGAGGCATAAATGACTACGATCTAGGTGAGGTACATGAAGTCGAACCCGAGGTTGTCGTTACTGAAAAAGGAGTTGTAGACAAAGAGAAATTTTATTTGCCCAAAAATCTAGTCGAACGCTTTGACGGACATAACGTCTGGTTTTCAATAACAAAGGAAGACGCTCAGAATTACAAGAAGGATTAATTTCTATTCTGGTGTCAGCCAAAACATTCTTTTTTTAACTTGGTTTAGAGCGTATTCTAATAATTTGGTTAGACTCAATTAATATCAACTGGCGGGATCTCATTTTGCATTTATTGTAAGTTTTCGTTATATGTTTTTTAGTTTGAAACATTGTAGTGGAACTGTTAGCCTTAAGGCTAAAGAATGAATTGTTCGAAATTCGCTTTCCAATTGCGTTTAATTGACTTCATTAATTGATATTATGGATTTTCCATAGGGGGTTTATTGATTTTTTGGTTTCCAGAGATTTATACTAGATTAGCGTAGAATCAGCAGGCATAATTAAATGGGTATGGTCTCTAAAAGCAGGCTTGTAGGCATAGTAGATGACGAACAAGATATCATTAAACTTTTCCACGATGCATTGGGCGTTATTAATGGTATTACAATTTTTACGTTCACAGATCCAGTAATGGCTCTTGAACATTTTACGATCAATAAAGAAAAGTACGTGTTAGTGATATCCGATTTAAGAATGCCTGGTCTAAATGGATTGGAATTAATAATGAAGTTAAAAAATGTAAATCCATTTGTAAGAACGATACTTATGACTGCATTTGAAATTAATGATAAATTATTTCAAGGATATTTAAAAAAGGAAATAATCAACGGATTTCTTCAGAAGCCAATCCGTTTAGTTAATTTGCAAGAAGAAGTAAATAATCAGTTACACACCTACGAATTACAGAAACAAAAGTCTTTGATAAAAATTTAATGAACCATGTGCGTTTCGCAGTCTAGAATATTTTAGTGATAGTCTTCACATCTATTTCACTAGGTTAACATACAAGTTTCTATCCGATTCAGTGATCCTGATTGTGAGTTTGGTGTATCAGGTAAATGGATTGGAAAAAGAATTAGAATAAAAATCGAAGAGATAGAGGAGACACCAACTGATCATAAGAGAAAAGGGAAATGACTATCTAATTCGACCGTGTTTCCTTTCTAACCTTTGTATTTTAGCTTCTATTCTATCAAGTCTAGATTTTTCTATCTTCAAAGTTTCGACCGTTCTCTGTAATCTATTTGCTGGGTCTCCGACTTTATATCCACTGAGATAATTTTTCATGCTCATCTCCACATTCTGAATATTTTGCAGTTGGTCAATAATTCTCCGACATTCAAATTTTTTTTCTTTTCTGTCATCTTTTCCACCTTTTTGGAAGTTTTAACCTGAAGGTAAAAGAGAACAATCGCAATTGGAATCCCTATTCCTAACTCGATTGCCATAGTTACCCAGTTAGGAATATCAAAGGGCAATTCAGAACTCAATTCAAAACGAACGGTATCAAATCTGACATTTAAGTTTTGAAATTTCCATTATGATTCTATAAACTAATTTCCAATGGCTCAAATCTACGCTCCTTTTCGCACTGTTCACACCAAGCGAAAACATCATGTAATTCCAGGTATCCTAGGAGTTTATAGCAACCACGACAATACTTTTCCATGTTAACTATCCATTATAATAGCCACATAGCGCAATATTAGGTATTTTATATTATTCTAGCAATCAATTGTCTCATATTCCTTCTTATTCAGTTGCTTATAATGTTCAAATATTATGGACATAAGTATCGGTTGTATTAAGACAGGCTTACAAGCCCCGATTCCGGCAACATTATACAATCGTGGATAACACATCATTTCATCAAACGTCTTTCTTTCGCTTTTATCCAATTCTTGTCTAAAGGATTTCCACTTCTTTTTTTCCCATTCTGTTGCAATTCGATACGAAGGAATAGTTCGACCCATAATTCCAATATCGAATTATTCAATTTAAAATCCAATTCACCGACAAGGGAAGGAGGGTATTCGCTTACACAATTTTTACTTATGCAGTCAGTAATGGATAATAAGGCTCCATTAGTACCTGTAGAAAGTAAATAAATGATATCTCCATTTCCGGCACTTGTTTTAGGTTTTTTGCTGATATCGATCTTATTTTCTGCTATATCTACTAATTTCCAGCCGCTTTTTGGGCAAGTTAATTCAGAAAATGGACAATCAAAAAAATTCTGTTCTGATGTATATAATGCAGCAACCAAAAATGCTAACAATAGGATATATGATGAATGCTTGCGGGCAGAATCTTATTCAGTAAAAGGTTCTAGTCTGGAGGAATTAAGAGACCAGTTTGAGAAATTGAAGGATAAGGTTGGGGTCGACGCGCCCGACGATGCGAGTGCTGTCACGAAAATGTCTATAGCTTATAATCTAAAGATCAAGAATGGATTAGTCGATGACAGTTCCACCATCAAGGTAAATAAAACAATTATAATTCCCTCATGTGATTCTGGTTGTACGCTTAGTCCTGCTGCCCAAACTGAGTGGGAACGCTTTATTGGTGTCGTATTGGAGCATGAAATAGGTCACGTCGATAGAATAGATCAATATTTTGATGGGATACTGGACAAAGTAGTTGGAAAGGATCCTGATGAGGCAGAGCAGGTTATCGAAGATGTGACCAATGCACTTGAAGAAGAACAAGAAAAGTATGAGACACAAACTGGTCATGGAGAGAAACAGGGAGGAACACTTGACACAAGTATTAAGTAACGATATTTAAACGACTATCTAATTCTTCCATATTTCCTTTCTAACTTTTGATTGTTTAACTTGGTTAGTGAATAGATTCATTTTGTTGTAGGCGTTTCTAGCCATATACTCATTTTTCCTTCATTAGAAATTATCCAGCCGGCATTTAGATATTCTTGCTCATAAAACTCCAACAATGGACATTTTCTATTTTCCCCAGATTCTGTATCAAAATATTGTTTAGGAATTTGAACTACGTCAAGTGTAATAACATGCTCTGTGTATTTTGGTTTGCAATCAGACACAAAATCTCCAAGTGCGTTTGCTGTATTAAGTACTGTTATTGCCATTGCCATCATATAGACAGCCATTGCTATTACAATTGATTGTTTGACTTGCTTATTCATTTCTGCATTACTTATAACGTTACCATTCTGTCCTGCCAACAGTTAGTCGTACCGCTTCAACAATTTATCCCTTACCGGTATTTTTTCAGTAAAAATATTGCCTAAGAATCTAGTATCTAACTTGTCCAGATTTTTTCTATCTTTGTTTCCTTTCTAACTTCTGTATCTTTGCTTCTAACATATCTATCCTACTTTTATCAACTTTTAATATTTCAATTGTTCTCTGTAGTCTATTAGCTGGGTCTATTGTCAAATTATCAATCCCTTTTTGATATTCTTCTAACAAATCTTCTTCCTGTATTTTAACATAGGCGGGATCATTGGCTTTCAAATTATGACCTTCAAGCAACCATCTTAGTTCACTTTTCACATCTGATTTGAACAGTTGGGTAGTAAAGAACTTTCTAAACCCATGTGCAATAGGAACGTCATTTCTAATAGTGCCATGCGGTTTCCCTTCTAAAACTTCTTTTTGTCTTATCCCTGCACGTACAGCAAGATCAATTAACTTCCCTGTTAATGTATTTCCCTTTACTTACTTGCATTTTGAGATGGCGAATGGATCCCTTATGTCAAATTGTTCCCTAATTAGAAAAGAATTTGTATTTAATTTCTCACCATAACGTTCTCTCATTTTCAAGTAACTGTCAATAGCTGCAGTACATTCAGGAGTGGTAAAGGTAATATATTCTTCCTTAAAACCTTCATAGACTGTTATTTTATAAATTGAAGTTGCAGCATCAATTTCGACTTTCTCAATATTTCTTAGTCTTAGGCCAGGAATAGCTCCTATACGCATACCAGTAGAAGCTAATAATAGAACTACAGTTCGCATTCTTTCATCTGCAATATCTAATACCCTACGAATTTCTTCATATTCATAAGGCCTATCTTTCTTTGACCTTTTAAATTCTGGCAAGTATTCACGAATATGTTTTGTATCCAAGGACACACGATTCATCCTATAATATTTACAAATAGCAGAAACATAGTTGTATATCGCACGAAAACTCTTTCCCTCCTTTTTCATAGAAGTTATAAAGTCTGTTATATGATCTTCTATCTTTCTGGTGTCTGTTGCGTAAATGAATTTACTAGACCCTGGAAACTCGAAATATTTTTTCAAACAAGTTGTATATACTATTCTAGTGTATTCTGATTTGATAGACTGTTCGAATAGATCTAAATTAATTTTTTGTAGCTGTTTTCCATGCAATTTTTGCCGCAATTTCTATTATATTTGAGCGTGACATGTTTATAAACTGAGTATATGCACCATTAATTAAGTAATTTAATTATAACACTATAGTGTAAATCTAGATATGCAGCTAATACCAAAATTGGAAATAAAATCTTTATCTAATATGATTAACTTTCTAAATGAAGAAAGAGTTGGTAGAGTTGCATCGATTGATGAACAAGGTTATCCACAAATAATACCCATGAATTTTGTTTTTGTTAAGAATAACTTAATTGATACTCAATCAGATAATAAAAATATCGGTGCAATATATATGCACTCTCATCCAATTGGAGAAAAAATAGAAAATATCAAAAGAAACTCAAAGGTTGGATTTGAAGTTGATACTTATGTTTGTTTTTTACCATCTTATTATTTTCATCCTACCGACGCTTCACAGGCCGACACATTGTATATTAGCGTCGTTATCAAAGGAAAGGCTTCTATTGTCAAAGATACGGAGGAAAAGGCAAGCGCTTTAAACGCATTAATGAAAAAATATCAAAAAGAGGGAGGCTATGAATCACTTTCCTCAAATATGGGATCGGTTAGGGAGGTAACGGTTTTGAAGGTTGAACCAGATCAAATTCGTGGGAAGTATAAGATAGGACAACATTGGATACCAAGATATAGACTAAAAATGGCAAGAAATATTATTCAGCGGGAGGCAGAAGACGATGCCAGAAGAATATTGAATCTCATGGGAATCGAGATCATGAAAAATGGAGATCTTAAAGTAATTAAAGAACCTATTATGTAATCAAAATATTTCACATATAGGTATTTGATAATAAATTCCTAATATCAAATTAGTAGGAATAATTAGAATAAATTTAAGGTTAAGACTACAAAAAGTATAATAAACCATTTTAATATGCATAAAGTAATGAATGATTTACTCGTAAATGATTTTATGTACACAGTGAAAAGCAAGCATTTACTACTATTACTACTAACGTGGAAAGAGTTAATTCGCAGTAGGAAAGATAGATAAAGATTTAAGAGGCTCAATTCTTTCATAAAATAATTCTAAATCCTTTTCTACATTCTTGAATCTTTTTTCATGT
>DATCWH010000023.1:0-37278 GCA_036566445.1 Nitrososphaeraceae archaeon
CAAGAATATTCTGAAAAAATAAGGCTTGTTATTGGAAGAATCATCTCTTTAACTGATTCAGTCGCAAGGATCAGGGGCTCATACATTATCCCATTAGGTTTGATAGAGAAAGTTTCTTCTGGACGAGGTGAGGGAAGACCAAGAGAGGCTCTTCAAAATCCCGATCCCAATAATTGTATTTTCATGTTGATTGATAATGTGGAAACTGGCGATTTTGATGAGGTAGTTGATATAAATTCATCAAAAATAAAGCGGATAAATGAAGAAAGGTTTCACGTACTTGATGGATGGGTAAAAGAAAATCTTCCAGAACTCTTTGCTAATGTATTAAGAGCTAAATCCGGTGAAGATAGAATGCAAGCAAGGGCTATTTTATTAGAGAAAATGAATTCGCTTTATGAAAGAGATCTAAAGGATCACATGTATGCTGTGGCAAGAAGTACCAAAATATTGTGATTTTGAAAGTTTTATATTAAGGTCATGGTTAGAGCATTCTTAAAATGGAATACGTATATGCTGCATTATTACTACACAAATTAAACAAGGATATTACTGAAGATAATGTAAAGAATGTCATAAAGGCTACTGGTGCAAATCCAGATGAAGTCAAGATAAAGGCATTGGTAGCAGCCTTGAGCGAAGTAAATATAGATGAGTCACTGAAAGCAACTCCGATGGCTATGGCCGTGCCTGCTACGGCAGCTGCTGCTGAAACTGGCGCGACACAAGCAAAGGATGAAAAGAAAGAAGAGAAAAAGGACGAAAAGAAGGAAGAAGAAGCTCTAGAAGGGTTATCTTCATTGTTTGGTTAAGAGCTATTTTTTTTATCAATTTTTCCTATATCCAGTTTTTTTATCTTGTCTTATTTTAGATAATTGAATTAATTGTAGATCGTCTAGTCAACAAAGACTTTGGTAGCAAGTATGCTTGCCTGATCCGACTAGGTTCTCTCCAACTTTATAAGCAAGGGTAAATTCTATTGGATTAGCTAGGTGAGTAACCCTTGTTCTTTAGTTGAGCAGCTAAATTGTTTGCCTTCAATGCTGATAGTGAAATTATTGGCCCTGCAGTCTCTTTTGACAAATAGTTTGATTCAAGTGCCAGAGATTGTGCATTTCTGGATGCCTTCGAGAGTAAATATCCCATCGATTCTTTTGTAAAGTAACTTGATTCAACTGCAAGAGATATAGAGTAATTATGCGATCTGCTCAATTCATTTTTAAATTCATTTAGATCAATTCTTAGATCAGTTTCTGCAAATACTAACTTGTCTGCTATAGCATAGTTAACTATGATTCCTGCTTCAATTGGTTTTATATTTAATTTTGATAGTAGAGACGCAAGTTTTGTAGATATTACATCGCCGGGCTTTGCAACAATTGTATCTTTACTTACCCATATTGTGCCTTGATCTATCTTTGTAGTAACATTTGCTTCTTTGAATTCTGATAATACCGGACCTGGAGTTATTCCCGTATCGCCAGATGGAATCATTATTTCAGTTTTTGTTCTGTCTCCACCTTTTGCAGGTAGAAATACCTTATTTTGATCAAAAATTAAGTTAAGTTTGAAAGGACTAATATTGGTAAACATAAGCGCACATTGTCCCTCCAATTGGGAACTCAATTTATCAATTCCCTGTACATCGGATATCTTTTCAAATGCCCTTTGCGTTACCCTGTTTTTAATTACTTTTATGATAATATCTTTGTGGAATTTTTTCCTTATCTTCATTAATTGTGTGGCTCGAACCTTATTTATCTTTGAGAGTGCAGTTACATTATATGATTTCGGAAGTTCAAGCATTAGTTGATATAATTCCTGTTTTCCTTTCGGATAGCTTGTCCTTGTGTGTTTTCCAGTAGTCATCATAAATCTCCTTACTTTTGCTTTTCTCCTAAAGTAGAAGCCTTGGAAGGCTTGCTCATTGTGAACTTTATTATCGCATTACGAATATTCTTATCACCCTGCGGCAATTTTTTCTCAATTGCGGATATTACGGCAAGTGCATTATTTGCAATGTGTTCGTCTTGCATTTTTTGGTCACCTATCTTCGCAGATATGTTAAGTTGATTCTTTGCCCTTGCTCTGACAGAACCCCTGAATCTTTCTGCAATATTCTCAATTGGGGCTCCATAGGCAATAGGGGAAGGCATTTTGCCCTTGGGTCCCATGAACTGTCCTAACGAGCGACCAACACTGGACATTAATGATGTATCAGCCAAAAAGAAATCATAAGCTCTAACAACTTTTCTAGCATCCTTCTTATTTGTTCCAAGCCTGTCTAATTCGTCAGGCTCAATAACTCTATCAACCTGTGCCTTTCTAGCTCTCATCCCCATATCTCCTGAAGCAAATACACATATGCTTGAAGTCTTGTTTGTCTTGTTAGGAAGATTTACAACTTCATTTAGGCTAAATCCCTTTCTAACATCAATGTCCTTTAATATGAGGGTCAATTCTGCAGACTGAGTAAAATTGCGGGTTTTAATCCCATCTCGTGCATTTTTTACTATATTTTTTAACTGATTATCCTCAAGCATAGTTGAAAATTTTAGTTTTTAAGCCACTTATAAACGTGAGCTGTATACATGGATTTCATAATTTTTAAATTAAAACTAATTATTTGCAGGACTTGGCTTGACGAATATCAAAATAATATAGAACGCGTGTATAGCTCACTGATTAAATTGGCAAGGTAAGTTCATACAGCAATATAAGCACGGGCCCGGAGGGCTTCGATCCCTCGACTTCCGGCTCTCTTTGTTAAAACTTAGAAGGCAGGCGCTCTATCCAAGCTGAGCTACGAGCCCATTGGCTTTGCACTACTTGGCAAATCCTTTGCAAAAAAGGAAATAAAATATTCACTTATAAACTGTTCAAAACGTCAAGTGTTTTCTTTTTTCAGGACAGCCCTGTATAAAAGATGATTTGAAATAAATGGAATTTTCGCTGAATTCATTTATCGAAACAGCACGTAAGATATTGCAAGGATATCTAGATTCCAAAATGATTCTGTTAATTGTAGTTGAAACCGATCAAAAATTGCAAATGAATACACGCTCATTCAGCTTACCACTTTGTAACTTTGACCACTTCGAAGGCTTCGGCGTATTTGGAATTAATTTGATATCCTCTATAAGAACACCTTCCAAGAATCGCAGGTATCCAAATATCACCGCAACGAACAAACTGAGATTGGAAGCACTCTAGAGCATTTTTCTTTATTTCTATTGTTTCGGTAATATTTACGAACAATTGGGGTCTGAATGAATTTTCAGTAATGCCTCCTGGTATTGTAGTCTCGTACATGAATATGTTATTTTGATCTCTACAGGCTGAAATTACACTTTTAGTTAAAATTTGATGATCCTGATGAGAATCCCCATACCACTGTGTGAATACCGAGTCTGGTTTGTGTTTAGTAATTAATGAATCTATCAACATAACTAATTTTCTCCCAAATACCATTTGCTCCGGAGATAAGTCAAAAAATATTGGAGATTTACATCCCATTACTTTAGCTGATAACATGGATTCGGATTTTCTTCCATCCTTGGTATCCGATTTTACAAAATTTGGTAACGTAGCTATGATCGGCTGAACCTCGTAACCCACGGAAGAGAGTTTAGCAATGGTGCCTCCCATACCGATTTCCAGGTCGTCCGGATGCGCTCCAAATACTAGAATTGATTTAGATTCCATACAACGAGATTAACAATATTTTCCTATTTATGAACTGTTAATGGTTGGTGTTTGTAACTTCTCATATCTCTGAATCTTCTGTAATCATGATCAACTTCCATGGCTGCCATCAATATCTTGCTTTTAATTGATTTTGACGATTGCAGAAACATCTTTGTGTCTTTGGGTAAACAATGTCCTCCTACACCATCACGAGGTTCTAGAATCTTAACATTCCATTTTGTGTTCAAGGCATCTCTTAACTCTCCAAAGTTAACATTATTGGCCTGACAGTAAAGATAGAGATCTTCAGAAAATGCTATTTGCATATATCTATCAGCATTTTCAATTATTTTAGTCAATTCTGCAATTTCTATTTCAGATACAGGGTGCATTGGAATACCAAGACTCTTGGTTTTAACAGTTTCGCAGATACTATTACTGGGAATGTTGTCACTGAGCTCAAGAACTTCGTTACCACTGTCATAAAATCGCATTGCTATTTTTAGACAGCAATCACTTACCCCGCCAATTACCCTAACTTGGTTGACTCCATGCACGTGCTCTTCAAGAGCATACCACCTGTGAGGAGCATGTGAAACGTGAAGTCTGTGGTTTAACATTTCAAATATTTTCTTTGAAGTTCCTTTGGGCACAGTACTTTCTATGGAAACAAGCGAACCATTTTTCGCTTCTCTTGCAATTTTTTGAACTACTGAAAAAAGGCCGTCTACATAGGGGATATATTCGTCATTTGGATCATGGGTAGATACACACAAGATAAAAACATCAATATCATCAAACCGTTCAATGCATTTGATTCCATAATTTTTTTCTGCATCTTGTACCCTTAGCGGATTTATATCATATCCAAAGGTTTCAAATCCCCTTTCTTTCACATACTTTGCAACTGGCAGGCCAAGTTGCCCAAGACCTATAACCAAGACCTTCTTTATTTGAGCTTCTGATTCTATATGCATTTTTGCTAATATAATGGATTCATAATATAGTTATTAAAGCCTTGAGATGGAATAAAACGTAAGTTAATCACTAAAAAAATTTCTATCTAGTTCATATAGAACTTTATGGATAAAATTGTCAATCTCAAATCTTTCTTGAGATATCATATAAATAATCAAGCAAAAATAATAGATGTGTGATAAGAATTGGTTTAATAGGTAAAACAAACACTGGTAAAACTACTTTCTTTAACTCGGCGACCTTAGGAAACGAAGAAATTGCTAATTACCCATTTACAACAAAAAAACCAATTCATGGAAATGCCAATGTAATTACCTTATGTGTTCATAAAGAGTTCGAGGTAGTGGACAATCCAAGAAATTCACTTTGTAAAGATGGTTGGAGATTTATTCCTGTGGAACTGATAGACCTTCCCGGTCTTATAAAAGGTGCATGGGAGGGTAAGGGCCTTGGTAACCAGTTTTTATCCGTTGCTGCACAATCTGATGTTTTGCTCCATATTGTTGACGCATCAGGAAGCGTCGATGCGTCTGGAAAAATAGCAGAAGCTGGAGCAGGAGATCCAATTGCAGATGTATCAGATATAGAAGAAGAACTGGTTTTATGGTACTTGAAATTATTTGAAGGAAATCGGGAAAAAATTTCAAGAATGATCAATACCGGAATGGACACAGCGCGGGCGGTTACAGAAATATTTGGAGGTATAGGAGTTAAAGAATGGCATGTAAAAAAATCTATCAGAGAAAATAATCTTGATGATAAGAACATACACGAATTAGATGCTGATGAGAGTAGAAGATTTGTTTCTACATTGAGGGAGATATCAAAACCTTCGTTAATAGTTGCAAATAAAATAGATCTTCATCCTGCTGCTGAAAATTTCAAGAGGCTTCGTGAACACAATAAGCATATGTTTGTAATTCCTTCAAGTGCTGATGCTGAACTAACTCTAAGGAGGGCCCAGAACAGGGGGTTGATAAAATATTCTCCTGGAGATGAAATATTCGATATTTATGAAAATACTGTCCTAAATGAGAAACAAAAGTGGGCACTTAATTTTATCAGGAAGGATGTATTGGGTGAGTATCTTAGAACTGGAGTACAATTTGCATTAAATATTGCTGTTTTCAAATTACTAAATATGAATGTTGTTTATCCTGTATCCGATCCAAATAAATTGTCCGACAAAAAAGGTAACGTACTTCCTGATGCCTTCCTTATGAAAAATGGTTCCACGGTACAGGATCTTGCAAGCGACATACATACCGAATTATCTAAAGGTATTGTTTATGCCGTAGATATTAGAAATGGTTTAAGATTACCCGGTGACTATCAAATAAAGGACAGGGACGTATTATCTATAGTTTCAACCATGATAAAGAAATAGAATCATGGAAGCAAGCAGTACTCAAACGGCTCACATTTGGTATTGACGGAAAATAGATTCAAATCGCAGCCAAAACCGGTTGATGTAAATGATATGAATGCCTCAATATCTGAAGTGACTTTATTCGAGATAAATATACCGAGCACCGCCTCTGACTCAAACCCCGGAATAAGCTTCAAACTGCTAGGCTGGATATCTCTATGTAGAGAAAATAGGAATGTACCAAATCGGTACGACCACTTTTTCTAATCGTTCAATTTGACAAATTAGGAAATCTATTTTTTATAATCGCTCAAGATATCCCTGTATCTCACATCTCTATATGCAATATACTTTACATATTCTCCGTACGTCATTTCAAAATTACAAAACTGACATTTAACAAGGCTAAAATCATCAGAAAGCTCGGCAGGCTTCTTACAATCGGGACACACAATCTTCATGATTTTATTATCTTGATTCTAACAAATAAGCGTTGACAGTCCAAAAAACTACAAATACTCCTATTTGGTATTAAATTGCCTTTAACTGTTTTACTATTGGTTGTCTTGCCTTTCGGAACACCCTAAATCCACAAATGCACTTTATTTCGGGCAACCTTGAAAGTTCTTCATTAGAAACTGGAGTGCCGCACCTCATACATTCGTAAGTTACATTACCGATGTTTTTTTCGCTTTCCACAATTATCGTTGTCGGGAATGAAATTTATTTGTTTTTCTGTAAATTCAAAGGCTTTAATTTGAAGCAAGTCAAGATTGGTTAACTTTGTCACATTCAAAATTCAGCTTAAGGCCCTGACTATTGCCTCTTCCATCTCTTTTATGCAGGCGTCAAAATCTCTTGGATTACTTTTCAATTTGCCCCCGGAAGCAAATTCGTGCCCTCCTCCTTCAACAAGGTAAGATGCTATTTTACTACACGAAATTTTTTCTGTATTTCTTCTGATGCTAACATTTCCACGTCGATTAAAGAGCATAGCCAAGTCTACCTTCATGTTAGAGAATAGCTCATGAGAAAATAGGCTCGTTTGAACATAAGGGTATGTAAAAACAAAGGCCACGTTAAATGACAAAATTTTCTTTATTGTGAGTGTCTTCAACGACTCCTTTTTTTGAAAATCACTAATCTCTATGTATTTTCTATAATCATTTTGCATATCTGAATCCCACAATATTCCCTTTGACGCTTTTTGAACCAGGGATTCCAAATATTTTTTGGAATTTACACTATTTCGATAAAAATGGATTAATTCCGAGAGTCTGGGATCATGACTCCTGAGGTTGGTCATAAAGTCCGAGCTATGTGCTATCAACTTTAATTGGTCTACAATTTTGTTCTTTTTTATGAATTTTTCATGCATGATTTCTGTAGCACATTTTTTCCCAGAAGAATCATGAAACAATTTAATCATCTTTCTAATTGACATCAATGTTTTTCTATGCCATGGATGATGATCAACCCATATTACGGACCATCGTCTTTTTTTCAGATATTGTATTGAATCTATGCATAAATCTGATACAATATCGTCACTAATGCCTAGATCAGAAATTATCGCAAGTCCGCCCCGTGTCTTCTTTGCTTCATATTTCAGGTAATCAAACATTTTTTTAAAATTATCTACGCCATAATTATGAAATGAAAGCTGAGCCTTGGGAAATTTCATTAAGGCAACAGAAGCGGAATACATACCATCGATATCTGCTTCATGTGTGCATATTATGACACGCATTTAATAGAGTAATGATTGAACTGAATATGTATCTAGTGTCATTGTCCTTTATTACTTATTAATGTCTGAGGTCATCAAATAGACAAACTGGATTTATTCTAAATTGAAATATTTACATTCTGTAGAGTCAATTTCATGATTAATTCGATTTTAATGTATAATTTTATATTTGATAGCATGTGTCAGATATTACAATACGCGTCATGTACTACTCAATCAAAAAAAGGACAAGTGCCAGAACTGTATACCTTATAGTTTTCTACATCAGTGCTATCACGATGACTGCGATCACATTCTATGCACTATATCAAAGCGTAATTGAGTATAGTTCTACGGGAAAAATTGTAATAGGTGAAATTCTAGTAAAAACAGAATTTCCATTTAAAGGACTCTCAAAACTGGTTACCTACCTGATGATTGTTTCAGTTGTCTCATGGTACTGCGTTACCAAATTAGGTGGAGACAAGGTAAAGGAAATTTCCCCAGCCCTTCGTGCTATACTGCAATTAATTGTTCTGGCAATAGTAGTAGTTTCTCTATACGAATTTGTTTACAATTTTGTGGTATGGAGCTCGCTGATAACGATTAACGCATTAGGTGGAAGCATAAATTTGGATAGTATTAGTATTCCATATCCAAATCCACAAACTCCTTGGAATTTGGTCTTTGCCACAAAGATGTCTCTGGCTGCCTTTTTGATTTCTGCTCATGGGTTTTATATCATTTCAAAGAAAGGAAATTCCTAAATCAAAATTTTCTAAAATATAAATACACCAACACATATCTGCGCAAACAAGTCCATCTTTAGTCAAAGTTATATGCCCGTTTTTTACTCACAAAATATAGTAATATGACCTCTAAAGAAAATTCTAAAGACCAAATTTCAACTGAGCAAAAAATAAGTGAGATGCTTCAGCAATCAAAGATCCTAGAAGCTTATATGAATGACATTTTAACTAAGGAATCAACGGTAGCCAGACTTATTACAGAGGCCCATCTAGCTTCAGAGGCTATCCAAGAATTATCCTCAGCTAATCAGGAAGAATCCCTTGTTCCAATAGGTATTGGAATTTATCTTAAGGTTGCAGTTCCGCAAATAAGGAATCTGTTTGTTACCGTAGGCTCAGGTGTTACTATTGAAAAATCTAAAGAAAACACAAAAAACTATGTAGAATCAAAAGTCAAGGAGTTTGAGCTTGCTTTAAAACAATTACAATCGCAAAAAGAACAGGTGGCAATACGAATGAATCAGCTCCAAAATGAAATGAATGCTGAAATGCAGAAATCTCAAAGAACTCCAAATTCATAGCAGGCAGGATTGTACTACGTTTGTTTGAAAAATTAAAAAAAATATTTTCTGAAACTGCAAAGAATCTTGGTCAAAAATCAATTTCGAAAAAAGAGATTGACTTTATCCTAGACGAATTGCAAATTAGTCTCATGGAAAATGATGTAGCTCATGAAATTGTTGACGAAATGACATCAAAAATAAAAACAGAAATATCGAATTTGAAGTTAGAAAGGGATGAGAATTCTGATGAGGTAATCACAACAAAATTATATTCTTTTTTATACGAGTTGTTTCTATCTACCGATAACAAGACAGATATTATTCAATCCATTTTGGAAAAGAAAAGATCAAAAGCCGGTCCATATTCTATTATCTTTCTTGGTATTAATGGTACAGGAAAAACTACCACGATTGCCAAATTTTGTAAATTGTTAAGGGACCATGGGATTTCGGTTGTCTTGGCAGCTGCAGACACACATAGAGCAGGGGCTATTGAGCAGATAATACATCATGGTAACAATCTTAGTGTCAAAGTAGTCTCACAGAGGTACGGGGCAGATCCATCCGCAGTTGCAAGGGATGCATTAGAGCACGCGAAAAAGAATTATGTAGATGCGGTGTTGATCGATACTGCAGGAAGAATGCAAACTTCAAAGAATCTCATGGAGGAGGTAAGCAAGATAATAAGGGTCATAAAACCTGATATGAAAATATTTGTTGGTGATTCTTTGGCAGGAAACGATACGGTTAACCAGGCCCGCGAATTTTTTCAATATACAAATTTTGATGGCTCAATATTGACAAAAAGTGATGCTGATTCTAAAGGTGGTGCAGCTATTTCAATTGCTTATTTGACACATAAGCCTATTTTATATCTTGGAGTGGGACAAGGGTATGGAGATTTGGCTGAATTTGATCATGACAAATTTCTTGATTCGATTTTCAAAGATAGAGTATATGAAAAAACTAGTGAGGACTTGGAAAGTGAAGTAACCTCCTTAGCAGATACTAGCACAGTAGAGCCCCTGAGTGAGATTCCAAATATTGATTCTCAAACTGATATGGTTAGACATGAAAGTACACGTAATGACAAATTGATCAAAACCGAGCAACCAGTATCAACATCACCAATAGTAGAACCAGAACCAAAAGATATTGGTACTGAGAAGCAATTAATTCCTTGTCAATTGAATGATGACCAGGAGAATGTGAAAGTGCAAACTACTGACGAATCAAGTGAAGCAAAATCAAAAAAAGGATCATTTTTCGACAAGTTTTTGAGAGACAAGAAAGATGAGAATGCTCTCATTGATGGTAAATCTCTTTCAAACAAGGACGAGGCAGATGTTAAAACTAAAAAAGATAAAAAGAAGAAGGAAACTCAGAGCGAAAACGAAAAGGAAGAAGTTGTCTATTTAACTGATGATGATATAAATGATCTCATTAAGTAAGAAACATCTAACCAGTATTGAAGATCTAAGCAAAGATGAAATCCTCAACTTGATTTCACAGGGAATTGAATTTAAGCGGAATAAGGATAGAAACAGTAGTAATCAAACTTTAGCCGGGAAAACACTTGCCTTGTTGTTTGAAAAACCATCCACCAGAACACGACTGAGCTTTGAAACGGCAATGTTTCAGTTGGGAGGTAATACAATTTATCTGAATTCTAATGATTTACAGCTCTCTAGAGGAGAAACTATACAAGATACTGCCAAAACCGTCTCCTTATACGTAGACTGTATGGTGGCAAGAGTATATACTCACGACACTATTGTAAAGTTAGTGCAAAATTGTAAAATTCCTGTAATTAATGGTTTATCCGATTTATATCATCCATGTCAGATTTTGGCTGATCTAATGACAATATTGGAACATAAGAAGAACTTTAAAGGATTAACACTAGCTTGGGTTGGCGATGGAAATAATGTTTGTAATGACCTTCTCATCGGATGCGCAAAAATGGGAATAAATATTAAAGCTGCTATTCCACGGGGCTATGAGCCTCCTCAAAAGATACTCGCAGTAGTAACACGTGAATCAAAAATAGGCGAAACTGATTTTGTTATTGTACGCGAACCAATCGAGGCCGTGAAGAATGCGGACGTAGTAGTTACGGATACGTTTCTTTCTATAGGAAAGGAGAAGGAAGATGATAAAAGAAGATCTACTTTTATTCCAAAGTATCAAGTAAATGGAAAATTAATGGATTCTTCAAAGGATGACGCAATATTCATGCATTGTTTGCCTGCAAAAAGAGGAGAGGAAGTAACCTCAGACGTGATAGATGGAAATAAATCAGTTGTCTGGCATGAGGCAGAAAATAGGCTTCATGTTCAAAAATCACTTCTTGTCAGTTTACTCGACTAACTAAAAACAATTCGTATTTCAATATTTTCCTAATTTTTATTTTTGCTTTATTAATATCGCAGAGTAAGTACTTTACTTTATAACAGTTACATAATCACTATAAACGGACGAGTTAATATTTTGGTTTAGAATTTGATTTGATGATTATATGATTTATTACATTAGTTATGTTTTCTTTTGTAGAATCAATACTCTTTTCCTTCTTCCGTACGTCGTTCATGTATTTTTCCAATCGTAACTTGTGTCTTTTTATAACTTTGATCTGTTGCTTTGGATCTAGTGAACCTTCAGAGCGGTGAGCCTTTATCGACATTTGAGGGTGAGTCCCTTTTACTATCTGCATTAGTTTATCCGGATCTATGCTTACTTTCATCTTTTCTAAAATTTGTTTAATATCTGTAGCAGATAATGATTTGAAAGGTATGTTATCTTTGTTACTTACTGATTTATTAACAAGTGCTCCAACTAATTTGTGAGCAGTTCTGAAAGGCACCTTGAATTTCATAACTAGCACTTCAGCTATATCTTGGGATATTGCATAACTGGTATTTGATGCTCTGCCCATGACATCTTTTTTTACTGTTAGAGAAGCAATAATATCTTTTACTATCTCTAATGACAACGCTACTATATCAATTGAATTCCAAAATGGAATTTTGGTATCCTGCAAATCCCTGCTATAACCGGAAGGCAGAGACTTGAGAATTGTCATAATACTTGTGAGGTTCCCAATTACAAGTGCAGTTTTTGATCTTATCATTTCCAGTGGATCGGGATTTTTCTTTTGTGGCATGGCACTAGAAGTCGAACCATGTTTGTCTTGAATTTCTATGAATCCAAATTCCTGTGAAGACCAAATTATTAGGTCCTCGGCAATTCTGCTTAGTGTTATCATTATGGAAGACATATCCGAAAGAAATTCAATCATGAAATCTCTTGATGAGGTTGCATCTATCGTATTTGATAATATATTATCAAAGCCCAAGAGTTTTGCCGTCATCTTTCTATCAAGCGGAAAAAGCGATCCTCCAATAGGACCAGCGCCCAGAGGAGATTGGTTAAGCCTTTTATATAATGAAAACATTTTATCAATTTCTCGTATCAGGCTTTCTGAGTATGACAGCAAATAGTGGGCAAAGTTTCCTATCTGTGCTTGTTGTAGATGGGTGTAAAGAGGCATTATTGAATTCAAATTATCTTCAGACTTTTGTAATAGTACTCCAACCAGATTAATCAGATGAAATATAATACTAATTAGATCATCTCTAGCTTTAATTCTAATGTCTGTTATTACCTGATCGTTTCTTGATCTTCCGGTCTGAACTTTACCTCCAACATCAATTCCAATTTTTGTAATTAGGTGCGCTTCAAGAGCTTCATGAATATCTTCAAATCCTTCTTTCATCAGTTTCTCTGGATGACGCAAAATACGGTCCAACTCGTCGACAATGCTTGCAAGTTCATCCTTATTCAACAAACGAATCTCATATAGCATTATTAAATGAGCTTTGGTACACAATATATCATAATAGAGAATTTTATTATCTATCTCAATTGACGACAGGAAATTCAGAGCACGTCTATCAAGATCTTCCTTGTGTCTTGATCTATACATGATGAAAACAAACTACCGCTAGACTTATTTATTGATATTTATGATACTGAGAATTTTTCATTGTCGCTAATTACTATTCGAGATGATAAAATCAATAGTTATATAGTATAAAAATAAATTCAATACATATGAGTCAGGAAATCCAACAATTACGAAAGTCAATATTTGATGAACTCACGAAGATTGTAGATCCAGAAATTGGAGTTTCCATTATGGAGTTAGAACTAATCGATAAAGTAGATATCGAAGAAGGAAAAGTAAAAATAGACTTACACCTGACAAGCCCCTTTTGTCCTGCAATATTTGGTTTTAAAATTGCTCAAGACATAAGAGATAATGTCTACAAGATCCAGGGTGTAACAGAAACTAAGGTGAATGTGAGCAATCACTTTATGGCTGATGCAATAAACAAGCAGGTAAATGAAAGCAAATTGCCATCAAAATAGGCGAATCGGATTAAATATCTGAATTAACTGCTACCACTGTTGTTTTCCTTGTCAGTGTTAATCTCAATTTTTTTTGCCGGTTGTTTATTATTTTTGGATATACCCAACATGTAGGACCTTAATAGCTGGATTCCTAGGGCTGGGTCTACCCCTTTGGGACATACTTTGCTACAGGAACCCGCAAAATGACATCTCCATATCCCATGTCTGTCGTCGACAATATTCAATCTGTTGGTTGATTCATCCCTTGTGTCCGCAAAATACCGGTATAATTGAGCCAAAGCCTGCGGACCTGGAAATCTCAAATCAGTACCAACAGTAGGACATGCAGAATAACACAATCCGCACTTTATACAATAGGAGAATTGAAGATATTTGTCTACGTCTTCTGGTGATTGGTAAAAAGAGAATATCTTTTTTTCAGTATCTGTTTCAACACTTTCATTGCTCTGTATGTAAGGCTGCATGTCTTTGTGATGATTAAAGAAAAGCGAAAAGTCAGTAACGAGGTCTCTTATTATCGGAAAATTTGACAAAGGTTCGCATTCAATTGTTGATGTTTCCAATTCAGAGATTTTTGTATAGCAGGCCAGTCTGGGAATGCCGTTTATTTTCATTCCACACGAACCACAGGAAGCCATCCTGCAAGAATATCTAATGGCAACACTCGGATCAATGTAACTCTTTACATGCAATAAAGCGTCCAACACAGTAGTCCATCTTCTATACGGAACTTCAAAACTGTCATAATGGGATCCTGTTTTCTGTCCTCTATTTTCTCTATAAACTTTTAATGTTATCCTGTTTTCATTTTTATTGTCAGTGTTATTCAATAACCCAAATCACAATCCATTTGCCAATATTATTGTTCTAGTGCCATAAGCGATGAGTGCAATCATTGCCGAGGTAGTGGCAACAGTAATCATATTTTCCCAGGATTTACTCTGTCTTAATTCCAGCAATATTATTCTTATTCCATTGAACCCATGAACGGAAATTAATACAAGGATTGATTCTAGAATTAGGACATAAAAAATATTCTTGTAATTTGAAATGATGTAATCATATTCAAGGCTCAAATCAAACGGAACTATCAGCCTCATCAGTATATGAACAGCCACAACAAAAATTGCAGCAATACCAGTAATGTAATGAATCTTCATTATCTGACTTTCTTTTAGGATTCTATGACTTTCCATGATTACTCTCCGAACAAAATGTTAAATCCGTAGAACATTGCCGCAGCGGACAATATCAATGCAATCCATATGCCAGATTTTTGTCTGTAATTCAAAGATGATGGATTGTAAGGATAATCAGGTCTTCCGGGCATTCCCAATCCGATACCTGCGTGAGTAAAGATTAGACGAATACCATTTGCTGAATGAAATGTACTTGCTCCTATTACCATAATCAGGAATAGATGACCCCAAACTGTTTGAGTTAGTTCCAAAAATGATTCCCATGCATTTTGGCCATTAACTATTGTACTTGTTTCATACACATGTCCAATAAAATAGATAAGAAGAAAAACTCCTGTTATCCTCTGAAACCAGTAGGAAATACGCTCCCATCCATATCTTGATGGATTAAGCCATCCCTTTATTCCTTCTAAATTATTGCGACTTGGGTGTTCTATCTCTTTCATCAGTATTTTCTCTCTGCAGGTACATACCTTGTTAGCGTAACAGGACGCCATAAAAAGTGAGGTTCACTATCGTCCTTAAAGTATGCCAATGTGTGTTTTAGGAAATTCACATCATCTCTATTAGGATAGTCAGTCCTGTAGTGTGCTCCCCTTGATTCTCGCCTGTTCAAGGCACCAACAATTATTATTTCTCCTATTCTCAATAATGAATCTATCTCCATTACATTTATGAAATTTGTGTTATATTCTTTTGCGCTATCATCTACATGCTTCCATGATGCTTTGTAGAGTTCTCTAACTTTTTTTAATCCCTGAATTAAGTCATTTTCATTCCTAAAAATATATGCTTTGACGTCCATCAAATCTGTAAACTCCTTTCTAATGTCGTAGGGATTTACCTGACCCCTTCCTCTGAAAATCCCATCAAAAATTCTCTTTTCTTCTGACTGAATTTTATTATCTGCAATGCTAATGGCCCTGTCTTTTTTCTTTTCTGCATAATCAGCTGCTAGTTTTCCTGTTATACTTCCCCAAAGTAAACATTCAGACGTAGAATTTGCTCCAAGTCGATTTGCTCCATGAAGACCGTTACATGCTGCCTCACCGGCTGACCATAACCCATTCATCTCCGTTTGTCCATCAATATTAGTATGTATTCCACCCATCATATAATGACATACTGGCCTTATTTCTATGGGCTCACTTATTATGTCAACACCTGAGAATTTGAAGCCTATCTCTCTGATTCCGGCTAATCGCTCTTTTATACGTTCTTCTCCTAAGTGTGTGAGATCTAATTTAAGACAGTCAACACCAGTTTCGTGTTTAAAGCCCCTCCCGTTTTCAATTTCCTTTATCATAGATCTGGAAACTACGTCACGGGGTGCCAGTTCTAATTTTTCGGGAGCATAGTTTTTCATAAACCTTTCACCCAGGTTATTAATCAGATAACCCCCTTCTCCTCTGGCACCTTCTGTTATAAGAATACCTGATGGAAGAATTCCGGTTGGATGGAATTGAACAAATTCCATGTCCTTTATAGCTAGACCAGATCTGTAGGCCATATCTAGACCGTCCGGAGTAGAAGAGTACGCGTAGGTTGAAAAACTATAAAGTCTGCCAGCTCCGCCGGTGGCAATAATCCCTGAATTAGATTTGAATATCATAAAGTTTCCACTTTTTATCTCTATTGCAGTAACACCAACAAAGTTATTGTTCCCATCATCTAGTATTGATGTGCAAAACCATTCGTTATAAAAATGAATGTTATCATATTTTAGACATGTGTCATATAGTGTTTGCATCTCGTAAAATCCTACTTTATCTTGTGCATAGGTTGCCCTTGGGAAGGAATATCCTCCAAATTTCCTCTGGTCAATTCTACCATCCTCCCTTCTGGACCAGGGCATTCCCCACTTGTCTAATTCATATATTTCATTGGGTATTTCATGGGCTAGTTTTTCAACAACATCCTGATCGCTTAGGAAATCACTACCTCTGATGGTATCGTAGATGTGGGATTCGATATTATCTCCCTCATCAGAAAATAGTACTGCAGCAGTTCCACCTTCCGCAGAAACGGAGTGTGAGCGCATAACCTGGACCTTTGAAATTACTCCAATATTTAGGTTCTCATTTCTCATTGCACATGAGATCGCAGCACGTAATCCTGCTAGACCCGTGCCAATAATTAGTACGTCATGTAAAATGTGATCTGTCAAATAATTATTGCAACCTCAACCATTATCCTTTACGTTGACGTCTGTATCTAGTAATAAATATATTATTCTTTTTTGTGGGGACAAAATAGATCAACAAACCATAACAGAAGACACAGTTTAATTGTGAGAAACTATTTTCCCATACTAGATGGTCCTGAAATGTACTGGCAAGGTACTATTGACAACCAATACTTCAGATGACGGCATTGCAGTAGATGCAAAAAAGAAGTTGGTAGAAAATGGAATTGATGAATCGCAAATAATGTTAGGGCACGACATTCAAATGCTTGAAAAAGATGATCTCTATGTTAGCTATGAACCCCCGGATTTAGTTGTTAGAATTGTCTATGATAAAAAGGAAAATGGTATGATAAAGATGAAGAACATGAAAATGATTAAAATTTAAAGCCAAAAAAATCATTAAATAAACAGATTAATCAAACAAGACTAATTATTTGTTCTAGATATTTTCCAATTTCGGTAATACTTTGTTTTTGTTCCTTTACACCTGTTTTAATGGTAACTATCCCTTTTTTGAATTCATTAAGGCTTACAATTATGATTGCCAATGCACTCTTTAATGAAGCTTCATGAAACTGTTTGTTGATGGATCTGCCGTTTATATCATAATCAGCAGAATATCCAAGATTTCTTAGAATTGAAACTACTTCCAAAGCATGATTCTTTTCCTGTTTGGATCCGTATGCAACATAAATTAGCGGCTTTTGTGAAATCTTTGTGGATTTGTCCTTGATAGCAGTTAGTATCCTTTCTACCCCACCAGCAGCACCAGTCGCGTACAAATCTTTTCTCCCAAATGCCTCTGTTAGCTTATCATATCTGCCACCGCCAACCAATGATCCGATTTGTGAAGATGGTTCTTTTGCTTCAAATACTATGCCAGAATAATAATCGAGGCCCCGTACTACCCTAAAGTCTACTATTACGTTTTTTATTTGTCTTGATTTTAGCGAATCAATCAAGTCAAAGAGAGTGTTTGACGATTCAAATTCTCTGAGTTTATCATTCTCCAATATCTTTTCAGGTGGGCCATTAAACGAAACAAATTGAATAAATTTTTGCAAACTATTCGAGTCCAGCTTTTCCTTATATTCATTGATAATTTGTTCTGAACTTTTTTTGGATAACTTGTCAATTGCCCTCATCATTTCACCTACATCCAAATTGTCTGTTATTCCAAGAAATTTGTATAGATATTCTTCTAATATTGACCTGTGATTTATCGCTATAACATATTCGATTCCCAGTTTTCTCAAAAAGAATGAAACGAATTCTATAACTTCTGCATCCGCATCTACATCTTGGGAGCCAAATATCTCGATATCCCATTGATGGAAATATCTATATCTGCCCAGTTGTGGTTCGTCATATCGCCAAACTCCTCCAAATGATGATAATTTTATTGGAAGTTTAAGATCCCTACGCATAGAAACAAATCTTGATAGTCCAATAGTCAGATCAAAACGTAATGCTACGTCCCTGCCCCCCTTGTCAGTAAAACTGTATGTTTCTTCAATTATTGATGCGCCACTTTTTACTTCAAGTGTAGATAATAATTCCAATGTTGATGGTTCGATTTGAATAAAATCAAAGATTTCTGCAGTTTCTACAAATTTATCCCTGATATAGGAAATATTTCTTAATTCCTCATATTGCAAATCCTTCATTCCTCGCGGAAGGTCTAACTTCACAATCTTGAGGATCGTGTATCATCATTTAGATTTTGCGATTAGTTATATTAAACTAAGACAAAAACAAAGATTATTGTCCGGCGGTTTTAGATATCTTGAGCACATTACAGATGCACATATTGAGGCGTATGGTGACAGTATCGAAGAAGCCTTTTCCTACGCAGCCAAAGGTACTATTAATGTTATGTTTGAAATCAAAGAAATTCAAGGGACAAGCAAGGTTGATTTTCTGATCGAGGGAGTAGACTATTCCGAATTATTGTTTAACTGGTTAGAAAGAATCCTTCTACTTATCACAATAGATAATAAAGTAATGTCAAGTTTTGAGTTAAAGATTTCTAAATTGGATTCCAAATATCAATTAAGAGGATGGGGTATGGCTGAATCAATAAACATTTCAAAACACGGTTACAAGATTGAAATAAAGGGTATCACCTACCATGAAATGGAAATTCTACAGGAAGACGGTCTATACAAAGTCAAATTTATACTTGATCTATGACAAGACCAAAAGTAGACTAAGCAAGACGAAGCAAAACAAAATAAAGGTGAGAAAATAATTCAATTAGAGAAGATACAATAATATTTTTTTTCATGTTAGTTTATTTTTTTCATTTAATCAATTTTTGATTTTTGTGGGCTAGATAAAATCCAATTGTGCAGGTATCAAAATTTCGACCAATCTCAATTTATATCTTCAGATCCCGACAAACCATCGTGATTCTTATATACTCTTCAAAAACTATCGGATTACAAGATTTAAATATCAATTCTGATGATAAGTTGTAACAATGAGTTCAAATTCCAACAAACCTACACTAGTTGAATTGTCAGAAAAAAACTTTGACGAAGTTATTGGCGGTAATAAACCAGTTCTTGTTGATTTTTGGGCAACATGGTGTGGACCATGTCAGTTCATGCTTCCAATCTTTGACAAGCTTGCGAAAAAGTATGAAGAAAAAGTCATTTTTGGTAGATTAAATGTTGATGATAATCAGGGAGTCGCAATGAGATTTGATGTGTATGCAATTCCTACATTCATTGTGTTTATGAATGGAAAACTGGTTGAAAAAGCAGTAGGAGCTGTTGGTGAAAAGGGACTAGAGGGTTTACTGGAAAAGTACCAATAAGGGAAAATAATTTCAAGCTCCAACCAACTAAAATTCCTGAATTAATTTAAAATTCTTATTTCACACGTACCCAAATGCGGGATCAATTTCACGTTTTTTGGACAAAATAAAATTAAAAATTTCCTGTTCCTCTTCATTGAGCCTATCTGAAAATCTTTCAATTAAGAGTCTTGCTTCCCTGCTATTCAAATCTGTATAAAAAATGTCACCTTCATTTATCTGTCTACCAACCGTCGGCTCCTTTATGGAAAGAGCGACTTGGGTTCCTTTATCGGCTACTTCCAAATTCTTACCCTCATTTTGTATTTGATGGATTATTCCTATTTTCTTACCCTTTTCATTAATTACAGATATTTTTTGCCTCAATTTACCAATCAAAATTTCGGCCCCAAACACGGCAGGATTATTCCTTCTAAAAACATAACCTTTCAAGAATTGAAATTTACAAATTGGGGCTATTTCATTAAAAATAATTGAATCTTCATGAACTTTTTCATAAGTTACCCATTCAGAGTAACTCCTTACCAAATTATAAATTATTTTTTCATTAAAAATTCTTATTTTCCTTTCAAATGTTTCCTTCTCTGCATCTTCAAGAACCTTTACATTAAATCCAAGTACCACGCCAAGGTAACGCTCTTTTTCTCTCACAGCAGAGGCAGAAAGGATGTCTCTACGTGTAATATTACCCAAATCAGCAGATCTAATTGGTATATTTTCCTTTTTCAAAAGTTCAGTAATAGCCTCAATTGATCCTATGGTATCACATCGCAGGATTATCCCATTTGATTCTGTCTGTATTATTGCTGACTTTATCTCAGATTCTATATTTGATTTTAGTCTTTTCTCATCCTCTGGATTATTGACAACATAGAGCGGACTTCCAGCAAGCACACCGTCAAGATCAGGAGAGGTTATTTTTAATCCTGCAGCTGCAATAACCATGTCAACATGTCTAAATTTGTCCCTTGGGTCTCTCATTTCATCCAAGGGCTTAGGGAGTAATAACGCCTTGATTTTAGTAGTGGTAACGCTATCCTTTTTGCCAACAACAATTCTATCCCCGTGTTTTAGGGTGCCGTCCAGAAGTATAATATTTGCCGATGGTCCTAATCCTATTTCATCATTAACTTCAAGAACGATACCTTTTGTTTCAGTTTCATGTCGTTCCAACCTTTTAGACATATATTGTTGAGCTAATCCGACAAGAACTGCTAGTAGCTCAGGAATACCGGTTCCTGTTATAGCACTTACCGGCACAATTGCCAGTTCCTTTGTAAAATCTTTGACACGCCAAAATGCCTCAGAACTAAACCCTAATCTAGAAAGGGCGCCTACAACGTTGTAGACTTTTTCATCTAGATAGGACACAATTGTTGGTTCCTGCATTTTCAATTGTTCTGCAATCAGGATAGAGTTGTTTTTTTTCCAACCAGATATTTGATCTATCTTGTTGAGTGCAATGACAAAGGGGACTTTTCTATTTTTTAATATATCCAGACTTTCAATTGTCTGGGCTTCAAGTCCTCTGTTAACATCAACAACAACTATTGCGATATCTGCGGCAGAACCTCCCCTCATACGTAAATTTGCAAAGACTTCATGACCTGGAGTATCTATCACAAGGAGACCGGGAACCGGATTCTCTGACTTTGATAGTTTATCAAATAATTTTCCTGTTATTTCTTTAATTGTTTCAATTGGGAAATAACTTGCCCCAATATGTTGAGTTATTCCTCCGACTTCTCTGGATTGAACTGCTGTACCGCGAATCTTGTCAAGTAAGGAGGTTTTACCAGAGTCTACATGACCCAATACAACAACAACTGGTTGGCGAAGTTTCACTTAATTAAAAATGATTTTAGACTCTTTTATGAAGCTTTCAGCGGAATCAGAAGCGTGAATTATGTTATCTGTGAATCCGATACCAAAATCACCTCTAATAGTGCCTGGTAGCGCTCCTGTTGATTTTGTGTTTCCAACCATCAATCGTACTGTTGATATTGCATTGTTTCCTTCTAAAATACATCCAACTGTTTTACCAGAACAGATGAATGAAACTAATTCATCAAAAAAATGCTTGTCCTTATGCGCTTCGTAGAACCTTCTTGCCGTATCGACATCAAATTGAAATAATTTAAGATTAACAATCTGAAAGCCTTTCTCTTCAAATCTGGAAATGATTTTTCCAACAAGGCCCTTCTTAAAGCCATCAGGTTTCACGACTATAAGAGTTTGTTCCACATTAGACATCTCTAATCCCTATTTTTTGACCTTGATACCGCCTTTAACATATTTCCGTGTCCATTTCAATTTTCTGGGGTCACGTCTTAACCTCAAGTTTTTCTTACATTTTGGGGAACACGTCCATTGAATAGATCCATCGTTTTTTATCAACATCGATCCTTGGTCTGTAGGAATATGCTTTCCACAAAAGAAACAATTACGGAGGGAAGCTGCTGCTTTGCTCAAGTGAAATCACTATTTTATCTTTCTGGCCTCTCTTTCAGTTTCTCTTAACATCAGGATGTCATTCATTCTAACGGAGCCTTTAACATTTCTTGTAAGAATTCGACCTTTATCCTTCCCTTCTAGAACCTTTACTCTAACTTGGATTACTTCACCTGCTATACCTGTTCTTCCTACGATTTGGATAACTTCTGCTGGGGTTACCTTTACTTCTGTAGCTTTACTCACTGGTGAAATCACTCCTTCTTGTCTTTAATGCTGGCCAGTGATCCAATTACCTGGTCAACTATGTGTTGACCCTCTCCTGCATCTATTATAGTTGCTGCAGCAGAACCAACTTCAATCCCCAGTGATTCGCCTAATTGTTGCTTACTTGGTACAAAAATGTACGGAGTGTTTCTCTCTTCACAAATAATGGGAATATGTGCAACAACTTCTGGTGGTTGTACGTCCTCCGCTATTACTACCAATTTGCCGATTCCACGTTCTATAGCCTTTGTAGTTTCGTTGGTTCCTTTTCTAACGCTTCCACTTTGTTTTGCAACTCTAACAGCCTCATATACTGCATTTACAAGATCTTTTGGAGTTTCAAATTTTACATAAAACGGTTTACTCATTTTATAATCCATCACCCATTGGGATCATCTTTAATCTACTGAATAAAAGTAGATGCGTATTAAAAGTGTTGCCGAGTAAATTATTATTTTTCATCTAGTGTTTCTGTAACAAGCCGCGTGTATTCGTTGACTTTGGAATTGATTAGTAATTCATCTGCAGATTCTCCGTAAATCCTAATTAAAGGTTCAGTACCACTGGGACGTAGCATTAACCAGCTCTCTTTATCAAACCAAATTTTTACACCGTCAAGTGTTTCAATTTTCATCGGACTCCCGTGATTCTTTACCTTGTCTATCAATTTTTTAATTAATCTAATATCAGAGCAATGAAATTTAGATTTGTATTGATATACTAACGGAAGGGATGACAACAATTCTGAAAGAGTCTTTTCTTCTGACGCCAGTAAATCAAGCATCAATGCAGTTGTCAGGGCGCCATCTCGTACCTGGTTTAACAGTCCGTACATGAAACCCCCATTTTCCTCCATTCCGATAAGAGCATTCTGCTTAATCATTTCACGAGAGACTTCGACGCTTCCAACCTTTGTATGAATAATCTCTGAATCGTTATCTTGCGCGATTTTTGTCAGGATATTTGTGGTGTTTATCGGACAAACAATTTTCGCTTTGTTGTGTTTCGCAGAAATCAAGTATTTGGCCAATAAGGTTCCTGTTTTGTCGCCCCAATGAATGATTCCCTGTTCATCGCAAAATATGGATCTATCTCCATCCCCGTCATACGCAGCGCCAAGTTCAGATTTAGTTTCTTTTGCAACAGAACTCAGTAAATTAAGATTTGATGGTGTTGGCTCTGATCCTCTTCCTGGAAAATTTCCATCCACAGTACCATTGATCGTAATCACCTTACATCCGAGTCTCTTAGCAAGAGCTGGTGCAACTAGCGCTTGAACTCCATTTCCTAAATCCATCGTTATTTTGAATTTATGTTTATTGATTCTCTCAGTATCTACTAATTTTAGAACATCATCAATATAGCTATCAATTATCATTTCTTCTTTGAAGTTTTGTCCTATCTTGCTTGAGTTAACAAATAATTTATTTCTAAAAATCTCTTCAACGACTATCTCATCATCCCTTGATAACTCAACTCCATCTTTTGCTATGGGTTTTACCCCATTGTATTCTGGAGGATTGTGGGAGGCAGTAATCATAATACCACCTTCATATTGATTTTTTTTTGTTGCATATTGAAGACAAGGTGTTGGTAAAAGACCTGCATCTACTGTATCTAGTCCACTTGAATTTAAGACTGCAGTAACAACATTAAACATGATATTATTTGAATTCCGGCCATCTCTCCCAACCAAAATTGAACCTTCTTTGTAATAAGTCGCCAGAGACCGAGTCACATCCACTAAGAAATCCAGAGAAAGATCTTTCCCAAAAACTCCTCTGATTCCATTAGTACCAAATAATTGCATATTCTTATTCATCACAACTAAACACCAATATATTCTAAATAATAGATAAATTTCGCCGCGCAGCTTTCAAAATTCGATGCGGGGGTTGCCAAGCTAGGTCAACGGCGCAGGTCTCGTAAAAAGCGAGTGCGATGCTTAGAATGGATAACATTGACATTCCTAGATCCCTGTTCCTTAGGGATTCGTGGGTTCAAATCCCACCCCCCGCACTCATTCAAAAGTAAGTAAGGTCTTTTCCTATTACCCGTTAAATTATCTGTGCCCTAAGTTTCTAAATTATAACTGCAAAGTGAATATTCCATCCATTAAAAACTACACAATTTCTTGTGTCGTTCATCATGAAAATGAAGGTCACAAAAATCTCCATTACATGTATAGCAATGCCATCCTGATAGTGTATAGCAAACTGAACATTTTCGTGTAGGATTGTTATAATCAAAGTCCTTTCTTGATTTCTTGAAAATTTTCTGTCTCTGTTCCGGACTCATTTCTTGCAAACCAAATTCTGAAGAACAACCATGAAGAACATATCTATTCTAGTCTGTTAGATTTAAATTCACTAAAAGTGTATTTATCATCGCTTTAGAATTAAAATCAGCTTATTTAAGTATTAGTATCCGGATTTTTAGAATCCTTTAATTTTGAGGCTTTTTAATCCATTGTAATTATGAACAGAACTGACAGACTATTAGTTGAGGTAACAGTTGTAGGTAAAGACAGAAAAGGTGTTGTTGCTGATGTAACTAATTTCATTTTCAAAAACGATGGAAATATTGAGCAAATAAATCAAAATGTTATTAATGGACTATTTGGAATGCAATTGGAGGCGTCATTTCATCACCATGATTTTGAGAAAAAATTATTTGATACCGAACTAAAAACCCTGGCAAAAAAATTACGGATGGAAGTAAAGATCCACTACCAAGAGCCTAAAAGATTAAAGAATATTGCCATTTTTGTTAGCAAAGAAAATCACTGCGTCATCAAATTACTGAATGCAAAAGCCTCTGGTCATATAAACGCAAATATCGTTGTCATTATAGGAAGTGAGAATACGACAGCTTCTATTGCAGAAAAATACAGCATTCCATTTTATCACATAGTACATTCCAGGCAAACAAATGCAGAACAAGAAATTCTGGACATAATGGATCGCTACAATGTAGATTTGATAGTTTTAGGAAGATACATGAGAATATTGACTCCTAACTTTGTCTGGAGGTATCCTGATAGGATTATTAATATTCATCCGTCATTATTACCTGCATTTCCTGGTGCATATGCATATGTCCAGGCCTATGAAAGAGGTGCCAAAATAGTTGGGTGCACTGCTCATTTTGTAACCGAAGATCTTGACCAAGGACCTATTATATGTCAAGAATCATTTAGAGTAAGACAAGGAGATACTGTAGAATCAATCAAGAGAAGAGGACAGAAACTAGAAGCAGTAACATTACTAGAAGCAGTAACGCTATACCTTCAGAACCGTATAGAAGTAAATTGGGGGCGCGTTGTCATTAAAGAGATAAAATAGTGATAGAGAATTAGTAATATTCAAACGATAAAAATTGAAGGTTTGTTTGATTAGTTTAATAACTCAGTTGAATATCTGTAATATTAATGTCCATAGACAATCTCAGCAATCATGAGATAAAAAATAACAAACGGCGAATAATAATACCATTAGGATCCATAGAGCAACACGGGCCGCATCTTCCAATAACTACTGATACAATAATTGCGGAGTATCTAGCAAACCAAATTTCAAAAAAAATTCCTTCGTATGTTCTACCAAATATTCCTTACGGGGTATCATACGAACATAAGCCATTTTTCAACATTTCTATAAGCAACGATCTACTATCCGAACTTTTAAGTCAAATATGTATTTCAATGGGAGAAAATGGCTTTAACTATCTCATAATATTAAATGGGCATCATGGAAATATGGGGGTAATGCAATATGTTCCTCAGAAAGTAGCAAAGAATAATGAAAGAGTAAATGTATTTGGGATTAACTACTGGCAGTTAACTGAAAGGGAATTCGACCATGCTGGTTCTGTGGAAACTTCCTTAATGCTCGCTATCGAACCAAAACTGGTCCAAATGCAAAAAGCCAAAAGAGGATATGTGGACGGAAAGAGATTGCCTGCTACATATTCGACCTTTCTGAATAATCCATCTTCATTTAAGATAACAAGAAATGGTGTTTGGGGTGATCCCACAAAGGCTTCTAAAGAAGAAGGCACTAAAATAATATCGATCACAGTCAAAAATCTTGTTCGATCAATAAAAGAACTTGACGATCTAATTAAATCATAGATTTATCTTTTGAACCAGATTTGTTTTTGGCATCAGTAAAAATATGGCACTTTCAGTAGATCCATAAAAACTGTCCAATCATAAAGTGTGATTAATTATTATTAACTTTAATATAGATCTTCATTAAGGAATACCATAGGTAGTGAAATAGATGTCCGTTGACATGGCTGTAAAGATCCTTGACGAAAGTTTAGGTAAAATAGTCCTAATAAAATTGAAAGGGAGTAAAGTAATTCGTGGAAATTTACATGGATTTGATCAACATATGAATTTGCTACTAGACAATTCTGTAGAATTGCTTGATGAAGGAAGATCTAACGAAATCGGAACTATTGTTGTACGGGGAGATAACGTTGTTATGATATCTCCGCCGCCAGTTTGACACACTAATTTTGATGCGTTTGGAGGAGAGTTAGAATGACAAAAGGAACCACATCAATGGGAAAATTCACTAGAAAGAGGACGCACGTAAGATGCAGAAGATGTGGACATAACTCATTTCACAAAAGAGACAAACGTTGCGCAAAATGCGGATATCCAGATCCTAAAATGCGAAAATATGACTGGATTAAGCGCAGAGTAATTTAGACATTCTAAGGATAAGACTTAACAGTATGTTGCAATTTAATATTCTAAAGTTGGACTTGATTATTGCATCCTTTTCAATAGCTCTAGGTGCGATATCTTCCTTAGTGTTTAATCAGATAAGAAAGCAAAGAATAGCAAATGTACGCAATAATAAGAAAAATAGAAAGGAAGAAAATTATTTTGATACCAATAAAAATAGTTCTGACCTTAAAATGATGAAAAATGAATTGGATTCACTGGAAGTTGAAAGATCGATAATTACTAGTTCTGTGAGAAAAATACACGAAACTTTTCGAGAAGGTAAACTAAGTCAATTGGAGTTTGACAGACTAATGATAAAATACCGTGAAGATTTAAGAAAATGTGATGAAGAAATTGAGCAAACTCGATCAGTTGTTGATCTTTACGATTTAAGTTCGATAAGGAACAATCTTGTTTCCATAATAGAAGACAAAATTAAAGTCATTGATTCAAGGCTAAGTGAGATCTCTGATAGGAATTTCAAGACACCAACAAAAAGACCAAAACAGTCAGAACATGATCCCAATCATCAAAATTTTGAAAATACTCCTTTTCGTGGACGAAATCTAGATAATTCATTGCGTATAGAAGCTGAAAAGATAAAGAAATTGGAGACAGAGGTTACTCAAGCACTTGAAAAACTCGATAGTTACAAATCCACAAAATCAGAAGGAATTAACAAGAGTGGAATTTTAAAAAGTAATTTGGATCTATCAAGTGACTTGAATGTAACTAACAAAAAGGATCCACTTAGAAATTTCACATCATAAGAGTAAATTAGAAAAAATAATTAGATGGTAAACTCATTATTTCTAGGGATTCATAAATTTCAGATTTGATTATTTTCCTATTCTGAACATTTTAGTACCACAAGTTGAACATATTCCTTGGGTAGCCGGTTTTCCATTTTTCATTGTTATCTTTTTTTCATCATTCATAGTCCTTTTCTGTTTACACTTTACACAATATCCTTCCATGAAAAATAGAATTCATGTGTGCATAAAAACATTATGTATTGAATCTTTGTTTGGTCAAGAAAATCAACAAACATTGTTCCAATTAGGAAAACTATATAACATTTGACCTACTATCGTACTTTTTACTTTAATTCTCTATGTTAACTGCCTCAATCACTCAAACTTGTCATCAAGTGTGTTTGAAATTTAAGAATCGGTGATTTAATCGCATTTTGAAAATTTATAAATAATCTCAAACTCGTTGATTGTTAAATGGAAATTACTGTGATAGGTGCTGGGAGAGTCGGCTCTTCTGTGGCACTAAATTGCTCTATGAGAGAGCTAGGTAATATTTTACTTCTTGATATAGTGGAAGGTTTACCCCAGGGTGAGGCAATGGATATTAACCATCAACTTGCAGAACGCGGAATAGATTGCAGAGTACGAGGTTCTAATAACTATGAAGACATGAGAGATTCGGAGTTTGTAGTTATCGTGGCAGGAGTGGGAAGAAAACCTGGAATGACACGTATGGATTTGCTGAAAACGAATGCTGAGATAGTGAGGACTGTTTGCGATAAAATTAAGAGCTACGCTCAGAATTCAAAGATTATAGTAGTAACAAATCCACTTGACCCATTGACATACCTAGTAATCAAGTCACTGGCAGGGCAAAGAACCAGGATGATGGGTATGGGCGGAATGTTAGACCTATCACGATTTAAAGAACATATCAGCACGGTTACAGGAGTCTCTAGAGATTCAATTCAAGCAATGGTAATAGGCGAACATGGAGAAAACATGTTGCCACTTGTTAGATTCTCAAGTATGGGTGGGATACCATTAACTGATTTCATAACAGCAGAACAGTCACAAGATCTTACTAACAAGACAAAAAAGATAGCAGCTGAAGTAATTTCATTAAAAGGTGCAACAGTCTACGGTCCAGGTAATGCAATTTCAACCATGGTGGAGAGTATCGTAAAAAACAAAAGAACAATACTGCCAGTATCCGCCTTGCTTAAAGGAGAATATGGTTACAGCGACGTATGTATCGGTGTACCTTGTGTCATTGGGAGTGAAGGAATAGAAAAAATAATTGAACTAAAATTAGATGAAAATGAATTGAAAGTCTTTGACCTAGGAGTTCAGAGTGTAAAAAATGCGATAAAAAATATTTCAATACGACCAATATAGGATCAAAAATGAAATCTCAAAGAATTGGAAATTAGAAAAATTTTAGAAAAGCTAAGAAAGGGCGAAATATCTGTTGCTGTGGCAGAACAGGAATTAAGAATTTATTCAATTGAATATGTAGAAAAAAATTTGGCAAAAATAGATCCCATGCGAGAGATAAGGAGTGGAATCCCTGAAGTAATCTTAGCTCAAGGAAAAGAGTTTAAAGATCTCTCTAAAATTATTCTTGCGACAGTTTCTAGGAAAAAATTTGCTGTGATAAGTAAAGTTAGTCCGGAATATAAGGAAAGGCTATGTAACGATCTTGAAGAGAAAAATTTGAAAATTATTAAGGGAATCAATACAATATTGGTTTCTACAAAGTCCTATAAGGTTCTTAAAAGAAATGGAAAAGTAGGTATACTTTGTGCTGGAACTTCAGATATTAAAATAGCAGAAGAGGCAAAAATCATGGCAGAAGTAATGGGCAGTGAGACTGTGATAGAATATGATGTTGGCATTTCAGGAATTCATAGAACACTGAAAGCCATTGCAAATATGATAAATGCTAAAGTCCACATAATAATTGTAGTAGCTGGTATGGAGGGTGCGTTGGGCTCCTTTGTTTCTTCAGTTACAGACATACCAGTCGTAGGAGTTCCAACTTCAATCGGATACGGGTTTGGCTCAAATGGTATCGCTGCTCTAGCTTCGATGCTTCAAACATGTACTATGGGGATGACGGTGGTAAATATCGATAATGGAATAGGTGCAGGAGCTTTTGCCGCGATGGTAGCAAACAAGATGTCAACTGAACACAAGACAAAACCGATATAATGAAGATTTATAAGTAATTCATATTCTTGTCAATTTTATAAATAGGGTAGACAGGTGAATTTTCAGTTTATGGTTTATACTTCCACATTCAGAAGAATAAGAGAAGGTAAGACAAATTACAGAAAGAGGGAAAAATTGCTAATTGGTAAACAGGATTTTGTAACAGTCAATGTCAGTAATCAAAACGTTTCGGCACAATTAATAAGACCGGCTCTCCTTGGGGACAAAGTATTGGCCTCTGTGCATAGTAACGAATTACTATCGTACGGATGGAAAGGATCACGGAAGAATATACCCTCATGTTATCTAGTTGGTCTCTTATTAGGTAAAAAATGCCTGCAAATAAAGATTACTCGAGCTATATTATATATCGGAAAAAGACATTTTACAACAAAAATTGCTGCATGCTTGAAGGGTTTATCTGAGGGAGGATTGGAAATGCCTTTTTCAGAAAATATTGTTCCTCCTGATAAAAGGATTCAAGGTAATCATATTGCAGAATATGCAAAAAAACTAAAAGTAAATGATGGTGTTTACAAGTCACGATTTTCTTCCAACTTGGGTTTAGGTTTGGAACCAGAAAAATATCCCAACCATTTTTCAGAAGTAAAAGACAGAATAGTAAACGAAAAGAGTGAAAAAAAATCGGATAAACAATCCAAAGGGGTCTCTAAGTCTAAATCGACCAAAAAGAAAGGAGATTCAAAATGAGCAATCCAAAAAGCAGTGAGCAAATAACAGTATGGAATCCTCGTACGGCCTTAGGACAGATGGTAATAGAGAATAAGATCAGTTCAATGGAACAAATTTATGAAAATGGGATGCGTATACAAGAATCCGAAATAGTAAAACATCTACTTCCAGATATAAAGAGTCAGGTTGTACATGTTGGAATAGTACAGAAGCAAACTGACGCGGGAGAGATGACCAGGTTTAGTGCGCTAGTTGCTGTTGGCAACGAAGCAGGATGGTTTGGAATAGGAATGGGGAAGGCTTCTCAAATGAGAATTGCAATTGATAAGGCAACAATTAATTCATATCTAAATATAATTCCGGTGAAATTGGGCTGTGGTAGCTGGGAATGTCGGTGCACACAGCTTCACTCCATACCTTTCAATGTTCGAGGAAGAGGCGGAAGTGTGAAAGTGGAGATTTTACCAGGACCTAGAGGTTTAGGGCTTGTGGCTGGAGAGAATATAAAAAATCTATTGAAGCTGGCAGGCATTAAGGATGCATGGACAAAATCATTTGGATCTACTAATACGATGACTTCCACTGCAATGGCAATATTTAACGCATTGAACTCAACTTACATTACAGGATGAAAGATGGCATTATTAGTAGTTAGGATGAGAGGAACGATAAATGTACCTTACTGGGCAATAGCTACCCTAAAGAATCTTTATTTGAACAGAAAGTATTCTGCCACCCTGGTGCCTGAAACCTCAAATTATTTAGGAATGCTAAGAAAAATTAACGAATGGGTAGCATGGTCAAAAGCAGATTCGGAAATTGTAAGAACTTTAATTGAAAAAAGAGGCAAAAAGAAAAATTCAAAATTAGATCCATCAAAAAAAGGAAGCAAAAGACCAGACGAATATGAGGCCATTGATGACCTGGTTGATGTCATAGTAAATGATAAAATAAAATTCTCCGATCAAAATAATATTAAACCCTGGTTTAGTTTGAATCCGCCGAAGGGCGGTTTTAAAAAGAACAGCAAAAAACTATTCTCAGATGGCGGTATCCTTGGAAATAACAAAGATTTACTTGAAATTGTAAAAAAAATGGTATAACTTGACTGAACAAAAAATGAGTTTTACATTTATATTTACACATACTCTTTTGATCGTACAAGGTGTATCTTAGATGGCTACTAGATTGAGAAAAAGCCGAAGACAACGAGGTTCAAGATATTGCGGGTGGGGTCAAATAGGACAGCATAGACAATCTGGTAGCCGAGGAGGAATAGGTGGAGCCGGGAAACATAAGCATTTTTGGATACGTACAGTAATTGAAGAGCCAAATCACTTTGGACACGATACACTTAATTCATATAGTCGATTTTTGGTCAAAAAATGGATAAATTTGAGAGATCTTAAAACTCTCTCATTTAAATTCACTGGTAAAAAGGATGAAAAAACTGTTCTGGATCTCGAATCATTGGGGATTCAAAAACTCTTGGGCGGTGGGAATATTACCGAAAGTTATGTTATTAAAGTGGCACAAGCATCTGAAAGTGCCAAAAAGAAAATAAAATCAGCAGGAGGTACCATAATTTCAAATGAGTACAGTACATGATGAGAGTCTTGTCAGATCAGTAGTTAAAAAGGTATCAGCTTATATTCCTCAAGTTGAGAAACCTAAAAAGAAAATTGGACTAAGTGAGAAATTCATATGGTGTGGAATAGCACTTTTTGCCTATCTTGTTATGGGCCAAATCCCGCTATATGGTGTTACAGACGCACCACAGTTTGATTTCTTGGCATTTGCTAGGGTTATATTTGCAGCACAACAAGGAACATTACTAGAATTGGGTATTGGGCCAATCGTTACTGCTGGCTTGTTAATGCAGCTGTTAAAGGGCTCAGAATTGATCAAACTAAATTTCAAAGATCCAGATGATCGATCTCTCTTTACCTCTGCAACAAAGATAGTTACTATTATCGTCATTGTTGCAGAGGGAGGGTTGTATGGCTTTAGCGTTTACGGCGGCCTCCTTGCCCATCCAAGTTTTATTCCTATTTTAATTGCACAACTTGTGGGAGCGAGTATTGTTGTAATGTACCTCGATGAAACAATTCAAAAAGGATGGGGTCTTGGTTCTGGCATAAGTCTGTTTATAATGGCAGGTGTGGCCCAAGCAATTATGTGGAGTATTTTTAGTCCCGTACCTGCTCAGGACGGACCAGTAGGAATAATTCCATACATAATAGATTCAGCAATGAATGGGGACTTGTCCAGTGCGCTGTTTAGAAGTGGTCAGCTGCCAAGTATTTTTGGTCTAATAGTTACTTCATTGGTTTTGTTAGCTCTTGTATATGTCCAGGGTATCCATGTGGATATCCCGATAGTATCTACGAAGTATCGAGGCTTTACAGCTGTGTATCCTATAAAGTTACTGTACACGTCTAACATTCCTGTTATTTTAGCGTCAGCATTACTGGCAAACGCCGTTTTTATTGGTCAAATGCTATGGGCAAACTATAATCCTGAAAATGCAAATCCAATGTTTAATTATATTGCCCAATTTGATCCTCAAAGCTCGCAGTCTCCTACGGGAGGTATCCTGTATTATACTACTGCTCCCAGTTCCTTCGAAAATGCTCTTCAAGACCCGCTCAGAACGGTGGCATATATCATATTTTTGACCGGTATTGTTACCGTATTTGGACGTCTATGGGTTGAACTAGGTGGTTTATCTCCAAAATCAGCTGCAAAGAATTTATTGGACGCTGATGTGCAGGTTCCGGGTTTCAGGCGAACTCAGAGTTCTGTTCAAACTTTGTTGAATAAGTACATACCAGCTGTGACAATAGCAGGTGGGATAATAATAGGACTATTGGCATCCGTCTCAAATGTGCTCAACGTATTTGGCACTGGAATTGGGATATTGCTTATGGTGGATATATTGGTTAATTATTATAACCTACTTATCCGCGAACAAGTAGATATCCATATGCCTAAATTGGCGGCACTCCTTGGAAGAACCTAGAAAAAAAACAGCTATTATAGTTGGTGTTCCCGGCGTAGGAAAGAGTACAATCATTTCTAATGCTACAGAGACATTACAAAATATAGGAACGACTGTATGTACAGTGGTTTTCGGATCTGTTATGTTCGAAGAAGCAAAGAAATTAGGAATAAATGATAGAGATCAATTAAGAAAACTTTCGATTGATGTGCAGCAAAAATTACAAACTATGGCAGCTAATCGTATTTCCAATCTGAAAGAATCAATAGTAATTGTTGACACGCATCTTTTTATTAAGACGCCATCGGGTTATTATCCTGGATTACCAATGAATTTGATTTTAAAAATAAATCCTGACATATTGATCCTAATAACTGCAAATTCGGAAGAAATTCTAAGAAGAAGAAAAAATGACAATACTCGATCAAGAGATATAATTACCGATAAGGAGATCAAAAGGGATATAGATGTTTCTTTGTCCATGATTTCATCACTCTCTATTTTGACCGGAGCGCCATTTGAGATTATTTATAATCATGACAACATGATAGATACTGCTAAATCGCTTATGGTGGAATTATTAAAAAAATCTTCTTGATAGAATAATTTGAAATTATGAGTTGCATACATATGAATATTGGGTTGACAATATTACAGATTTAGGGACAAAGAATTGAATTTAAGCAATTTGCCGGTTATCAGTGTAGTTATATCCGGGAGTGCAGCTGTTGGCAAAACTACATTGGCCCAAGCTCTTGCAAAGGAATTCGGATTTAAGTTATATAACGGGGGAGATATCTTAAAGGAAATAGCCCGCCAACAAGGATACGCAATATCAGGAAATGATTGGTGGGATTCTGATGAAGCAATTGGATTTATGAAAGAACGAAAAAAGAATCCTGTATTTGACAGACAAGTGGATGAAAAATTGATTAATATAGCAAAAAAAGGTAACGTTATTATTACCAGTCATACTCTTCCTTGGTTGGCTTCTGAACCAATTACTTTTTGGCTAAGTGCATCTGAGCAGAAGAGATCTGAAAGAATGTCAAAACGTGATAAAATCTCAATAGCAGAAGCTCAAGGCATTGTAAAGATGAGAGATAAGGAAAATAAGAAAATTTACAAGAAAATTTATGGCTCTGAATTTGGAGAAAGCCTTGAAGTATTTGATTTCATGATTAATACTGAACTTCTTACTCTCGACTCAGTGGTCTATTTGTGTAAGGAAATTATAAAGAAGATGAAAATTCAGTAGTATGTAATGACATGCCATGACATTAAAGCTTGATACTTTAGAGACCATAAATGATGATGTTACTAACGATAAGTATGGACATTATCCTAATAATAGACCGTTGGATGTTCTTTTGGACAACGGGATTATATTATTGGATAAACCTTCAGGACCGACTAGCCATGAATTGGTTGCTTGGACAAAGAGAATCTTGGGAATTAGTAAGGCAGGACATAGCGGTACCCTTGATCCGGGTACTACCGGCCTCTTACCAGTAGGATTGGGAGATGCGACCAAAGCATTATCTGTACTTTTGTTAGGACCAAAGGAATATTATGCTATTGCGAGAATTCATCAACAAAAAGATCTAGATCAGATTGATAATGTGCTTAGAGAATTTACTGGAGAGATTTACCAAAGACCTCCTCAGAGATCATCTGTAAAAAGATCAACTCGCGTTAGAAGAATTTATGAAATACAAAGACTAGAAAGTGTAGATAACATCCTCCTCCTGCGTGTAGTGTGTGAAGCAGGAACTTACATTCGAAAACTTGTTTATGACATCGGTGAAGTTCTTGGAACAGGAGCAACAATGTTTGAATTAAGGAGAACAAGAGTGAGTGTCTTTTCAGAGGGAGCTGATAAATTAGTAAGGTTGCATGATTTGGTCGACGCTATAGAGACATATAAAGAG
Source organism: Nitrososphaeraceae archaeon (assembly GCA_036566445.1). Classification (GTDB taxonomy): domain Archaea; phylum Thermoproteota; class Nitrososphaeria; order Nitrososphaerales; family Nitrososphaeraceae; genus TA-21. The sequence goes on from DATCWH010000023.1 coordinate 35,771, forward strand.
ACAAAAGAAGAAGAAAAAATTCGCTCCATTATAAAACCAATTGAAATGGCCCTTGAAGACGTTGTTTCTGTTGCCGTAAAAGATTCTGCTGTAGATGCACTTTGCCACGGCGCACAAGTGGCAATTCCAGGAATTGTCGCTATCGATAAGGTCACAAGAAAAGGAAATCTAGTTGGAATCTATACATTAAAAGGAGAAATTATTGCTCTGGGCGAGGCGAATATGAATTCAGAAGAAATTAGACAAAACGACAAAGGGATAGCGTTCAGTATCAAGAGATTGATAATGAAGCCTAATACTTATCCACGTGGTTGGAAGACTAATAAAAAGGAATAAAAAATTGAGTCTGTACTTCGATTTAATTCTTTACTTCTAATTTTATAGCTCGGGTTGATTTTCTATCCTATCCAATTAAGGACTATTCATCTTCATCTTCATCTTCAGCTTCAGCTTCAGCTTCAGCTTCAGCATTATCATTTTCGTCTTCTGAGTCAGTAGCATTTAGCATACTGGTAAGGTTGGTGGTATTGAGCAGTCCCTCACGGGCCTGTGTGGTTGTTGCATTGGTAACATTTGTAATTGCTTCCTCTTGTTCTTGTTCTTCTCCACCGTCTTCAGCTTCGTCCTGGTCTTCGTCTGTTGTCTCTGCGGCTGTTGCATTTGTAACATTAGAAATAGGCTCCCCTTCATCTAAAGCGTCTTCAGCTGTCAGATTTGTTGTGGACTCCGAGAAATTTCTAATTTCGTCAAGTTCTTCAGGAGAAGAAATATCTAGAATAGTATCATTACCTGGACCCTCACCAGATAATATTTTATCCAGTATTGCAGGTGGAAGCAGACCTTCACCAGTGCTATTTTTCAAATCATCATTAACACGTTCTATTATTTTTGTTGAGTTTGCAGGCAGTACTTCCAATATCTCAGTTCTATTTGTAATTGACAGGGGTACACTGTCAGGATCTGTCGGTGGCATTTCATCAGGCAATTCGTCGACATTAGTTGCATTAGCCGGTACGGGCGGTGCTTCCCTTTCATCCTCCGGTGGTGGTACGAATGTGGCAGTTCGGTTTTCAAATTTTGGTATTTCTACATCTGTGGCATTTTCTTGGTTTTCATCCGTGACATTCCCTTGGGTATCTATCGGTGTTTCCGGTGTTTCACCTTCTGTTTGAGCAAAAATTTTTTGATATTGAATTGCTGGAACAGTCATTAAAAATGATGCTAATAATAATACACTTACAAAACCATACTTCATTAAATTCTTGTCTAGATTCATATTTGACACGACATCAATAATTTATGCAATACTAATAAAACTTGCGGATCCCCAACACATATGATTTTACTATAGTGGGCTCTTATCTGTTCGATATCGAGTAATAACAGTTGATAAGAGTATTTGTGTCAATTGTATTTGGATACCAAAAGAAAATTATGAATTATAGATTGGTTGAATACTACCACTCGTCGCAATTATCATTTTTTGTATCACCCTCTGAAGGCGTATA
>DATCWH010000063.1:0-36905 GCA_036566445.1 Nitrososphaeraceae archaeon
ATACTGCATTCAAAGTTACTTACTCCAACACCACCGGTATCGTTAGCAGAGAACTCAAACGCTACAGAGTTAGATTTAGTATTGCTGCCGTTAGTTATAGCGCTCCTATTACTATCAAGGGCAGTATTGATAGTCGTAGTAGGTGGTACCGTGTCTACAGTCCAGCTGAATGATGCTGGAGTCGGATTCATATTTCCGACATTGTCATGAGATCTAACCTCAAGAATATGATCACCGTCGGTTAGATTGTTAGATTGGACAGGGCTGGTACAGGCAGTAAAGTTGGAATTGTCAATACTGCATTCAAACTGCTTTATTCCTACTCCTTTATCTTCATTACCACCAGTATCGTTACCTTTGAATACGAACGCTACAGAATTAAATCTGGTATTACTGCCATTAGTTATAGAACTCTCATTACCGTCGATGGCATTAGTGATAGTGGTAGTGGGAGGTGCTGTGTCAATGGTCCAGCTAAATGATGCAGGAGTGGGACTTATGTTTCCAACATTGTCTTCAGACATTATCTCTAAAGTATGACCACCATCACTTAGGTTATTAAATTGACTCGGGCTGGTACAAGAAGCAAAATCTGAGTTATCTATATTACATTCAAACTGCTTTATTCCTACTCCTTCTCCTTCTTTACCACCGCTATCATTAGCTGAGAACGAAAATATTATCGAGTTAGATGGCGTGTTACCTCCGTTAGTTACATCATTTTTATATCCATCGATGGAAGAATCAATAGTCGTGGTAGGTGGTTCAGTGTCTACAGTCCACATAAACGATTCTGGAGAAGAATTAACGTTTCCTATGCTATCTTCAGCAATTATCTGGAAGGTATGGGTGCCCTCTGGCAAATTTACAGAAGTGAACTTAACGGGACTTGTACAGATAGAGAATGGTGCGCCATCCAATGAACATTCAAACTGTTTTATTCCTACTCCTTTACCTTCTTTACCTTCAGTATCGTTACCTGAGAATATAAATGTCATAGAGTTAGATGATGTGTTACTTCCATTAGTCATGAAATTGCTATTACCATCAGTGGCAGTATTAATAGAGATAAGAGGCTCTAATGTGTCTACTGTCCACCTGAACGATGCAGGAGTGGAATCTTTATTTCCGGCATTATCTTCTGACAAAACAGTAAATGTGTGGGTACCGTCTTTTAATAAATTAGGAAATAAAAAGGGGCTGGTACAATCAACATATTTGGAGTTATCAATATTACATTCGAAGTGATTGATCGTCACCCCTTCATTATCCGTGCCTGAAAATGCAAATTTCATCGAGTTTGATGTAGTACTGCCATTATTGGCTATCATATTGTTATTTCCATCAATGGCAGCATTAATTGCGGTATTTGGACTATCTTCATCATTACCATTAGCTCCGTTGTCAAGTTGACCAAAAGCTATGTTGACATCAGTTCGAATTTGATCGAGCGCAGAAAATGGGGGAAAACCACCTAAAATAAATGAGAGAACAGCAAAAATAACGATTAAGTATAAATTTGAAAATAACTTATCAGAAAATCTCATTACATATTTCTATCTTGAGCGTGACGTATATTAACCTAAACATAAAAGTATTATTCTAAAAATTTCTAAAAAAGCTCGATACTTTATCATTATTGCGAGGATTATTGTCGATACGAACTAATTATCCTCAATTTAAAAGAAATCTACAATTTTTTTCTAAATCTAAAACTTTATCCAAAAAGCTCTAGTCTGTTATATTTGAAGTATCAAAAAATTGCTAAGCTAGGTCTTACTTTACTAATTGAAAATGCCACAAGCTAATTGTATATATATGCCGACAATAATAGCAAATTGATGAAATTAATTTGTCCGATTATCTCTAGAGTGCTGATAATGGTAGTATTTGCCGTTCCCTTTATTTTTGCTGATTCGGCAAGTGCTCAAAATCAAAATATGACTCCTACTATGGTAATTAACATGAGTGATCTTTCAATAAAAGTTGGAAATACCACAAGTAATGAAACAATTACTTTTTCCAACAATACTTCGGGTGTATCTGGAAATTCTACCAGTTAAATCCAATAGTAAGAGAACTTATCAACAGACTCTATTAGTCTGCTTCATATTCCAAAATTGATATTGACCATTAGTCATAATCAGGCAGTTCTTTTTATGATATGATAACCGAATTCTGTTTTTACAGGTTCAGAAATTTGGTTTTTTTCAAGTTTAAACGACGCTATTTCGAAAGCTCTTACCATTATTCCTCTTCCAAAAAAACCGAGGTCACCTCCTCTCTTACCACTTCCCCTATCGATAGAATATTCTTTTGCTAATTTATCGAAGCTTTCACCTTTTTTCAATCTTTCAATAATAGATAGTGCTTCACTTTGCTTGTTTACTAGAATATGGGAACACTTAATCTTGTCGGCCAACATAATCACATATTAGGCTAGGGAATATATTGTTTTGCTAAAAATAATACTGCCCATTTTAATAACCTCAATAATTAATAAGTTTTTGATCTGATGAAACATTTTTAATTTACCGAATATTAGTAATTTCATAGTGAGACCTTTTATCACACTAGAACCATCCTGACTACCTTTTAAAATATTCTGCATATACCAAATATTATTATTTAAACTACTAATTCTACCTGAGATTTTTCACTTTCTTTCACTACTCTAAATATTGTTTCTACAAATCCTTCCAATTCCTTTTCATGAGAAACGACTATTACCTGAGCTGCACTAAGTTCTTCCAAAACATGTTTGATTTGAATCAATTGTTCTTTGCTAAAACCATCTGTAGGTTCATCTAAGATTAAGAGATTGTCATCCAGCATCAACATCCTTCTTATAATTTCGTTGAGCGCTAGCCTATATGCAAGTGCAATTGAAGTCTTCTCTCCCCCACTTAAACTTTCAACTTCGAGACGATATCCACTTTGATTTACGATAGGTGTAAAATATTCATCAATTTCTACGTCTATATCTCCGACTTCAATCAATAAATAAAACCATTTTTGAAATAGTTTATTGAATTCTTCCTTTACACTAATCAGCACTTGAGATTCGATCTGTTCTAATGAGGGGATAAAATGTTGAGTCAACCATACACCTACCTGATCTGTAAAATTAATTTTATCAACCTTTTCTTCCAAGTCCTGTATTTTCTTATTAATCACTTCGATTTGTGTTATATTGTTATCATGATCAGTCCTTCTTACTGCAAGAGTTTCTTTATTATTCATTAATTCACTTTCTAATGATACCCTCTGTGATTCTAATTCATTTAATTTAATATCGACCGTTTCACAAGCTCGATAAATTGACTTTGTTTCAGTAAGTTTTTCAGACAACACGATAATCTCATTAGTTAATTCTAGTAACGATTTTTCCTTTATTCTAATGTCTTCAATAATACGTTGTTTTGATTTAATTATATTTGAATGCTCCATGTATTTTCTTTCCAGATCGATCTTTTGATAACTATTTACAATGTCATTTAAGATATCATATTTAGTCTTGTAAGAATTGAGCATCTTTAACTTGTCAGCTATTTCATTTAATTTCTTAATTTTATCAAGCAAGTGTTTATCTTGTAATTGATCCTGAGTCGATTTCTTATTTGATATTTTTTCACTTATCTTAAGATCTAATTCTTTTAAGTGATTTTGAACATCAAGTAATTTTGCTATCTGTACTTGAATTTTTTGTAATTCAGATTTTTTTGATTCTACTTGTTTAATTTCATTCAAAATTTCATTTTTTTTAACTTGATTATCTTTTATCGCCTCCTCCATATGAATAATTTTATTTTTTAAGAAATCCCTTCTTTGTAAAAATTTATTTTCTAACTCTTGTATGTGTCGTTGGTCTAATTTTTGCTTACAATATGGACATTCTGCATCTTGCCTTAGTTGTAAAACTGTGTCTAATTCTGATTTTTGTTTTTGGATTTCTTTGTTAATTGAATTGATCTCTGATTTAGTATTAGAGAGATTATCGGAAATTATATCCAAGTCCATTTGGAGTTTATTAGAATCAGTTATAATATTTTTTAATTCAATCTCTTCTACTTTCAGGTGATCCAAATTCTTTATTTGATCATTACATCTTCCCATCTCCAATGTAAGTTCTGCCAAATCCAATTCTAACCTTTGGATACTAGAGTTAAGCTTGTCATGCTCATTCTTAATGGTACCTTCTAATATTACTTTTTCAGGTAATAGTTTATTATATTGTTGTGCCTTATCAATTACATTTATCAGCTCCTGCCTTTTTTGAGTGTATTCATGATACTTTGGAGTAAGATCAGCTATGATTTTTTCACTCTGGGAAATATCATATAATTCCTGATTCATTCGACCAAGTTCTAAATTCATTTTTTCTTTAAGTTGCAAATTCTTATCAATTGTTGATTTGAGATATAAAATGGAGGATTCTGCTTGTAACATTCTCTCCTTGCTTTTCCTCATGTCCAGTATATCTTTCAAGATTATTTGCATTTTATCATTAAGATTTCCTATGCTATCTGTGAAGTAGTCAATTTCTTGTCTCAATGATTCTGTTGTTTGTTTTATTTTTTGTAGATCTTCCCTGTACATACTCAGGTCATTTATCATAGATTTCTTTATTCTAGTTACAGCTCTTATCCATGAAGAAAATTTTTCGGCGTTCTTTTTGGCTACACTATATTCTTCAATACCAAATGCTCTTCTCAGTATTTCAACCCTTTTTTCGTTGTTGGACGTCAGTACATTTTTCATCATCTCCTGAGGAGTGTAGATTGCAAAACGATAGATTGTTGAAGTTGTTTTTGCCTGTGTTTTTTCATTTATTCCAATTATGTCTAAAATTCTAGATTTTAATTCGCCAACTGAATATGAATTCTTCACTCCATTTTCATACAAGAACCCTTCTTCTTGAGAAATTTTATTTCCTTTCCTTAAAAGAGATCTAAAGACATTATAGGTCTTCCCGCTACTTTCAAATTCTAAAAGTACAGAACCCCTACTCTCCCCAATTCGAAGTAAGTGGTTTGCGTCAACATCACCTAAACCAAACAGAGCAAATTCAATTGCAGAAAGGATTGTAGATTTCCCCGAACCGATATCCCCTTGAAATAGTATCTTTCCCATAGGAAGTTCAATAGCTGTCTTTTCTTTGTAGCTTCTAATGTTGAAAATTTCGATTTTCTTAATTATCATAAAAATAACCTTTGTCAAATACGGATTTTGCGTAGGAGATAATTCTGTCGTCGTATGTATTTGCATTTTCATTTTCTAATTTTTCATTTCGAAGAACATCTAAAAGAGAAATCGAAATATTTTCTCCAGCTTTACCAGTTAATTTTGAATTGATTTGATTTTTTGCTTTATTGGATAGAGATGATTCTATTTGAAAATTCTTAATGCTTTCACGAAAAATTTCTCTTTCTATATCAAATTTGTTATCGCTTTGCACTACTATATTTTGTGTGTCATTTGTTGATAGATTGTTCGTATTAATAAATGACAATAATGCACCTCTCTTTGATATGTCCAAACTAAATTTTCCAAAATCAATATTGGAACGCTTTCCAAGTAACTTTCCTTTTACCTTAATTAGGACTATCTTATTGTTGACTTGGAGTTCAGTTATGTATTTTGTAATTTCATCTTGTAGTTTTTCTGAGCTCCACTTTTGTGATAAAATTTCTTTATAGATTATCTCTGCTACATTTATCTCAATAAATTTGCAGTCTAAAATTTGCTTATCAAATGAAATTATGTAGAAACCTCTTTTTTCTCCTTTTGCAGTTTCCTCCAGATCTTGGAAGGTAGAACCAAAGAGAGGTCCTGGATAGACAATTACACTATTATCAATTTTCTTTTCAATTCTTTTGTGAATATGTCCTCCACCATAATAATCAAATCCCTTTGGAACAAGAGATAATGGTAGTGAATCCCTATATTGCATGTCCAACGGAAGGATTTCTTGAATCCCTTTATGCAATAGAAAAATTTTGAAGCCGTCTTCCGATTCTAAATTTTTTCTGTCAAGCTTTTCATAAATCTCCTTATCCAGTCCAACTCTCCTTCCGGAAATACCGGTTATTTTCGCTCCCGTTTTCTTATCAACAATGAATTTCAGTATTACTGAATCGCTATTGAATTGAAAATTGGTTGGTTTGATAAACAGTTCGGCAGAGTGCAAAATATCTATCATAGAAATATTTGCTGTACTAAAGTCGTGTGAACCATATATCATGTATATTGGAATACCTGAATCTCTTGCATGTTTCAGAATTTCAACAGCTTTCTTTACTGGTGCAAGTTGTGGAATATTTACATCAAAAAAATCTCCGGTGATCAGAATGAAATCAACTTGTTCTTTTATAGAGATTAATATTGATCTTTCAAATGCTTGTAAATTTAAATCTCTAAGCCTGGGATTTCTCCAAGATCCTAAATGGCAGTCCGTAAGATGAGCAAACTTGTACAAATTGTATCTATTCGTTCCCAATTATATTTTAATATTAATTGTCTACACAAATTTACACGTCAGGATATTACTGAACTTGATATTTGCTATTCAGCAAAGGATGAACGAATACAGGATATGTCAGTTAATTTTTGTAAGCATAAATGATTCATGCAATGATCTTACCGCTTTTTCACAATCATTATTATTTACAACAAAGGCTAGATTGAGCTCGGAAGAACCTTGAGCAATCATGATTACGTTTATATTGTTCTTTGAAACAGATGAAAAAACTTTAGCTGCAACGCCCTTAATTCCCCTCATCCCAGAACCTACTACTGCAATAACCGCCACATCTTCGTTTACTCTCACGTTTTTTATCACCTTATCAAGCAGTGTCATATCCAATGTAGTTATGGCAGAGTCCAAATCGTCCTTTTTTACGACCATTGAGATACTAGATTCGGACGGGCTCTGAGAGATCATCATGATATTGACGCTTTTTCTTGCCAAGGCGTCAAAAATTTTTGCTGCAGTTCCAGGTGCCCCAACCATACCTCCACCACTCACGTCAATCAGAGCGGTATTGCGAATGGCGATTATTGATTTTACAATCTTTTGTGAAGGCTTGCTGGGATTTTTTGATATTATTGTCCCTTCATTTGATAGATTAAATGCGTTCCTTATTCTAATTGGAATCTTGGTATCCATGACCGGTTCAAGAGCCCTGGGATGCATATATTTGGCACCGAATAGTGACAATTCAATTGCCTCCGCAAATGATACTTCTTTGAGAACTTTTGCTTCTTTTACTATATGTGGATCTGCAGTCATAAGACCATCTACGTCCGTCCATAACCAGACCTCATCAGCATCAATGCAAACAGCAATAATTGTGGCAGTATAGTCGGAACCACTTCTTCCTAGTGTGGTTATATTTCCATTTTGATCAGCTCCAATAAAGCCAGTAATAACGGGAATCTTATCTTTTCTTAATAATGGATCTATGTTATGCTTTACGCGAATTTTAGTTGTGTCTATCAGCGGTCGAGCCTGACCAAATGTTGAATCAGTTAATATCCCAACCTCCTGACCAGTCAAGTATTCAGAATCAATGCCCTTATCTAATAAAGAATATGAAATTATGGGAGTCAGAAGCCGCTCACCAAAAGAGAGTAAATGGTCCATGGCTTTTTCAGTTACCTCTCTTAGCAATACGATGCCATTCAATATGTTCTCCATTTCTTTTAGGAGATCTTCAACCACCTGGAGAGCCTTGACTTTGTAGGTCTTATTTTTGATAGAATCTTGGATGATATCCACATGTATCGATCTTGTCTTGTTGATAAAATACCTGATCCTTTTTTTATCACGTTTCAAAACGTATCCTGAAACGTTTAAGATTTCATCAGTCATGCTTGTTACTGCAGAAAAAACTCCAACTATTTCGTTACCTTTATCATGATATGACTTGATCAAATCAGTAATATGGACTATTTTTTTTCCTGAATCTACGGCAGTGCCCCCAAACTTCATTACTAGGCGCATTTATGACACTCTAATGATGATACAGATTAATACATGTATTGTTACCTTTTTGAGAGCATTAGGAAAAAATGATTAAAATAGGGAGTGATTTTTATTTGGTTGTATCTGATGGTTGTGTATGTCTAATTTTTCGCTTGATGAGAGATTACTTCTGGTACAACATTGCATATATAAATATGATTCAGAGGAATTGCTAAAAACAAAACTAAAGGCATATTTTTCTCCCAAAGAAATAGAATCTGCTATTGATACATTAATAGCTACACAAAAAATTCGTAGAATCGGACAAAATATACTTCAAAATAATGAAAGTCATACTGGGACGGTACCTGAAATCCCAGAAAATTTGCGTTCGATAATTAATGACTTGTAATTCTAAAGATTAACAAATACGACTCGTCGCAAATGCGACAAGAATTCACTTATTTCCCATAATTCCGCCAAAGATGTTCTTTAATGCGTCCAGAACTGGATTGCCAGTCTGATTGCTTGCTGTTCCTGTTGCATTAGCTGTTGCGTTTGCAGCTGTGCTAACACCTTCTTCTGCTTGACCCATTGCTGTTCCTGTTGCATTAGCTGTTTCATTTGCAGCTGTGCTAAGAGCTTCTTCTGCTTGACCCATTGCTGTTCCTGTTGCATTAGTCACATTAGCCGAAGCGTTTGAAGCTGCGCTAATTAGCTCATTGGCCTCTTGCATTGCTGTTCCTGTTGTATTGCTTGAAGCGTTTGACGCTATATTCACTGTTTTGTCCATTGCTGTTTGCGTTGCATTCGACGCAGCATCCGAAGTCACATTGAGTACGTTCTCGGCCCGAGTCATTACTTCCCCTGTCGCATTAGCTGTGGCGTTTGCCGCTGTGCTAACAACATCTTTTGCTTTGTCCATTGCAGCACCTGTTGTGTTAGCTGTGGCGTTAGCAGCTGTGCCGAGAATATCCTTCGCTTCGCCCATTGCAGCACCTGTTGCATTGCCTGCCCCAGCAGTTGCATTGCCTGAAATCTGTGCGTTTGCATTCATATTTGAAAGCACAACAATAGTGGTCACTATGAATAGTATTGACAAATACCCTTTACCAATCATATCTTTTTTAAAGTAATACTGTCTTTTAATAGTTTGCTGAAAGCCAAATTAAGACAACTCATAAATGAAATATATATTTTATGTACAAAATAATTAATAAAATTCCGTATTAATAACAAAATAGCCTTGATTATCTATATGATCAAATAATTTTGATTAGACTTTAATTATTACTTGATAGTATTGACTTGGTTAGTTTGAAAACTTCTAGCCACATTTCCCACGTTAACCTGTACGTATTTGTGTTTTGTCGACTAGGATGGTAGGATGCTATCAAATGTTTGTCATTTACTGGATAATCGGCCAAATGATAGAATTTTAATTTCCTTAAATGATTAATCCTACAATACGTTTGGAACGAAATGAGGCCCAGAGTTATTACAACCCTTACCTTTTTTAATAATTTAAGCTCGCGAATAAGATACTTTGAACAGTTAGCTAACTCTGAATTGAGTGGTTTGTTTGAAGGAGGTGCACATCTAATACATGAAGTAATGAAAATATTCTTCAGGATTAGGCCATCGTCAGTAGATGTACTTGTTGGAATATTTGAAAAACCAGTTTCATATAGGGCTCTCATTAGCCATTGGCCAGAATGATCCCCAGTAAACAGTCTACCAGTTCTATTGGCACCATGCGCTCCGGGTGCTAGGCCAATAATCAGTACTTTTGCCTCAGTATCTCCAAATCCAGTAACCGGTTTTGCCCAGTATACATCATTTGAAAATTGTCTGACTTTATTTTTGCCAACTAGCCTGGTGTATGTAACTAATCGCTTACAACGAGTACAATTGATGATTTCTTCGTTTATACTGTCTTTAGTAACCAAATTATTCATGACACAGCATTTATTTTTCTAAAATAATATGTAATAGTTAGTAGAGTCTTTGAAATCAGATTATTCTGGTACTGAATCAGAGATCAATTTGCCATTTTCTATTTTAATAAACAAATATCGATTGTCTTTAAAAATTAATGTAATTTCGTCGTTTTTTTCTTCTACGTCTAATAATTCTTGTCCTTTGATACCATCAAACTTTACCATTAAGTGATTGATCACAATGGACTATATTTATAGTAAGATGAAATTGGGACAAGAATGACCTTTTCACAGTTTATTGACTTTAACAATTTTAGTCTCCCCGCGCAATTCTGAAGGTTCAGTATAAAGATGCTTCCCCCAGGAGATCTTGATAGAAATCTGAATTTGATTCTCTCCCTTTTTCAAAATACTGCTATCAAGTTCTATAGTTTTAGTCACATCAAACAATAGTGATTTTGCTTCCTCAATGGTTAGGGGATAATAAGGGGTTTCATCCTTTATTATGGAGATCCATACTCTATATGATAATTTAGGATTTCTTGTCCAGAATAATACTGCTTTTCTTACAAATTTGATCTTATCAACCACCTTATTACCTACCAGTAATTCTAGAAAAAACGTAAGTCTAAATACGTTATCGTGTTTATCGTATGCTCTTTCCCAATTTTTTTGGGAAAAAATTTCTCTTATCAAGCCATCTATATTAAAACCTAGATTGAAGGTCAAAGTATCATTGGATCCTATAATTTCATGAGAAGTACCAAGTTTAATATCTGAAATAAAGCTCTTCTGCAATAAGTTTCGCAGATGGTATAATTTATATCTTCAATAAGTAGTTGTCTGTATCATGCAGGCGGAGTTAGAAAATTATAAATCAAATGAAATCGATTTGAAAGTGAGCGAAGATATTTCGATTTTATACATCGTACAACATGAACTTTTAAACGAAAAGGAAGTACAATTTGCAGGTGTTGTATTGAAACACCAATTAAAAGAGGACTTCAGTTTAAGAATCATAACAAAAAAATCCAAGCCGCTTGATATTTTGCGCAAAGCATTACAATCTTCATCTAATAATGCTCTTAAAGTTAAAGATATGATCGAGTCGGCAGTAAACGAAGAAAAGAGCGCTGATTCTACTTGAAATTTTGTCCAAACTGTGAAAGTAGGATGAAACCAAGAATAGAGGAAAATATCTTAATTTGTCCAAAGTGCGGTTTTACAGAAGCGAAAGCTGAAATTAAATCAATTCCTTTGATAGACCAAAGCGGAGCCAGTCTCAAGATAGTTGAATCAGAAAAAGGTCCTAACGCCTTGCCAACTACAAGTATTGATTGTCCCAAATGTGGAAACAACATAGCATTTTGGTGGATGCTACAAACAAGATCGGCTGACGAGGCTACAACTCAATTCTATAGATGTACACAATGCAGCCATACATGGAGAAATTACGCATGATATATATTTATGATCACTTTTGCCTGATTTAAGAATTCTTTAACTGACAGTCATGTAAATTATTATATATTTATCTTGGAATTTATGATTTTATTTTATTATTTTACCGTATATTTTCTAATGTTTTGCCTCTAATTCGTTTACAGAAAATAGGAATGTTTAAAATCTTTTGAATCTGCCTCTTGATTGATATACTTGGTATTTCTAGCAAAAACAAAAACACCGGATGAATGGAAAGCAGTAACTTCAGCAATATCCACATTGGTTGATGAGGCTACGTTTGAAGCTACCGTTGAAGGTTTATCGTTTAGAGGGATGGATCCTTCACATGTTGCACTGATTGATATTAGCTGGCCAAACTCTGCTTTCGATGGTTATGAGTGTGACTCAGCTCTAAAATTTGGAGTTAGAATAGATGAGTTTTCAAAATTGATGAAAAGAGCTGAAAAAAAAGATGTAGTAGAAGTTTCTGTTGAAGAGAACAGTATGCTTCACATCAAGATCCAAAATGGTTACAAGAGAGAGTATAAAATGCGATTAATAGAAAGTACTGGAGGATCAACTCCCTTACCAAAACTAAATTTTAATTCCAAGGTAATATTGACTCCAGCCTCATTTGATAAAATATTGTCCGATATTGAAGTAGTCTCAGAGTACATTTCAATTGATTCTGATGAAAAGAAAATTACCTTTTCTGGTAAAAGCGATTATGGAGAAGCCGATATTGTTATTGAAGCAGATAGTGAAGGCCTTGAGGAATTACAGGTCAAAGATAAAAGTAAAGCCACATATAGTTTAGACTACTTATCAAAAATCACTAAAGCTATAAGTGTCTCTGGAGGATCGTTAGTATTGGAATATTCTACAAAAATGCCATTAAGATTAGAATTTAGGGTAGCTAATGTAGGAAGAATTCATTTCTATTTGGCTCCCAGAGTTCAGGATTAGTCCTGTGAATAAGAATTCATCAAGCGATCAAATACTAACGCACATTGTCATACAGAAACTATCATATAAGGAATTAAAAATTCAAGGCTTGTATAGCTCCATATATGCTCATTAATTAAAAAAATTCTTAATAAACATGGATAAGATTTTTTCAAAAAATTTTGTTAAAGTTGTACATATATTTCACCATTTTTCTCGGATATTGGAAAGAGTAACAGATTATCAGATTTTGTCCAATTCGGATTTTGATCATTCCACTTACTCGGAATGTGTAACAATTTTCCACTAATTAGATCAAATTCAAAATTGTGCATATAGCATATTATCTTTGTTTCCTTTATTTCGCTTTTAGAAAGAGATGCTCCTCTATGTGGGCATGAGTTATCAAGGGCGAATAATCGATTATTAGATCTACACACAAGGATCTTACCACCTTGGATGGAGATGACCTTCCTTGAATCATTTGGAAGATCCTCACTATTGCATACTTTATATTTCATTATTGAATTCTAGACTATTTCTATTCTATAAATTCATTTTTAATATTGAATTGAGCTATTTTACTCTTCTTAAATTGGATGGTACAATATCATTATAAAGATCGTTTGTGTCGTAAATACACAATTGAAGTATCGTAGGATTAGCGAAATCAAAAAAGACGAATTTCTTGGTAAAGAAATCAAAGTAAGAGGTTGGGTATACAGATTACGTAAACAAAAAGATAAGACGTTCATCATAATGAGGGATGATCGTGGCGGGATAATTCAGTGTGTTGTGCCTAGTACAAGTGTGCCGGAGCTTACAATAGAATCTTCATTAGAGGTTCAAGGGATCCTGTTCAAAGATAAAAGAGCAAAAGAAGGTGGCTATGAGATTAGAGGAAATGATGTAAAGATTTACAGTATAGCGAGCAATGATTTTCCTATTAGAGAATATCAAAGTACAGAACTATTACTAGATTTTAGACACTTGACTCTACGCAAAAGGAAGATGATTTCAATCGCTAAGTTAAGAGCAACAGTTCTTGAAAATGTACGCAATTGGTTTGTTGAAAATGATTGGATTGAAGTTACGGCACCAACCTTGGTCAAGAGTGCAGTGGAAGGTGGTTCAACTCTTTTCCGTGTAAAATACTTTAAAGATGAGGCATTTTTATCTCAAAGCGCTCAGCTATACTTGGAGGCTTTAATTTTTTCGTTAGGGCCAGTTTGGACGATAGGTCCCTCGTTCAGGGCTGAAAAATCGAGGACTCTGAGACATCTTGCAGAATATTTGCATTTGGAGGCAGAAGCTCCTTGGATGACTATGGATGATTTGTTTTCAATTCAGGAAAAATTACTAATTAATTTGATTCGACATACAACAAAAGAAAGGAATGAAGAGCTAAAATTTTTGGATCGAGACGTACAAGCTTTAAATCAAATCACAGAACCTTTTGATAAAATGAGCTATAACCAAGCAATTAACATTCTATGTGCAAATGATATCAGGATTCAAGATGGAGAAGTGACTAGAAAAATTGAGTGGGGAGATGATCTGAATATAGACTCTGAAAAAGTACTCACAAAGGATCGTGCTAATCCTGTCTTTGTGTACGGATATCCACTCCAAGTTAAACCATTCTATGTGAAGGAGGACCCAGAAAGACAAGGAATTGCTCTCACTGCCGATTTACTTTTGCCTGATGGGTTTGGTGAGGTAAGCAGTGGCGGTATAAGAGAGGACAATATCGACCTATTGAAATCTAGGATTAAAAAAGAGGGTCTAAACATGGATTCTTATTCATGGTATTTGGATCTTCGAAAATACGGATCCGTACCTCATGGAGGGTTCGGCATAGGTATTGAGAGATTGGTCAGATGGATAATCAATTTGGAAGACATTAAGGAATGTGTACTCTTTCCGAGAACAATGGCCAGGCTCAATCCTTGAGGTATTACAGTCTTTACATATCACAAATTTTGTAGAAAAAGGTACAAATTTTAGAATATTGAGGTTTTACAATATATAATGATCGTCACACAACTGCATCATCTTTTTATATCTCATTTACATCCATCTTGTTATGCCAAAGGCATTTGTTCTAATGAATGCTGAATTAGGTAGTGAGGATTCTATAGTAAGCGAGTTGAAAAGTATTGATGGTGTAAAAGAAATTTATCAAGTTTATGGAGTTTACGATATTGTCGCACAAGTTGAATCAGAAACAATGGAAAAAGTCAAAGAGACAATTACATGGAAACTGCGAAAATTGAATGGTGTAAAGTCGACTTTAACTATGATTGTAATGGAATGACAAACAATCCATTTTTTTATTGAACTGTCTTGTCTTATTGAGTCAGATTTTCCTATAGGTCCAACATTTCCTACTTTATTGGCATCACAGAATTATTTAGCAGCTAATAGCGCAAGCAACTCAGGTTTTAATGGGTTTACAGCGTACAGATATACTGTATGTTACTAAAATTAAGTCATCAAAGCTATATCTTAAAGATCAAAGATTTGAAAAATGTTACCAAACTATTAGTTAATAAGCGATTAAAATTCAAATATTTTATCTAATTACGTTATAAAGAATATGATAATTTATTAATATATACTTTATACAAAATAATACCAATATTGACAATTGATCGAAATCGTACTAAATTGGAAGAATTATTCAAGAAATCGAATGTAAAATTTGGTGATTCAGTAATCGTTGAAACCAACAATGAAATGCATGTTGGCATTTTAATTCCAAGGTACGAATATGCTGATTTCAATCATCTAGTTTTGAAATTGAAAAGTGGATATAATATTGGTATCAATTTAGGGAAAATCAAAAGTATAAAAAAAATAACCGAAAAATTGGATCCTACTAACAAACCTGATATAGATTATAAATACAAAGATAATTTTTCTCATAGAAATACTGATAAAAATTTTTCACAGACAAAACTACCAAATTTATCGTTGTTAAGTACAGGTGGAACCATTTCAAGTAAAATTGATTATAGGACAGGAGGGGTGATGGCAGCACGCACAGCAAAAGAACTTAATGACTCAATTCCTGAACTTATGGAGATAGCAAATATAGATCCGGAAGTAGTTTTGAGTGAGTATAGTGAAAATATCAAACCTCAGCATTGGTCACTAATCGCAAGAAAAGTTGCTAATAATATATTATCAGGCAAATACGATGGGATTATTGTATCACATGGCACAGATACCATGCACTATACTTCTGCAGCGCTAAGTTTTGCCCTTCAAAATCTACCAATCCCTGTAGTATTAGTTGGCGCGCAAAGATCCTCAGATAGACCGTCATCTGATGCATCATTGAATCTGATAGGCGCTTGCACTTTTGCGACTAGATCTAAATTCTCTGGTGTTTTTGTTGCTATGCATTATTCAATCTCTGATGATGTTGTCGCTTGTCATATAGGTACCAGGGTTAGAAAAAATCACACAAGTAGACGAGATGCATTTGATTCGATTGATGTGTACCCTTTTTCACTAATCAAGAAAGATCAAATAGAGATACTAAAGCAATATGCGGACTTGAAATTTCAAGAAAGGAACAACAATCTTTATAGTATGACTGTAAGACCAAACTTTGAAGATAAAGTTTCGTTATTAAAATTTTATCCTGGTTTTGATTGTAGAATGATTGATTATTGTATCGAGCTGGGACATAAAGCAATAGTCTTAGAGGGTACTGGTTTGGGTCACGTTAACAAGGAATGCTTTTCCCAAATTAAGAATGCAATTAATAAGGGAATTTTAGTATTTATGACCTCTCAATGCATCTGGGGCAGAACTGCTCTTACGGTCTACGATACGGGAAGAGACCTTTTGAATCTTGGTGTGATTCCTCTTTCTAATGCAACTTCAGAAACTGCATTGGTCAAAGCGATGTGGTGTTTGGGGAACTTCAAAGAAGAAAAAGAAGTCATAGAAATTATGACCACCAATATTGCAAATGAATTCACAAACCGAATAACAGTAGACTGATTACAAGATTTATACTGAATTAATGCTCACTAATCCTATGGAAATTAGATTTAGAATGGTCTACAGCACCAACACAGTAAAAAGACCAGCTTAAATCAAGAGGATGATCTCGCCAGTGTATAAGCATAATGCACTCTATCCAATAATCAAAAATTGAAAAGCTAAGACTGCTAGGAGACCGCAAGCGTTTCATGTATGAACAAGAAACACTGCCTCCTACCAGAGCAATGAAATTTGTCTATAGACTACATGATCAACATAGATTAAATACGTATAGTACAACGAATGTAATTTTAGGACAAGAGTTGGATTAGTTTGGTAATAGTTAGAAATGTTCGTTCTAGACATTCACTTTGGATATTGTTATTAGAGTTTTAATCCATCCAAGAGTATCTTACCTCAAATTATCTAAGTTAGATTAAGTTTCTATAGTCCAAAGTCATTTCTTTGCGCCTCATTAGCATGGAAGATGAGTAGAGAGTCTAAATGCTTTAATTTGGATATCCACTCAGTTCTGTTAAATTGGATTATCCACGAATCGGAAAATCAAATTTATCGTACTGCTTCTGCAGGCCCTAGCTCGTAGATCCTATGCCCACTATACCCACCTATTGGTCTTACAATTCCTTTAGATTCAAGAGAACGTAGAAATGAATTTGCAACAGAAATCTTTACACCCATTAATCTAGCCAATGTATGAGACGTAATTGGTTTCATATTTTTTAAAGTCTTTAAACCTTGAGGTTCTTCGATGATTATTAATGGTTTTTGTTTTTGTTTAACTGGTCCCTTCTTTTCTCCCTGCTTTATCTTATCATCGGCATATGGAGTCTCAGAGGTTTTTTCTTGACTCCGTAATGATTTTTTCTTAGCTCCTCCCATAGTAACGCCAATGTTAATCCAATTTATAATTCTATGGAATAAGTCTAATCAATTTTTTCATAATGGACCATATTTTCATTCAAGTAAACCTGATTTTTTTGAATTTAGTTTGAAATATTTTAAAATATCCTTCTATAACAAATAATGTTGGATTTTTTCATTATCGTTAGAATTTTGGAAGAGATGGAACAAACAACAAGTAGACTAGAGCTTACAAATTATTTGGTTGCCCTTTTCAAAAATACTTCATCAGAACTCATTGATAAAATAATCTATCTTATTCAGGGAAAAATTAGACCCGATTACGAAGGAATTGAAATGGGAATAGCTGAAAAAATGATTATTCGCATAATTTCACAATTATCAAATATTTCAAGCGAAGAGGTTTACCACAAATATCGCGAAATAGGTGATCTAGGAAGTGTTGCAGAAACAATTTTAAATAACAAGGTCCAGACAACACTTTTTAATGAAAAGGTTACTATTGAAAGGATTTATTTAATTTTCGACAAGATATCCAAAACTACTGGTAAGGGATCTCAGGAAATAAAATTAAAATTATTTGCAAGTCTTTTCAATGATTCATCGCCGAAAGAATGCAAATATATCATAAGATTTGCACTAGGAACATTACGTCTTGGAATAGCTGATAGTGCAATTATGGATGCATTAGCTTTAGCGTATACATCAGATAAAAAAAATAGAAAAGTTTTAGAAAGCGCTTATAATGTCTCAAGCGATTTGGGGAGGGTTTCCAAGATTCTGGCAAAACAAGGAATACAAGCAGTTTCTGCAATTAAGATTGAATTATTTATACCGATTCGACCAATGCTTGCAGAAAGAGTTCAAACTAGCAAAGAGGCTCTTGAAAAAGTTTCTGGTAAGGGTGCAGTAGAGTTTAAGCTCGATGGTGAAAGAGTACAAATTCATAGAAAAGATAAGAAGGTTCAGATATTTTCAAGGAGCCTAGAAAACATAACTCACTATTATCCGGATGTAGCTGAAGCTTCTAGGACCATTGCCTTAAGTAATTTTATCATTGAGGCTGAGGTGGTTGCGATCAATAAGTATACAGAAGAGTTTCTTCCTTTTCAAGAACTTATGCATAGACGTCGGAAATATGACATTGCAAAGAATGTTGAAGATTATCCTGTTTCTGTAAATGTCTTTGATATTCTTTGGGCTTCGGGAAGAGATAAAACAAATCTTACCTACACAGGACGAAGGGAGTTGTTAAAGGATCTTATTACTAATTCAGTGGATCGAAGATTAACGGTCATACAGCAGAAGATTGTGACCAGAGTAGAACAACTTGAAAAATTTATGGCTGAATCGATAGAACATGGTTGTGAAGGCCTAGTGATGAAGCAGACCAATAGTCCTTATAGAGCTGGAGCAAGAGGATTCGCATGGATAAAAATCAAGAGAGAATATAGAAGTGAATTAGTCGATAGTTTGGATCTAGTTATCATTGGTGGATCTTATGGAAGAGGTAGAAGAGTAGGGAGATATGGTGCATTACTACTTGGAGTGTACGATAGGAATGAAAATGTTTTCAAAAGTGTATGTAAAGTAGGAAGTGGGTTTACAGATCAAGTCCTTGCAGAGTTGTTTAAAGAGCTAGGAAAATACATGATACCAAAGAAGCATCCACGAGTTTATTCAAAACTAGAAATGGATACTTGGTTTATACCAACAATAGTAATCGAAATTATAGCATCAGAGATAACATTAAGTCCTGAATATGATGCTGGCATGGATTCTATTAGAAAAGGATTTGGGTTGTCACTAAGATTTCCGAAATTTACCAACAAAATACGACTTGATAAAAATCCACAAGACATAACAGATGAATCTGAGCTAATTGAAATGTACAGAAAACAAAGAAACATAAAGTTGTAATTAGGTAATAATTTTATTACTCAAGAATACCAATTCATTGTTAATTGGCTGGCTTTGCATTGACAACTAATTTAAAATTATTCAAAATATCTTTACACCTATTTCTTATAGTGACTTCAGTAACACCAGCAAAATTGGAAACATCAATTTGAAGTAAATTTACTCCTAGCAATACCGAAGCAAGATAGATATATGCAGCAGCCAAGCCGTTTGGCGCTTTGCCATCCGAAAAGAAATTATTATTTGTTTTTTGTGCAATTTCGAGTGCTAATCTCTCAATTTTTGTGTCTATTTTTGCAATATTAGCAAGTTTTGAAATATAGTTGTCTATTGCAAACATCGAAGGAACTGATGGAGATTGAGAATATGAAAGTGATATGGTATTCGAATTCGGATCTGTGTCTAAATCTGCGTGTTCTGAATCGTTTGATGGTGAAGCTGATTTTCCGCTATTTTTTGATTCATTTATCTTATTCATTTCCATGACCATAGACCTATAATATCTAGAAGCCAGTTTTACGCTTGACTTGTCAAATTCTGATATTCCTGCAGCTTGAACAATTTCTTCTATCGATCTAACAACGCCACATCTTTTGCAAGCCAAATAAATAGTCGCCGATGCTATACATATTATAGATTTTCCCTTCGCTCTACTGTTATTTTCAAAATTACGATAAATCATTGAGGCAGTTTCAGTTATTGTTTTTCTAAGACTGAGAACGGAGCATATTTCGTTAATCTTTGAAAGTACATTTGATAGTCTTCTTTCTTTTGATGAATTAACTCTCAATCTACTATGCCATTTGCGAGATCTATTCATGAGTTCAATGTTTTGATAATCTATAGTTCGTCCACTATAATCTCTTGAACTATTTCCTATCTCCGTCCTCAATCCAAAATCATGAAGAGATAAACTGGTTGAACCACTTGCCCTTGTATTCTTGTTCCTTTCTTCAAAATCGGTTGAATTATTTTCGGGTCCGTAATAGTCAACTTGTTCCATAACTACGCATCCGCATTTGTGACACACATATTCACCCTTACCATAGTCAAGAATAATTTTCGATTGACATTCAGGACATTGTGAACAATATTCCATAGACGTCATGTCCTTTTCCTCCTCATTCTGTCTCTTTTTTTTGAGGAGTTAAATTGATGATTCAGACTTCGGGATATGTACACAACTCCACCGATCGAATACTTTGAATTCACGGTTGGAATAACAGATGCGAATGGGGATTTGACCGAGCCTATTAATTCGATTATTTTTCCAACCTTAGTACCTCTATCATCCATTAATGACTGACCTATCAAGTTGTGGTTAATGTTTTCCTCAATTTTGACTACCAGTCTTCCACTCTTGGCTAAGTGGACAATTTCACCTATTTTCTCCATTATTAGTATTAAAACTAATGGATACTCATTATCATTTTAATCTGTCAATAAAATTTAGTTTCAAGATAAATAAAATCTGTTATATAGCTTCTGATGAATAAAATTGGTTTGAAAGGAACTAACTAATGCTTTTGCTGTCTTGTCTCATTCATCTTTTTTGCAATTTGAGTAACAACAGTTGACTTCTTCTCCCTTTTTGGGATCATGACATAACCTGACTTTACAAAAGATCTTCTAGGATGTCGCGCTTGATTATTAATATTTTCTTCAGAAAAATCTAATTCAAGAGTTTTTGAAGCGCCTATCAGCTCTTGCATTGTAGGATCATAAACAGAAATATTTTTTCCTACCTTTCGGCCTTTTTTTCGTGACAAATTTTTGTTAAAATAGTCTAACCATATTATCTGATGATCGTAATCTTTCATTAAGGTCAGTATATTTTTTCATATAATTAATCATTTTGATGCTATTGAGACCATACCTTCAATATAAGTTGACTGCGCATGATTGTCTTCGGTACGAATTCTTATGTCGATGACGATATTCAATTATTTTATATAACCAGAATTCATTACCAAAAATATCCCGCGGTAGCTCAGCCTGGTAGAGCTTTCGGCTGTAGTAGTTGGCAAATATTGCTAAACTCGTGAAACAGCCTATCGGGCTAACATTTGCAGCGACCGAAGAGTCGCAGGCTCAAACAGATTTGATATGACGCTCTTCTGGAGTAAATCCTGCCCGCGGGATACACTAGATTATGATAATGTAGTCCCAAAATTGAAATAAATGGAACATTTTATACCGATGAACATGTTTTGTATGTTATTGTTAAATTATCGGACCTGTGAAGCATTCGTGTTGAATAACCTTGAGCATCTTGAACCACACAACAAAGAATCTAATCATATAAGAGATTTTGTATTTGGGTTTGGTGACAGAGTAAATACCTCTTTGGGAATTGTTGCTGGAGTCAGAGGTGCAAACGGCTCAGCTGACTTTATAATATTAGCAGCCCTCGTGGGAATGTTTACTGGTGCAAAAGCAATGGCAGTACAAAATTATCTGGCAGTAAAATCTCAAAGAGAAATTTTAGAATCTGAAATAATAAGAGAGGAATTTGAGATAGAAGAATATCCTGAAAAAGAACGTTTAGAAATTGAAGAAATTTATCGTGCTAAAGAGTTTGACGAAGGTTTGTTAAATTTTTAAACTCCAAAGAAACTGATAATATGTTTGCGAATAAATTCAAAGTTTGTGTTTCTCTAGCATCGGATTCGGTTGATAACTTACTACCTATGATCGACATGGCCTTCCAAAGAGGAGCTGATTATGTAGAAATTAGATTTGATCATATCATATACAATGATATGGACTGCGCACTAGACATATGTAGAAAGATAAAAAATAGAGCGATTTTTACTTTGAGATCAAAGGATGAGGGTGGATTTTATGATGGAGACCATAGAGAGCAAATTTTACTATTGAAGAAAATGGGAAGAACGAAACCAATGTTACTTGATATAGATATCTCAATCATAAAAAAAGATACGGATTTCAGGAAATTTGTAAAGGATAATAAAATCCCAATTCTTGTATCATTTCATGACTTTAGAAAAACACCAAATGAATCATCACTTTTAAGAAAATTTGCAGATATGAGTAAATATAGTAAGTATGTCAAATTGGTTACTATGGCTAGAAATTCGAAAGATAATTTTAGAATACTTTCACTTTATGATAACAATATTAATGCAAATTTGATCGCTTTTGCGATGGGAGAACATGGGATTTCATCAAGAATATTATGCACTCTGTATGGAAATTCACCGTTTACCTATGCGTCTTTAGATAATGCCTTGGCTCCAGGACAACTTGACATTGGCATAATGAAAAAAATATACGATAGAATTGATAAGAATTTGAAAAATAAATGAGTAAAGAGTTTAAAACATACTGCATAATTGGCGATCCCATAGAGCATTCATTATCTCCTGCAATTCATAACGCTGCTTTTAATACATTGGGGTTAAATTGTAGCTATATTGCATTCAGGGTTCAAGAAACCCAATTGAAAAATTCTCTGGATTCTTTACGAGCTATAAACATTGGTGGCTTTAACGTAACCATGCCGCATAAGGTTAAGGTTCTTGATTATGTTGACCGCCATGATAAAACTGTTCAGTTGGTAGGAGCGGCAAATACGGTGAATAATGAAGATGGGAAATTTTGCTCATATAATACAGATATAAAAGGATTCATCAAACCATTACATAATCGAGAAGTCGATTTTAACGGATTTGAAGTATTTATTTTGGGGGCGGGAGGTGCAGCTAGAGCGGTCGTCGCCGCTTTGTCAGACGAAAAAGGTATTGCAAATCTCAATATTTATAACAGGAATACTGACCGATCAGTAAAATTATCAAATATGGTTAAAAAATTGGGACTAGATGCTACTATTATTTCCAATGATGATATTCAGAACATTGCTTCCAAGTGCAATCTCATTATAAACACTACCCCCCTTGGTATGAATAATGAAAAGAGTTTGATAAAGTCCACCAGTATAAGAAAAGATGCCATAGTATATGATATTGTATACAAACCAATAATTACCAATTTACTAGAAAATGCAAAAACTGTTGGTGCTGAAATAGTCTATGGTTATGAAATGTTACTTGAACAGGCAACTGAATCCTTCAAAATATGGCTTCAAATGGATCCCCCGATAGAGTCTATGAAAAAAGCGTTATTTGGAATGTTTGGAGAACCTACATGACTATAAAGGTAACTTCAACAGTTCATGGTGCCATATCGATAGTAAATGCTGTTGCATCTGGATTCGGTTCTGCAATGGGAATTTCTCTTAAGGTCAAAGTTGAAATAAATTCAAAGAAAGGTTGTGGAATAATTTTTCAAAAAGGCAGAGGAAGTGTCATGATAAAAAAGATAATTTATGACATACTCCAATCAAAGTATCTCAACAATAATCAATTATTAATTAATATCGATTCAGAGATACCCTCAGGTATAGGACTAAAAAGTTCAAGTGCAGTATCAAATGCAGTTGCTCTCGCGTGTAAATCACTTATGAATAGGGAGATCAATGATGATTTTGTTCTAAATAGTGCGATAGATGCATCTTTGTATGCAAAAACTACGATCACTGGTGCATATGATGACTCAGCTGCATGTTATTATGGAGGGTTTGTTACCACAGATAACTATAAGAGAAAAATCTTGAAAAGAGAAGATTCGCCAACTGATATAAACACTGTAATATATATACCAAATAACCAAAAAAGGGGAGACATCACCAAACTCAAATTGCTCTCGGATATTTATCTTGAAGCCTTTCAATTGGCTTATTCGGGACAATATTGGAAAGCTATGAAACTAAACGGAGTTTTGACATCATCCTTATTTTCAAATAGTTATAATATTACGAGAGTATGTCTAGAAAATGGTGCCTTGGCAGCGAGCATATCGGGAAACGGCCCTGCAATTGCTGCGGTAGTACATGAAGCCAAAGTCCAAAAAATCAAATCATTATTATCTAATTTAGACGGGAGGGTAATTGTTTCGCGCGCAAACAATCAGAAAGCATCAGCAGTGAGACAAGTTGGCTAAAATATTTATAACAAGATCCATATTAAATGGTAACGTTTCATGTCCGCCCAGTAAAAGCTATACGCACAGAGCAGTTTTCATTTCTTCTTTGGCGCATGGGACCTCACATATTATTAATCCTCTTATTTCAAGGGATACTATCGCAACAATTGACGCATGTAGAGCATTCGGAATAAAAATTAGAAAAAGAGGTAAGGAATTAATTATTTCTGGAAATGATACTCTAAAAGTTCCTGATAATGTTATCAATGTAGAGAACTCTGGCACAACAATGCGTTTCGTTACTGCTATTTCATCGTTATTAAAAGGAGGATATGTTGTAATCACAGGAGATGATAGTATAAGAAAAAGACCAATGGGACCACTCTTATTAGCCTTGAAACAACTTGGCATTAATAGTTTCTCTGCTAGAGAAAATGATAGAGCCCCTATTATTGTACAGGGAGGAAGGATTAGCGGAAAACAGGTTACTATTGATGGCTCAATATCAAGTCAGTTTATTTCGGGAATTCTAATTGCAGGAGTTTGTGCTGAGTCAGAAATTTGTCTTAGTGTAGTCGGAAAGCAAGTCTCAAAATCCTATATAGAATCCACGATTAATGTCATGTGTAAATTTGGTGCAGATATAAAGCATTCTAGAGATTATAAAAGATATAATATATTCAATAATGGATATGTGCCTGCTAAGTTTACTATACCAGGAGATTTTTCTACAGCTGCGTTGTTGCTCTCTGCAGGTACACTTGTAGGCAATCAGATAACTGTTCGTAACCTAGATTTTTCGTTACCACAAGGCGATTCAAAAATTCTTGAAATTCTGAAGAAAATCGGTGCAGT
Organism: Nitrososphaeraceae archaeon; assembly: GCA_036566445.1. Classification (GTDB taxonomy): domain Archaea; phylum Thermoproteota; class Nitrososphaeria; order Nitrososphaerales; family Nitrososphaeraceae; genus TA-21. The sequence goes on from DATCWH010000063.1 coordinate 24,955, forward strand.
AACTAGTATAAATAAGAAAAATGGTACCGTGAAGACTATAGGAACAGAAGAACTTGATGGAGGAGAATTTGACCTTTCAGATACGCCAGACTTGCTTCCTGTTGTCGCTATTTTGTCTTTAAAGTCGAAAAATCCTGTAAGAATATATGGAGTTTCTCACACACGTTACAAAGAAACAGATAGATTAAGAATAATTGCATCTGAACTAAGAAAACTTGGAGTTAATACGAAGCTATTACCCGATGAAATTAGGATAATCTCACCAAAAAAACTAAAGAATGCCGTGCTTGATTCCCACAATGATCATAGGCTTTTCATGAGCTTTGTAATAGCGGCCATGATGACAGAAAAATCTGTTGTAGATGGAGTGGAATCAGTTGATGTTTCTTACCCTTCATTTGTGCAAGACATGAAAAGAATTGGTGCAAAATTAAGTTAGTTTTGATTTTATTTCCGTCTTCATGATTTTTGAATGTATATCTAATTAACATAAAGGCAATATATATGACACACAAATGGTATCAATATCAATAAAATGACTGGCAATATCTTGGGGGAGAAACTCACTTTATCTAGTTTTGGTGAAAGCCATGGAAGATGTATTGGGATGTTACTAGACGGCTGCCCTTCCGGACTTCCACTCTCCGAATCAGATCTTCAGACTGAGTTAGATAAACGCAAACCGGGACAATCTATAATCACAACGCAGAGAAAGGAGGAAGATAAAGTTGAAATATTGTCAGGAATTTTCAATGGTTATACAACTTCAGCTCCTATATGCGCGATAATATGGAATAAGGATTCAGATTCTAGACCGTACGAAGTGATTAAGAATACCCCACGACCAGGTCATGCAGATTATCCATCTTTCATAAAATATGGCGGATTTGCCGATTATAGAGGAAGTGGGAGATTTTCCGGAAGATTAACTGCAACTATGGTCATGGGCGGGGCAATTGCGCAAAAGCTCTTGAAGTACTCGTTAGGAATAGAAACTATCGCCTATACTATTCAGATAGGCAAAATTAGTTGCAATTCATTACCATATGAAGAGGCAAAACAAAATAGGTATACAAATGATGTCCGATGTCCCCATCCTGAAATTGCCGAAAAAATGAAAGCAATTATTATTGATGCGAGGAAAAATGGCGACTCACTTGGAGGAATTGTTGAATGTATATCCGTAGGATTGCCAGTAGGATTGGGAGAACCGATATTCTCCTCCATGGAATCTGATCTGAGTAAAGCATTATTTAGTATTCCATCGGTAAAAGCTATAGAATTCGGATCTGGTTTTTCGGGAACTAAGCTAAAAGGTTCTGAAAATAATGATGAGTATGCAATCTCTGTGGACAATAAAATAATAACGAAGACAAACAATTCTGGAGGAATTTTGGGAGGCTTAACTAATGGAATGCCATTAGTAATCAGAATTGGATTTAAACCAGCATCATCTATTGCAAAAAAACAAAAAACAGTAGATCTAGTTTCAAATTCTGAGCGTGAAATTGTTGTTCCTGGAAGGCATGACCCCTGTGTTGTTCCTCGAGCTGTACCTGTGGTTGAGTCATTAGTATCTTTGATTTTGGCTGACCACGCGATTAGATGGGCTCTTATCCCACCAGTGCTAGGCGATAGAAAAAAATGAGCAATGAAAACGAGCTCAAACTGGAAAAATTACGCGATGACATGCGACTTGTGACTGCAGACATAATAAGACTTGTGCAAAAAAGGATGAGTATTGCAAGGGAAATTGGAAACATCAAGGATAATCTTATGATGAAAATAGAAGACATTTCTGTTGAACAAGATATTGCAAGATATGTTCACGAATTGGGAACACAAATCGGCTTAAACAATGAGTTTATAGGTAGATTATTGAATTTATTATTTTTAGAGTCAATAAATCTTCAAAAAGCAAAAACCTCAAAAAAAGAAGCAAAGTTGGATCATATGGCCATGTTCTTGAAAGCAAAACAACTCGAGTCGGAAGGTAAGAAAATAATTCATTTGGAAGTTGGCGAACCTGATTATATTCCTCCAGTTAGTGTCAAACATGAATTACTGAAAACTTTCGAGAAAAAAAGATTTCATTACACTCAGACCAATGGAGTTCCTATGCTAAGAAACTTAATAGCACAAGAAAGATCAGTAAAGGAAGAAAATGTAATAATTACTCCTGGGGCAAGGTTTGGAGTATTTAGTGCAATGGTATCTAACGTATCAATTGGGGATGAACTAATCATTTCTGAACCGGCGTGGCCTGCTTACAGAGATTGTGCAAATTTTATTGGTGTAAAGGTTAAGGCAATCAGGACTAACGTAGAACAAAATTGGGATCTCGATTTGGATCAACTAGAACAGATGATTACTTCGAATACTAAAATGATAGTTCTAAATTCTCCGAACAATCCAACAGGAAAAATAGTTAGAGAAAGAGAGATTGACGCAATCCTCAAAATGGCTAGAAAAAATGACATATTTGTACTTAGTGACGAAGTATACTCAATGTATTCCTATATCCCGTATAAGAGCATTTTAGAGTTTGGATATGATAAGAGTATAATGGTATCTTCATTTTCAAAGAGTCATGCTATGACAGGCTTTAGAGTTGCGTATGCAATAAGTTCGAAGGATATAATAGATAGAATATCAAAAATTCAAGCAATAGCGATAACGAGTGTTGCAGAACCCATGCAGTATGCCGCTGTTGCAGCAATGAATAGTAACGTTACTAAGAATAAGGCTTTGATGAAGAAACGGCTAGATTTCATAAAAAGTGAATTAGAAAATTTACCTTGCGAATTCGTTAATCCAGATGGAGGTATGTACTATTTTGTGAGATTTAACAATGGCATAGATGTGAACAAGATAATATTCAACCTGTTAAACGAGGGGGTCGCTGTAGCTCCTGGAATTGGTTTTGGAGAAACATATTTTGATTTCATAAGAATTTCAGCTTGTCAACCAACGAAATTGCTAAATGATGGATTAAAAATACTAAAAAAAATTACGAATGTGTGATACAATGGTTACATCCGTAGCGATATTAGGAGTGGGTAAAATGGGTCTCTGGTTCTGTAACTATTTTTCAAAAAAAAATGACTTTAATGTATCATTGTATGATAAGAGAAAAATCAATTTAGATTTAAAAAAATATCCCTACAACATAACTGTCTGCAAATCCTTGGAGACATGTATTAGAAAAGCGGACATCGTGATTGTATGTGTACCAACTAGGATAACAATTGCCGTCGTTAATAAGTGCATACCTATAATGAAAAAAGGTGCTTGTATAGTAGAGATAACATCACTCAAGACCGATATCTTTGATTCTTTGTTGAAAATTCCAGATCATTTGGTACCGCTCTCAATTCATCCAATGTTTGGTCCAGGAGCCAAGCAGTTACGTGATACAAAAATACTGATTATACCGGTTAGGAACAGGAGGAAAGAGCAAAAATTAGTAAAATCTTTATTTAATGAAGCAAAAACAATAGTAATCAATAGTCCAAAATATCATGATTCATTAATGGCTGTAATACTAGGGATGGTTTATTACGTTAATTTGTTATTAGGTGTCACTCTAAGCAATGAAAAAATTACATTTTTAAAGAAATTCTCTGGACCTACTTTTTGTCTTCAAGCACTACTATTTGAAAGTATATTAACGGACAATTCGTCACTTATATCATCACTATTGGCAGATAACAAGGAATTATTAAAATATCTAAAAAAATTTAATGAGGAATCAATTAAATTATTCTCCATGTTAACCAAAAATAAAGTTGAGCTTGAAAAAAGAATTAATAAAATAAAGAAAAATTATACCAACAAGAGAAACATTGCATCATCATATGAAAAAATGTATTCAATATTAACCAAAATGAACAACAAGTGAATGAAAATATACTCCTACAGATACCAAGCCATGAAACAAAGGCTTCAATCATTGACTTGTTTATTATTGCAATAATTGGTATTAATCTTGTTTCGATACAAATAGAGTATTGATTTATGATAAAAAAAATTGTTACATATTTATGCTGCGTAAATAATTCATGCAAAAAGGAAAGATTAAACCTGGAATCATTTCTAGGAACGGAAGATGAATGCGTAGAAGGATTTCTTAGTTGCAAAATTTGTATGTCGAAATATCCCATAATTCAAGGTGTACCAATATTATTGGAAAATTTTCATAAATATGCATGTCAAGGAATTATTACATTTGGTAAGTGGATAGTAAATTCAAAATCATCTCAAATTAAGTCGTTTCTTAAATCAGAAGGAGCAAAAATTCATGGTCATACATATAATGATCTCTACGAAGAGAACGGTATTTGCTATAATTTTATCTGAACACTCATAATGGTTACCCTTCAGATGATAGATTATTGTCTCTATTGAAGAAGCAAATAAAACCTGATCACATATACAAGATGTTGACAGACGAAGACCTAAATTTGTGGAATTGGATTGGACATTGGTTGTTCCATAGGTTCAAGCACCATTGAATTGTCGAAAAAGTTATCATATGTCTTTGGAATAGATCTTTCATTTTCGTTCATATTAGAAGCAAGAAAAATAATGGACAATAGAAATAGAAGAAACATGGAATTTATTGTAGCAGATGCTACGAATCTTCCGTTTAAATCAAAATTCTTTCATAGTATAGTTGCCTTAAATGTTATTGATAGATTAGATTTCAACAAATTAATTATTTCCGTAAATAATTCTATCAAAAAGAATGGAAAATTGATATTAATTGATCCTTACCATTTTGTCGACTATAATGGTAAAGATAAATTTGATTCGAGCCAAATCAGGATAAAATTAGAAAAATTTGGATACAAAATAAATAATGAAGAGTCATATATCCCATGGATAATGAAAATAAATGAAAGGTCTTATCTGTTCTACTTTGTGGATTTTATAGAAGCAAAGAAAAATGATTAAAATTCTTTTGGAAATAATCAGTATAAATTTTTATGTAATTCAAGGCAACAGTGCTATCGACTAGTCAGACTGAGATTCAAATAGTTCTAAGCTTTTTTATTCTTGTTTCTTAGTGGATTTACAATAGCGTCCAGTGTACTTCCAATCAAGAAAAATGCCAGGGCGGTCAATGCAATCATAAGTCCAGGAGGAAAAATCCACCACCATATACCGCGTGACGCGGCATCTGCGGTGTTTGCATCACGGAGTATTTGTCCCCAAGTAGGTAATGACGGATCACCTAAACCGATAAAACTCAATGCAGCTTCGGTAAGTATTGCTGCAGGCACAGCGATTGCTATACTTGCAAATGTCAGTGGAAGTAGTTGTGGAATTATGTGTTTGAAAATTACCCTTAAATCTGACTGCCCCATTAGTTTAGCTGCCTCCACATACTGAAAATTACGCGTCTGTAATGCAATACTTCTAATTACTTTTGCAGTTCCCATCCAGCTAAAAATTAGTAGAAATCCAATTATTAGAAAGATGTTACGCCCATAAGTAATCGACAGAAGAATAAGGAGCGGCAAGGCTGGCAACGCATAAAATATATCATTGACTCGCATCATTGTTTCATCAGTTCTCTTTCCTCTATATCCAGCTACTACACCATAAACAAGTCCAATAGCTATTGAAAATATTGAAACAGTCAGTCCTATGAATAATGCTATGGGAATACCCCATACGATCCCAACAGCAAGATCTCTTCTCAAGTCATCGGTTCCTATGATGCCAAATACTTTACCTCCAAGAATTAAGCCAGCATCTTCCACACTACTGTTATTATCAAATAAAAAAAACCTTTCGGATATTTGATATGCTCCTTTAAGGACATTTGGTTTATTGGTATCTGAAAATATTACGACTTGTGGTTCGAGACCAGATATTGAATAATTAAACGAGCTTTGGTATTGGTTTAAAGCCTCTTTGATATTTTCGTTTGTAGAAAAAATTCTGTCTGAAAAAGTAGTGTTAATGCTATTTGCCGGAGGTAATGATGAATAATAAACAGTAAAAGTCTTGTTGTCAGGTCTGTTAATGTCAATTTGCAAAACGGGAGGAATATCACCATATTTTGCAGAGTAAAGAAACATAACGTCATCAGGAAAGCTATCGGCTTGCACATTGATTTCAAATCTATAGTTATCTATTCTAATCCCTTCTGATGATTCCGAAATAACTCTTGCGTCGTCCCTATCTAACGATAGATGCTCAAATTCTTTGGGTCCAAAAAAATTAGTCCAGGAAGGAGCTGCTGTTTTTGGATTATTAATCCAATAATCTGGATCATTCCACAAAAAATAGGATTCAATTGGGATGATTAATGGTGCGACTGCGCTCAATAACAATAGAAAACCAATAATTGATACTCCAACAATACCACGACCAGATCTTAATAGACCTAAGAATAATTTTTTTTGCAATAAATTAGTTACCTTTTACCCTAGGGTCCAATAGAGTATAAGAAATGTCGGTAATGAATATTGTTACCAAAAAAATTACTGTGGAGATAAAAGTGAGGCCAATTATAATTGGAACATCAAACTGTCCTATTGCATCATAATAGAGTTTTCCCATGCCGGGCCAATCAAAAACGGCCTCTAGTATAATTGCACCTCCAAAAGAAGCCGCCAAAGCTAATCCTACACCGGTAGCAATTGGGGGTCCGGCATTTCTCAACGCGTGTGAATATAAAATTTTTCGTCTGGAAATCCCCATTGTTCTTTTTGCATGAATAAAATCTTCATTCAAGATATTTATCAAGAAATATCTCACAATATACGCCACTCCACCAAATGAAACAATAATCAATGTAATTAGTGGCAGGGCCATATGATATAGCAGATCAAGAACATAGGTAGGGTCAGAAGGCGAAGAGAGAGGTGTTGCCCGAGCTGGGAATATATGTAATGCGAAGGCAAAGATTAGGATCATTAACATTGCTATCCACCATGCTGGAAAGCTGTTACTAAATATTGCGAATATTGAATTGAATTTGTCCGACCAGGATCCTTCTTTACCTGCGACATATGTACCAAGAAAAATACCAATAACAAAAGCGCATATTGTTGCTGTAGTAAATAACAAGAGAGTTTTTGGAACTTTTTCGAATATTATATCCCTTACATTAGATGACCCATAATCTGTTGTAAAAAAATGAGATTTTCCCAAATCAAAGGTCATTACACTAATAACTCTGTGAATTAATATCGAGGGATTCAACGAATCTTGATCCAAGCCAGAGGTTTTAGATCTAAACTGGATTTGGTTATTTATGTAAGATGATCTTTCAGCCGAGCTTTCAAATTTAAGTGTTCCTTGATTTACTTCATCTATCACCTGATTGCGTATAGCCTCTTTCTGTAGTTTATCGAAAGTGGAACCTAGTAGAATCACGGTGATAAACAAGGTTGCAAACAATACCAAAAACATATTAAATGAACGAAATAGTAAGGTTCTTCCTAGTCCCAATTGCTTTTACTTTATTATGTTATCAATATATCTTAATAAATGCATCATCTTCAATCAACTCATCTTCTGAAGGCCATAGCCAGATCTACTTCTTTGCACTCCAAACAAATTCGATTTAAGTTATTAAGTTAGTTTTTGACTATAGGGTTTGGAGCAGTTATAAAAATACCACTATAGATATCAGGTCTTAGAGCATAATTGCTCTTTACAAATAATTCAAATTCGTTTGGTCCAATAGACATTGCTTTAGTAGAGCTACCATTAATCGGAATCATGAAATTGCCCTTATCATCGATCCATTTACCCTCTCCTTGTGTTATGAGATGATTATCCTTATCAAAGATAAAATATGTTAAAGTTGCATTACTGTCATAGTTACCACCAATAGTTACATTACCTGAAATAGCTACTGGTAAACCCCTTGTAACTACTTTTGGTTGTTGAACCTTTTCAAATTTCGCTAATTTTGCAGTTTCATAAATAGACCAGTATCCTTTTGCAAATGGATAAGAATTATCTTTAAATGCCGTTAGGGATATTACTCTCCCTGTTGGATTGTAGTTCTTAATTTCATAAGGTCCATTACCAATTATTGCGTGGTTATGTTCTGTTATCCATTTTATACCTGCGTCATATCTTCTTATAGCTTCATCAACAGTAACTATACCCTTTAATGGGGCAGGTATGAATTGTTCTGTTTTCATTTTTTCCAGTTCTTGCCTAATAGCCTGTGCATGACTGGGTATTATCAAAGATAACCATTCAATGTTCTTGACAGTTGCTTCTGATCGTGAATACGCAAAGTTTCCGTTTTTTACCAATCTCTCTATTGCAGCATTAATTTCCCAAGGAGATGTTGCCCAAACCGAAGCAAATTCAGCAATTTCCTTCTTATCAAAATGCCAATAGTCAACGAATGATATGACATTACTGTCATTTAGAAACTTAGTACCACGAAGATATTTTAATGCAACTTGGGCCAGTGTGGCGTACTCCGGGTCATATGTAAGATCACTTGAATTAATCTTGGATGACCACTCATATAGAAAGTAAAGCGGATAAATTAGATCAGCCTTGTTCATAGGTTGACCATTTTGCCAGTTTGAATATACCATATGAAGGTTAACCTTACTTTTGGATGTATTTTTTCCAACCTCCTCCCATCTTTGGTTAAGCGGATTCCATGTTAGAGCATCATTATCTACAGCGAGTCTCTTTTCTGGTCCCATTGTAGTAATATTCGTCCATTCATTTCTCAAAGGAATCACTTCACCATTGTATGGATTTCTAGATGTAGCGGCATCATAGACTAATGAATGAATATCCCTACAATACAAATCATTACAGCCACCAACGCTATTCCATGCCCCTTGATAAATTTCCTTGACGCCAACGTTTATAGTACTTGCATTTTTAGCTGATCTTGCATTAATGAGAGACTTACTAGTAGAAATACCTGCGCCAAAATCATTTATTAGTCCTTTGATTGACGAGGATGCCGCATATGGATCAATATTTTGAGTTAGAAAAATTCTTACAGATTCCTGTATTCCTAAACTTAGTGCCTGCCGTAATAATTCATTTCGTTCCTCTTCAGAGGTGAAATTGGAAAATGCAATATTTTGTGTTATGTTATCAAGAGAAGAATTTTGATAGTTCCAAAAGGATGGATTTGCCCATCCAGGCATTTTACCAAAATATGGTGAGTACATTTGAGCTGCTGTAGAAGGATTATACCTTACAAATTGAGACGTTCCTCCGAAACCTTCGGTGTAGACTTGCCAGCTTAACTCCTGTGGATCTGTGCCATAGACTACGAGGTTTGCTTTATTTAAATCACCGTAGTCTCTTTGTACGGTAAAGCCAATATTTTCAAGTTGATTTGCAAGAATTTCACCCATAGATTTTCTTGGTAGATCATCGCTTCTTATCATAATTTTGATTGAGATGGGTGTCCCTTTGTATGTCCATTTACCGTCTAGCTTTGTTGCACCGTTTGAAATCAATGTTTTCTCTATTATATCTTTTGCAAGATTTGGATTATATTTGAAATTGTAAGACTCTAGAACTGGAACAAGAGCTTCGTATTCAGGTGAGGAGATTCCAAAGGGGTCTATCTGGACACTTCCATAGCCATTTAGGATTTCATCTACGATAAATTCACGATTTATCAAGTAATTTACTGCGAAACGAATTTCTTTGAATTGGAATGGATTTAAAATGTTTGGATTCTTTGATGGTGCGGGATTTAAAAGGAAGGCAAATGAACCTGCATTTTTTTCATATATTTTTACATTAGTATCATTTGAAATAGATGCTACTGTTTCTAGAGGTATTCTAAAGTAATATGTGTCAAGATTTCCTGCTTTAATATCACGCAGAGCTATATTTCCGTCCAGATATTGAATGAATCGTATGTTATCAGTATATGCACCCTTTTCGCTTGATTCGAGTGCATTCATAGTAGTAAACGAGGAAACGGATATTATCAAAATCAAGGCTAAAACGAGTGCAACCTTGGATATTTCTGTCAATTGTTTTCTGGTAAAGGTAAGAGATTTATGAATTTTCTTAATTGAGCTGGTTGTTCCTAAAATAAAATATTATAGCCCTATGCTAACTTGTTCCATGGCATATAGAGCTTCAAGATATAAGAAACAACTGTCATTATTATTAGACAATGGAGTAATCTCAGAAGAGCTCTATCATCATTTCATTAATAGAGGTTTAAAGGTTATATCACCTTCGAATGACTTTGGACTCGATTATTTGGGTGAAATTTTATCAGAGATAGTTATCGGTGCTTCTTCTGAGTATGTCAGTAAGATGAAAGTGCCGTATCAAGCCACAAGTTATGTTGCAGCTAGAACAATGGAAAGTGGTAAAGGAGTTTACATTTACAAGATTCCTCATAAACCTGGAGGGGGTGTTCTATCCCTAACCGGAGGAATTAGAAAATTAGGTGATAGTGTTTTTGCATCAACTCACAGAATCTTGATGGGTTCAAAAGCAATGATGATAAGTGCAGATAATCTAGTTGTAAACAGGGAACAAATTTGGGATTGGCAATTTTTTGGAAATGCTATAAGAGAGTCAGCTCCAGAAGTCTACGAGGATCTCATAAAGCTAAGAGAAAAAGTAGTTACAAATTCAATGTTTCATCAAATTGTTGTAGCCAGATCTGATAAAACATTTCGCAGGCTAAAGCTGGCTGATCTCTACCAGAAAAACCAAATAAAAATTCTTAATCCCAAAAATGGAATCAATGTGATCTTTTTGACAAATGAATCAGGACATGATTACGCCTCAAAGTTAATTCCTGAATCACATCTAGTTGATTATATCATAACTGGTAAAACCTTTGATATGTATTCGGCTATGGTAAAGGTTAACAGACTATACGGCATAGATATGATCTTGAATGATGGAGGACGTATTATGTCTAATTCCTTGCGAGATTTAGGCATTCTAGGAGAAGAGAGAGTTACTTTAGAGCCCTTTCCAGGAAGCCGGTTTATTCCCGATCATGAAAGAATGGATTCTACTTGCGTACTAGGAGTCGAAAGATCAGGTATTGATGGAGGAGAAATTAAGAATGGAATAAGGATTCATTCAACAAAGATAGGAAATGAGATGGCCAATGTCTATCTATATCCATTGGATGAGAGATTGTCTGTTAGATAAGATATGAGAATGTCAGAACAAAGGTATATCTGCCACAATATTAAAGCCAAGTTTAAATCTGATGGATTAGTTGATATTGGAATACAAATATTCAAACTGGGACTGATTACTACCTGATCTCAGAATAATCTGAGGAGTGTATATCTCAAATTAATTTAAATTATTTTGGAATGCCTAATCCTCAAAGAACGGTACATCAAAGCCAGGCGAGTTATTCGCAAATTGTTTTCCCCGATAGAATGGGATGATTTAGATTGAGAATTGAACTAGGCAATAATAACACTTCTTTCATAGCGTGCCTTCGTTGTGGTAAGAGGTTAATTACTTTTGACATTGTTAATTTTCAAGGAAAGTATCGTACTCAATGCGCTATGCACCACGATAAGGTAAGTAAAATGAATATTTCGTTAATAATAGCCGGGATATTGATATTGATAGCAGTTCCAATGCTAGCCTATGTATTTGCTTTATCTGATGATAATTGCCATTCTATCATGTATGGCGATCTGATGAAAGAACAATATACAAACAAGACTTTATTACTGACAGAGAATTATTGTAATTAAGGTGAATCTTTCAAACTTTTTTATTTCGTTTTTACAAACATACTATTAAGTTATAAAATGTCAAAAAAAACTCTATCGGTTGATTCTGATAAGATAGATCTGGCTCTCGATGAGTTAACCAAACTTATGCTTCGGCTCGACAAGAACCCGAAAAAAACGAGGAAGGAACAGAACACGATTAAGAAAATTCAAGAGATTCGGGAAACAATACAAGATTCGGTCCTTCTTGCGAAA
>DATCWH010000040.1:0-6528 GCA_036566445.1 Nitrososphaeraceae archaeon
AATCATAATAACCTAAAAGAATTTATCTTTTGTAAAACTATAAAAGAGGCATGATAAAATCTATGATATTCTACTTAGGTGATATGTAAGTTGGAATCAATTCAAGCAACAGCTGGTGGAATGCCAGTTTTAATTTTAAAAGAAGGAACCAAAGAAAGTAAAGGCAAAGAAGCACAACGAAATAACTTTGTCGCAGCGAAGCTTATTGCCGAAATGGTAAGATCATGTCTAGGTCCTAGAGGCATGGATAAAATGCTAGTAGATACTCTTGGCGATGTTACGATTACAAATGATGGTGCTACTATTCTTAAGGAAATGGATGTTCAACATCCTGCAGCAAAAATGATGGTCGAGGTAGCCAAATCTGTAGATAACGAAGTAGGAGATGGCACTACATCATCAGTTATTTTTGCTGGAGCATTATTGGAGAAAGCAGAAGAGTTAGTAAGTAAAGATGTACATCCATCTGTTATAGTAGATGGTTATACCGCAGCTGCCGAACGAGCTCTTGAATTCTTAGAAAAAATAGGCATAAAAATTGATGTAAATGATAGAAATGTCCTGACAAACATTGCAAGAACAAGCATGTATTCAAAACTTGTTTCTGATGATAGTGCTACATTAGCTAAAATGGTAGTTGATGCTGCAAGACAGGTTGCTGAAAGTGTCGATGACGGCAAGAAACTAAGAGTAGATTTGGACAATATAAAAGTAGAAAAGAAACCAGGAACTTCTATTAGAGATAGTAACCTGGTCAAGGGAATAGTTCTGGATAAGGAAGTTGTGCACGCAGGTATGCCAAAGAAAATAGAAAAGGCAAAAATCGCTCTCATAAATTCTGCATTAGAAATAGAGAAAACAGAGATGAGTGCTGAGATAAGAATTAATGATCCTCAACAAATGCAAATGTTCCTTGAAGAAGAAAATAGGATGTTAAAAGCAATGGTTGATAAGATTAAGGGAGTTGGTGCAAACGTTGTATTATGTCAAAAGGGTATTGATGATCTGGCACAACATTATCTGGCAAAAGAGGACATACTTGCTGTGAGACGAGTCAAAGAAAGTGACATGTCTAAGTTGTCCAAAGCGACTGGTGCAAGAATGGTTAATAATTTAGATGATTTTACTTCTAAAGATTTAGGTTCAGCTGATCTTGTAGAGGAGAGAAAAGTTGAAACAGATAAGTGGGTTTTCATTGAGGGATGCAGGAATCCAAAGGCTGTTTCAATTTTGGTTAGAGGGGGATCTCAAAGAGTTGTCGACGAAGCTGAAAGATCAATTCATGATGCGTTAATGGTAGTAAAGGACGTTTTAGAAAATCCATTTGTAGTTGCAGGCGGTGGAGCACCAGAAGCCTTTGTGGCCAATGAATTGCGCCAATGGTCAGGTAACATGGAAGGCAGAGCACAGTTGGCCGTTCAAAAGTTTGCCGATGCTCTAGATACAATTCCTCTATCATTAGCGGTAAATGCAGGAATGGATCCAATTGACACCATGACTACACTTAGAGCTAAACAGAGTAAGGGCTCAAAATGGACAGGAATAGATGTTATTAATACTGTTGTTACTGATATGCATAAACTGAATGTTATAGAACCTCTAGTTGTTAAACAACAAATAATAAAATCCGCGACAGAAGCCGCGAACATGATTCTAAGAATTGATGATGTAATAGCATCGAGTAAATCCAAGATGCCTGCTGGTCCACCTGGCGGAATGGGCGGAATGGGCGGAATGGGCGGAATGGGCGGAATGGGCGGAATGGGCGGAATGGATATGGAGTAGCCTTATTTTTAATTTCATATCAAATTTTTACAACACTATTTAAGAAATATCTTATTTCATTTTCAAGTATTGAAACGTTTTAAATAAAAATATACGTATTGTCATTTTAGTAAATGCTTGAAAAACTAAAGCAGCTTAAATTCGATGGTAAAATAGTTGTACTTCCTGATTTTTTTTTAGACAGGATTATTAAAATAAATTCTAAAGACGAATTCTTTAGAATGGTTAACAGCAAGACAACGATTGGAGGTGGAAGTATAAGGGGAGTAAATACTTTTGATATTAAGGGTGGGAATGCAGTTAATGTTGCTTACTGTTTGGCCAAAATGGGATTATCCGTAACATTATTTACTGTTGCGGATAATATTGGAACATCAATACTGCACACGATCTTCTCAAAGTTTGGAAAAAGCATTAATCTGCTAATAAAAAATGGCAAACACGGGTCTACTACATCATTTGAGTTTCATGACAGCGAAGAATCGTACGCAAATGTAATGATAAGTGATGTAGGTGACAATAGGAATTTTGGCCCTGAAATGATTGGCCTATCAGGCGATCTAGATATAATAAATTCTGCGAAAGGTGTTGTCCTGACAAATTGGGGAAGCAACCTTAAGGGGACCGATTTAGCTTATCATCTATTTACTAATTCCCCTAAAGCTTTTCATTTCTTGGATCCTGCTGATATAGAAACCAGAAAGGAAGAATTCAGAGACACATTGAAGAAATTAAATTATGCAATAGACGTGTTGAGCATTAATGAGAATGAATGTACTTCTCTTTTAAAAGCATGTAATCTTGATTCCCGATTATCTCTAGACTTGAATGATATTGAAAATGTAAAAAAAGCCGTAAAAACATTGTCATTCGAATTTGGACTCAAAATCGATCTTCATGCGAGGATCGGCGCAGCATGGTCTGATGGAAAGGATGTTCTATTTGTTAATTCCTATCATACAGTTCCTAAGAAACTAACTGGGTCTGGAGATTGTTGGGATGCCGCAGATATTGTGGGATATTTTGCGGGCCTCGATGCACCTGAAAGGTTATTATTTTCAAATGCCTATGCTTCATTATATATTGGAAGAAAGGAATTTGAGCCTCCCTCAATAGCTGAAGCACTGGATTTGATCCAAGCCCATTATCAATAAATTATTGTGGTTCAATAGTAGCAGGTGGTTTGCTTGATACTGAATAAGTAACCCAAGTTACACCATTAACTTCATTTGTAATTCTATTACTAATTTTGGATATCAAATCATAGGGTAATCTTGGCCAGTCAGCCGTCATTGCATCTGACGATTCCACAATCCTTATTGTTACTATATGACCATATACTCTTTCATCTCCAAGTACACCAACTGCAAGGTCATCACCAACTGCCGCATATGCTTGCCACACCTTATCATACCAACCAGATGTCATTAATTCACTTTCAACAATATTGCTGGCATGTCTGACAATTCTAATTTTTTCATCAGTGACCTCACCAATAATTCTAACTGCTAGTCCTGGACCTGGGAAAGGATGTCTTTTTATGAATTCATTTGGAATTTCTAATAGAGCCGCAATTTGTCTTACTTCATCTTTATACAAATTCCTAAAAGGTTCTAACACTTTCAGATTAAGCCATTCAGGTAAACCCCCCACATTATGGTGCGTCTTAATGACTGCAGCAGGACCTTTAGAAAAGCCACTTTCGATTACATCTGGATATAGGGTACCTTGGGCAAGCCATTGAAATGGGCCGTAATCTCTTGTTACTTCCAAAAATACTTGAGCAAATTCTTCTCCAATAATTTTTCTTTTCTGTTCCGGATCACTTATGCCTTTTAATTTTGATAAAAATCGTTCCTCTGCATTAATTCTAACGGTGTTAATGCCAAGATATTTGTTTATTAATTTCGGAACCAGTGCTTCTTCATTTAATCTTAATAATCCATTATTGACAAAGACGCATGTTAAATTTTTACCTATAGCCTTATTTAGTAAAACAGCCAGAGCTGTTGAATCTATTCCACCACTAATGGCGCATAATACTCTATTATCATGAACTTTGCTTCTGATATCTTTGAGCGAAAAGTCAATAAAACTTTGCATTGTCCAATCTGGTTTTGCATTACTTATTGACTGTGAAAAATTTCTTAGTATTCTATCTCCTTCTTCAGTATGTGATACTTCTGGATGGAACTGGATTCCATAAAATTTTCTATCTCGATTAGCTATTGCAGCAGAATGGGAATTTTCTGTATGGGCTAATATCTCAAAATTATTGGGAATATTTTCAGCTGCATCAGCGTGACTCATCCAACATTTTATTTTCCTATTTATCCCTGTAAATAAGTCTGAATTATCGTCAATTACCAAATCGGCATAACCATATTCCCTATTATCAAATCGTTTTATTTTTCCATTAAATTCATCAACAATAAGTTGGTGACCATAACATATTCCTAGGACAGGAATTCCCATTTCAAAAATTTTCTTATCTGGTTTTGGAGAACCTTCTAGATATACACTCGAAGGACCACCAGACAGCACTATTCCCTTTGGTTCTAACTTTCTAATCAAGCTAATGGGAGAATTATATGGCAAGAGTTCACAATATACATTGGATTCACGAATTCGTCTACATATTAGGTGGCTGTATTGTGATCCAAAATCAAGTACTACAATTTTATCCATAACTGCTTTAATTTCCTTTTTCTAACATTCTTGTAAAAACCCATGTTGCTGTATTAAAAATTTCATTAAGCCGTTCTTTTTCTCGATAATTTGAAACTGTAATACTCTTGATGTTTCCATTTTGATCACCGTCTACTAAATAGTCTATGATTTCAGATGCATTAATTTCACCTTTTTGAATCTTTTCTTTATCTTTTGTCTTCATTCCTTCTAATATACGATTTATGAAAAAGGACTTAAACGGAGGAGTATTAATATTTAGATTGATATCATTTGCCAAAAGTATCCTTACGTATGTTGAAGTATATTCTGCATTCGATATCAGAAAATTATCTTTTGCGCGCATTAAGGATCTAGTCTCCACGCCCTCATTATCATCATGACTGTTACCCGTACTTGTTAACTTTGTACTTGAATCGAAACTGGGTTTAGTTTGGATAATTTCTTTTTCATGGAGCGATTGGAATTCTGGAACAATTTTATCCTTTAAATTAGTAGCAGAAGATTCTAGATTTGATGCGGTTATGAAGCTTGTTTTTTTTAGCAAAGAATCAACGATTAGAAGTATGTTACGAAGTTTATCGAGTTCCTCTTTTTTATTGGTAACCTCTTTAATTAACCACTCACGCACTTCTGCTGCACGTCGAATATCATCTTCTGAAAAGCTTGACATGACAGGATTCAATATATCAAAAACATATAATAGTTTTTCACATTAATTAATAATGAAAGATTGCTTTCACTTACCTAATTTTATGGTTGACGATAAATGAATATTTCATGGTTGGGACTTTATACCTCTTATTGTTGTGCCTGATTTGTTAATCAATTTAGATTTAGTTTGCTTGCCTAACATTTCAAGCAATCTCTTTGCAGTCTTTAACTTCTTTCGCTTTAATTCAAAATCAACATCATGATTATTTCTAGAGAATTTTCTTGGATTGTTATCAAAATCCATACCTATTAAAGTAATGCTCTTTGCCCTCATTTCTTCAGCCAAAAAGACGCATCTGTCCCCGTCAGTAAATCCTCCAAAATTATATACATTTTCAGTTGGCATTACCTGAGTCGTACCTATTATTTTTCTAAATTTAGGAACATTTTTTTCCAAATCGTCCATATTATCACCATGAGCATGGATAACCATTATTGCTCCCAATTTTTCAGCCATCCTCAGATATTTTGGATTTCCATCAAGGTCAGACACCACTATGTCTGGTCTAATCTTCTTATTTAATAAAATCTCAACAACACCATCGGCAGCTATCTTTACGTATTTTTTATTCTTCTTAATAAATTCGATATTTTTTTCCAGACTTGGACCTGCTCCAATTACTAGTACTTCCTTTCCTTTTATCTTCTTTTGGATTTTAGATACTTGTAATGCTTTCCTCTTTATCATATTACTCAGCATTTCAGCTGCCTTCTGATCTTTTTCAGTGCTATATCCAAATTGCACTCTAATCTGCTGATAAAAAGGAAACCACTCTATGAATCTCACATCTAAAAATAAAAGAAGGTTATTAATAGATGAATCGCCCGTGAATATCGAATTATAAAAGGCTAGGATAATTCGGAAGAAATCGTACTTTGAAACTTTCTGACTTTGATATTAAATTCTGCCTTATTTAGTTATCGGTAGTGTACAATGCCGCCCTCATAAGTAGTAGATATCTAAACACTATTCAACGGTCACGGCCACCTTTTCCAGGTTTTCGAATAGTTTCTATGCCGTATCAGCCAAATTCTCTTCAATTTTACGGGACTGAGGTGTCACTTTGAATAGACCATTTTGAACGGATTTCCTCCTTAGAAAATTGCAAAGTTTTTCTTGACGCATTTTTATTTCGTTTTTACAAAATACTATTGAGTTATAAAATGTCAAAAAAAACTCTATCGGTTGATTCTGATAACATAGATCTGGCTCTCGATGAGTTAACCAAACTTATGCTTCGGCTCGACAAGAACCCGAAAAAAACGAGGAAGGAACAGAACACGATTAAGAAAATTCAAGAGATTCGGGAAACAATACAAGATTCGGTCCTTCTTGCGAAA
>DATCWH010000024.1:0-48054 GCA_036566445.1 Nitrososphaeraceae archaeon
CAATCAACAAGGAATTGAGATATCCAATCTTAATCAAACAAAATTGAATGTCCCTGGGGTGGCATCTCTTGATTTCAATCAAATCAAAACACCTGAATTATACTTTGGATACCAATATGCGAGAGATCAGCTTGGAAATACTGAAGGATTCAATCCTGAAAAGGCTGTTAACTATACAACACCAGGTCCTAATCTGGAGCCCAATGTTATCTATCTTCAGGGATTATGGAAAAACAATCCAGACAGTATGGAACTTGTAGGCCCTGAAGGAAAAATCATGCTGGGATATTCGGCAAAGTCCATCAATATTGTAGCAGGCGGAAAAGGAGAAGTAACTGTTAAGGAAGATGGTAAAGATAATCAGGCAAATAATCCTTCTAAAGGGAATGACGTTGATGCCAACGGAAAGCTAAGCATAGACGGACAGAGACTATATAATATCGCCGACCATACAAAGTATGGAAACCACAACATTGAGATAAATGCGAAAGGGCCAGGTTTTAAAATTTATACCTTCACATTTGGATAAATCCATAACATCAAGAAATCAATTTAATGTGGCATACGACCTGACAGTGTCGCTTGATAGTTTGATAATCTAACTAGACCTCCACTTCTAGAGTAAACACTTGCTTTCCATTTCTTTAATATTTCATGCCATTTACTAACTTCTCATTGCCATGGCTTCAAATTTTATTCGACGTAATGTACACTTTATTACTCTTCCAAATGATTCGGATGATAAGGCTATATAGTACCTATATTGATCTCGTATATTATGCGAATGGATAATCTAATGTTAGTCTCAGCACTGTTGTTGTTAATAGCTTCTTCTTCCTTGACCATATTGGGTAATCATGCATCAATATCGGCACAAGAAACAACACCTTCGGGTACAGAAACAACGCCTCCAAGTACAGAAACAACGCCTTCGGGTACAGAAACAACGCCTAGAAGTACAGTTGCTACATACACTATTGAAAGTGGTGATCCTGGTAATCCTGATGCGTTTGAATTTAGTGCCAAAGCAGCAAGAGACAGTGCATTAGAATTAATAGAGGAGGCAATAGAAAGGCCTACTGAGGTTACTAATAGTTCAGAAAGCGTAAACGTAGAGTTTACAGATGAATTTGGAGGTGCACAGCAGCAAAATTTGATAGGAGCTAGTGCAACCAAAGATTATGTTGAAGAGCAATTAAATACTATAATCGATGGATTAATAGGAAATTCAACATCTTTAAGTTTTACAATGAAGATAGACACAGAATGTCAACCTCCCGATTGTCTATTTAAAATCTATCTACAAAAATGATAGATAGAGATCTTGGACAAGATAGAGTATGAACCGTAATCTAAGAATAAATTGGAAACGCTGATACCAATTTTTGATAAGATGTTCTTGTCTCGATAAGCTCTTTTGCTTTCAGAATATACCAAATAATATCCATTTGGTTGAAATTGGAACAACGTCCGTCTAATCTGAAAATTTCTTATTCCAAACTCGTCTACCAAAACTTTACATAATAGCCAAAGAGAACTGAAATGATTGACTAGACTTCACTTTCTAATTGTTATAAGTGTTACATTTTCATTACTATTTGCTCCAAGTCTTGCTAGTGCGGAGATTAAAGTCACTCCTCCTCCAAGTTGGCAAGCGGCTACCACTAACAATTCAACTACAATGGCATGGTTTCAAAATTCCACAAAAAGTGTCTTTGCAATAATTAAGGCCCCTGGCAATATGGCATTCCCGATGATGTTTGTAGGACCATTTATGAGTCAATATTTAGAACAAAAGGGAGTATTGGAATCTGCAGATCAGATATCATTTGGTCATAGGAATCATGGCTATAGGTATTTGTTGAATCTTTCTTCTCCTTCAGAACTTGCAAATTCTTCTGGTTTAATATCGCAAAGTGGTTTATTGCCTAAGATACCTCAAGGTTATGATGTTCCATTTAAGGGGATGTTGATTCTAACTGAGAAACTAGATGGGTTATACGCTATAGTCTTTCTGAGTCCAAAAGAGAATTTTGATTCTATATTAAATGAGATCAACCCGACTATTGATTCAATTCAATTCAATTCAGTTGAGTAATTCCACAGGCCAAAAATCAAGATGGGGCAGTTCCAAAGAAAGTAACCTGAATTTTAACTTGTTATTATCCGCGCTTCCCATCAACGTAATTGATTACATCACAATCCATGAATTATTTCACTTAGTTGAGTTTAATCATTCAGTTCATTTTTGGAAACTAGTGGAACATGCATTTCCCACCTACAAGGGTTGTCGAAATTGGTCGAAAAATAATGGTGCGTATGTACAACTCAATTAGTTTTATTATTTGTCTCAATTACTTACTATAATATCCGTGACCTAATTTGATATCTATGTAATTTCACTCTGAGATTGTCACAAAATCAAGGTAGTTTTATTTTTTTGTCAAATAATTTTGGGCCAAAATAAGATTAGCGAACATTTTCATTATTGAAAATATGGGAGTTATATATGAGATTCATAAATATCAACATGATGATTTTCAGTATGTTGTAGCTAGCACAAATAAATATCCTGAGAATAAGGTAAAAGTTGATGTTGAACGTATGAATGCCATGTTAAATGAGTCACTGAAGACAATGGGAATAAGATATGTATTTACCATTTCTGATACATCTGATTCGTCATATAAAGAACGTAAAAGGAAGAATTCTTGTTAAATAGATTGTTTATGTGCCATACATACTTGCCGTTCAACAGGATTTTTCCTATTCAAAATGGGAAAAAATTTAGCATTTCCATTCTACTTTTTTCCTGGATAATACTATTTTTTTCATCTTCGGAAATAAATAGTAGTTTTCTTAATAGCGCTGAGGCTCAAACCTGTAGTAATAATCTTCCTATAATCAGTGTATCTGCAATTGGTAATGATGGGAATGTACCAGGAAATGTACTTGATAACAATCTAAATACAAGATGGTCAAATCTAGGAGTTGGTTCATGGATCCTAGCTGATTTAGGGTCAACCAACACTATTTGCAGTGTAGACATTGCATGGTATTTAGGAAATCAAAGAACTAGTAATTTTGTCATAGCCACGTCTACTGATGGCACTACATTTACCAATGTATTCAGTGGCACTAGCAGCGGTACTACACTAAATTCTGAAATGTATTCCTTTGGCTCTACAAGCGCTAGGTACGTGAGAGTGACGGTGAATGGCAATTCTCAAAATAATTGGGCTTCAATAACAGAGCTTAATATATTTGGATCATCTTCGCCTCCACCTCCGCCATCCGACTGTACAACCAATCTTCCTATAAGTGGTATAACTGCCAGTGGTAATGAAGTTGGTAATGTACCTTCAAATGTTCTGGATGGCAGCCTTAGTACAAGATGGGCCAGTAACGGAATTGGTCAGTTTATTAGCGCTGATCTAGGATCAACTAAGAACATCTGCAGCGTGGACATTGCATGGCATAATGGGAATGCGCGTGTGTATCATTTTGTTATAGCCACATCCACTGATGGAACTACATTTACCACCAAGTTTAGTGGTGATAGTAGCGGTACTACACTAAACTCTGAAAATTACGTCTTTTCAGCTACTAATGCAAGGTACGTTAGGGTAACTGTAAATGGTAATTCTCAAAACAATTGGGCCTCTATAACAGAGCTTGATATATTTGGATCATCTGGATCATCTAATTCTCCGCCTGTAGCAAATAACCAAGCTGTTACTACAAATAAAAATACTGCAAAATCTATAACCCTCACAGCAACTGATCCAGATAACAATCCTCTAACATATGCTATAGTAACACAACCGACCCACGGTACGGTAACAGGAGGCACTGGAGCTAGCCGTACATATACTCCAACCACAGGCTATGTAGGATCTGATTCTTTCACGTTCAAAGCAAATGACGGAACTGTTGACAGTAACACTGCGTCGGTAAGTATAACTGTGCAGGAACCGACACAGGGTGGCAGCTACAATTATAGTCCCAGCCTAGCGCTGACAGGTTCAAATTTCCAGGATGTGGCAAGCTCTAGTTCATTACAGCTGTCTCAGTTCAGTGTCGCAGCCTGGTTTAAGACCTCATCAAATTTTGGTTCTGACGCCTTTATAGTAAACAAAGGAGGCACAGGTAGTGACAGTTCAGGACAGAATTTGAATTATGGTATATGGATGACAAGCTCCGAGCAAATTAAAGCTGGATTTGAAACAAGCAGTGGAGCTGACCAGTACGTTACTTCTGTCAACACATATAATGATGGTCAATGGCACTATGCCGTGGTAACAAATAGTGGTTCTAATACCATATTATATGTTGATGGTCGACAGGTTGCCACCAAATCAACAGCAGGTGCATCACCTGAGACTTCTGGAACAAAACCAGTAAGGGTAGGTGCTAATTCCAGGGTTACTCCACCAGGAAACTTCTTTACAGGAGAGGTAGATGAGGTTAGAGCCTGGAATGATGACCTAACGACACAACAAGTGGCAGATGCATTTGCAGGTAATTCATTTAATACAGGAGAGCAAGTCCTGTATCTTTCATTTGCTACTTCTGGTGCAGGTACTGACATCTTTGGAATAAAAAAACTGTATCCGACAAAGAATAATGGAGAAGAATGGTATATGAACATGAACAACCCACTAGGCGACAGCAGGTTTAATCCTCAAAACACAATTACAAAAAATGCGGATGGATCGTGGAAGATGAAAGCGACGCAGGTACGTATGGCAGTTTATACTTCCACGGGATATCATTCAGATGATATAACTACACTGGATCATAGTGAGATTGCCTCAAAAGGCTACATGCAAGCACCCAATGACTGGAGAAATTTTGAGATGACACAGTATGTAAAGGTAAATACCTCTCCAAGTGATGATAATTTTTCACCAAATGGTAGGGGTGGCAGACATACTGGCGATGGAACGCCACCTGTAGGATGTGAAGGTTCTTCTATGAAAGGCGATGTATTCTTTTCTGGGAAAGTAAGGTTCGCAAAAGAACAGTGGCACGTAAGCTATGTATTTACAAACCTCAAAACACCAACGGGTTCAATAGAGGATAAATGGGTTGGAATTAAGTTCATTGTATATAATTTTGTAGAAAATAACAAGGTAGTTGTAAAAACAGAACTATGGCTTGACACCAACAATAACGGTAACTTTGTAAAAGTTGACGAGACTGTAGACAGAGGTGGATGGGGAACAGAAGGTACAGAATGCGGTGGGGCACCTGACCAAATCATAAGTTGGGGCGGACCAATTACTACATTTAGATGGGATACTGCAACTGATGTTGATTTTAAAAACTTAAGCGTGAGAGAAATTGTACCACCTCAATAATTACCTAATAATTATAGCAAAAAATTATACTGATTTGAGAGTGTTGATTGCAATTTTACAAAAAATCGCTGTTATCGATCCTTTCAACATTTTTATGTATGGGAATCCAAATCAATAGGCAAATCAAATTGGATCAAAAATATTTGATATTGATTTTGTTCACTTTGATAGCTGGCAATGTAATTAATCTATCTTTTCAAAACTTTGTCTATTATCACGTTTTCGCACAGGACAATACAGAAGACAATCAACCTCCTGAAGTTGATGATCAAAAAGTATCTGTAGACGCAAATGATAATGTAAAGATAACCCTAGATGGTAAAGATGATGATAAGGGTGATGATATAGAGTTTGATATAGTATCAGATCCATCTCATGGGAAATTTGATAATTTTGACAAGTCCGATGGTACTGTTACCTACAAACCGGATAACGCTTATTCTGGAGATGATGATTTTAAATTTAAAGTAATTGATGATAAAGGAGATGAGAGTGATACAGCAACTGTGAATGTAGATGTGAAAGGGACTGTCAAGGAATTAAGCGTCAATGATTCGACCACCAACCAAGCTCCTGCTGCCCTTGACCAAAGCACTTCAGTAGACAAAAACAATCAACTAAACATTACATTGGTCGGTAATGATGCTGACAACGATCCTATACAATTTGCAATAGTATCTAATCCATCAGATGCAAGTTTGGATAATTTTGATATGGCAAAAGGTATTGTAACTTATATTCCCGAGCTCAACTACGTTGGTAATGACAGTTTTGCTTTTAAGGTAACCGATGACAAAGCAGTTGAGAGCAACATTGCAACTGTGAATGTAGATGTGAAAGATTATAATCAGACAAATCAAGCGCCTCAGGCTTTTGACCTAAGTACAAATGAAACTAATTCAAGTAACTACAGATACCTTACATGGAGCGCCGGCGAAGAGGACGACAGGTACATTCTTTTTGCACGCAGTACGGATGGAGGAAAGACTTATTCATCACCCGTTAGTCTGAGTAGCAATATTCGTTCGACTGTATTTAATCCAGAAGTTTCGTCATCTGGTAACAATGTATATGTAGTCTGGCAAGGTCTATCTATAACTGGAAATCAAGACATCTTCCTAAGAAAAAGTACAGACTATGGCTCATCTTTCGGTGAGATAGAAAATATCAGCAAAGATCCAGGTGGATCAGGAAATCCACAAGTAGAGATAGTTGGTAACAGTACACATGTTGCCTGGGAAGGTACAACTCCTGGCAATAACTTCATATTCTATACAACAAGTGATGATGGTTCTGCTTTTGAATCTCCTCAAAAATTAAGCAGTAATTTAGGAATATCATATAAGCCGGAGATTATAGTGAAGGAGAACCCATCGAGCGATAGCTTTACCTACAAGGTGACAGATGAGAATGGAGCGCAGAGCAATGTGGCTACTGTAAATGTGAATGTTGATACAACCGATCAATCTACCTTGGAAGACGATGTTAAAAGTGTATCCATAGCCTCAAATCAGGAGATTGATATTACTTTGAAAGCAAAAGATAAAGATAACGACACGTTACTGTATGACATAGTAACTCCGCCATCAGATGGAACTCTGGATAATTATGATCCCAGTTCTGGTACTGTGACCTACGTTCCAAATGAAAACAATGAAGTTGATATCTCTTGGCACAATTACATAAATGGGCATGATAGAACTATGACCAAAACTGTAGATAGTGGCGATAGTGACAGTGCTAGTAGCGTAGGGGTGGAGAATGATGATCCTTTTAAAGCGAAACGATAACCATTGAGACTGATTAACAATTTTTCAAAATTGGATTTAATGGTTAATCACTCTAAATTGAAAAAAAGATAACTGAAAACCTCAAAAGGACCTTTAACGCATGTCAGATTTAATCCTTGTTGTAAAGATGTCCGTCTATTTCTATTCAAAAAGTCCTTGGTAAGGATTGACAAATTTGGGATAGTCTCAAACATGACCTCTACACTAGTATCCTACTTTATCAATAGTGTCAGAGCTGCCTACCTTATGGTATCATAGACTTAACGTTATGAGCCTTAATTTAATACTGGATCGATAGATAATAGTGGATGTACAGTTTATTTCAAATTTTCAACAGTTGATATCAACTTTTCTGAAAACTCCATACACCCTAGATAAGTAAATGTGTTATCGATCCTAATGCTTTCCAAGCTCCAGATACTTTCTTTGAAGGCATAGATCATGACAATAATCAGTGCAGAGAGCTCAAAATATCTCAGTAGGATGGATAATTCAAAGAGAATTGAATAAAATAGATTTCTGAGACTATTCCAATTGATGGTAGAATAACTAGTATAAACAGTGGTATTAAAATAAATGAAATCAATTACCTTGCAAAAAAAGCACATATGATAGATATTTATCTTTTATCTACCTCTACCAAACAAGATAAAATACAGATTATTTCATTTAGCAGAATATTTAATTTCATGTTCAGTTGATTCTCATTATAATTTGACAATAATTGCATCCAGAGTTGATTCAGAAATTGATATACTCACCTCACAACTGCAACAGCTAATTAGAGTTCCCAGCGTCTCTGCAAAAAAACAACCGACAGTAACAAAATGTGCAAAACTAGTTTCTGATATAATGTCCAAGGCGAGCATAAAATCAGAACTATTAAAGTTAGATAACAGTTCAGAACAAATTCCACCCATTGTATATGGGGAGGTTAAATCCAAAAGTAATCCAAACGGAAAAACAATCCTATTTTATAACCATTATGATGTGCAACCTCCTGAACCAATTGAATTATGGGATGATGATCCTTTTAGTGGTAAAATTGATGGGAATTTTATCTTTGGAAGAGGTGCTTCTGATGATAAGGGTGAATTAATTACTCGAATAAAGGCAGTTGAATATTTCCTCAATGAAGTAGGCGACGTTCCTTGTAATGTGAAATTCATAATTGAAGGCGAGGAAGAGGTCGGTAGCCTACATCTAGAAGAATATTTGACCAGATATAGAGAAAAATTCTCCTGCGATGCTACAATTTGGGAGTTTGGTTACGTGGACGAAAAAGAAAGGCCGATAATCAGTCTTGGAATGAAAGGATTACTTTGTGTAGAATTGCATGCTATATGCGCTAATGCTGATCTTCACTCCGGTTTAGCAGTCCTAGTTGAGAACCCTGCGTGGCGTCTTGTTCATGCCCTAAAAACCATACGGGACGAGGATGGATTGATCACTATCAATAAGTGGTATGACGACATTCGGGATTTTTTACCTGAAGAACTAGAATGCATTAAGCAGGAGGTCTTTGATATTTCAGACTTTAAAAAAAATTATGGACTAAGTAAAATATTCAATGAGGATGATATTGAAAAAATAAAAAAAGCATCTGTAGGAGGAGTAACATCTAACATTAGCGGTTTGTTTTCAGGTTATGTTAATGAGGGCTCAAAAACTGTGCTGCCAAGTACAGCAATGGCCAAACTTGACTTTAGACTCGTGCCTGATTTGCTACCACAGAAACAATTTAAATTGTTAAGGGAACACCTTGATGAAAAAGGATTTAAAGACATCCAACTGAAATTTTTAAGCGGGGAACCAGCTTTCAGACTGCCAGTAAATAATGAATTTGTGAAATTAGTTGAAATGTGTGCCATAGAAGAATATGGCAAGGTTATTAAAAGTATTTCTTCAGCGGGTACAGGACCCATGTGGTATTTTAACAAGATATTGAAATGTCCATGCGTAAGCATAGGATGCACTTACAAATACAGTAGGACTCATTCACCCAACGAATTCGCTCGAATAGATTTGATTAAAAAGACGACAAAGTGCATTGGAAATATCATGGAAAAATTTGGCCAATGTAAGTAAAATCACTCGCCTGCAAACCCCTAGAACATTGGATCGTAAGCCATATTATTTGAAATAAATATTAATGACATCAATTAATTGACTATAATAATGACAATGAATTGTCCCTCATGCGGTACATTGATGATATGGTTGAATGGTTCTATAGTTCACGATCAGCAAATCAATTACTATGAGTGTAGAAATTGTAAGATAAAATTGAACACTCTATCTGATGGTACTTATGAAATAACTCAACAGGAAAGTGAGCAGCGATTAGAATAAATAAATAAATCTGGAAAACTTAGACAAAATAATGAGTTTAGATAAGAAAAGTTTACTAAAAGAGAAAATAAACCAAAGAAATGAGATTATAATTCTTCCTGGAGTTTTCGATGCATTAAGTGCAAAGGTTGCCGAAAATGCTGAGTTTGAGGCAATGTTTCAGACTGGATATGGATCTGCTGCTTCATTATTAGGAATGCCGGATTTTGGTTTTCTAAATGCAGGAGAGAATATTGAGAATGCAAGAAGAATAATCAGATCCGTTGATCTCCCCGTGATAGTTGACGTAGACACTGGATATGGTAATCCTCTTACTGTTTGGAAAATAGTAAATGATTTAATAGCATATGGAGCTGCAGGGATCTTTCTTGAGGATCAAGTTTGGCCAAAAAGATGTGGCCATATGCTTGGCAAAGAGGTAATTGGAGTTGATGAATACATCCAAAAGCTCCGGGCTGCATTAACAGCAAGTGAACATAAGAATTTCGTAATAGTTGCAAGAACAGATGCACGAGCGCCCTTGGGTTTTGATGAAGCAATAGAACGAGGAAAAATGTATCGTAAGGAGGGAGCAGATGTTGTTTTTGTAGAAGCACCTCAAACAGAAGATGAGCTTCGTGAGATTCCTAAGAAAATTGATGCTCCATTATTGGCTAACATGATAGAAAATGGTGTAACGCCTACTTTTTCTGCTGAAGAATTGAAAAATATGGGATATAGCATGGTAGTCTTTCCACTTTCAGGATTGTACGGAGCAACATATGCAATGAAGAAAATTTTTTCTCAACTCAAAAGAAATGGAACAACAAAGGGTTGCATGGACATGATGCTTGATTTTAACGAATTTAATGATCTAGTTGAATTATCAAAATTCATGCAAATGGATAAGAAGTACCAAAGCTGAAAGCAGCATACATCATAATAAAGAAAAATCACCTACACCCAATAACAATCAATTAAAACTTATTTTTATTGGATGTGTTTTAAATGATAAAGGGAAAAATCACTATTATTAAATAATAATTTTGGTGAATAATTCTGCAATTGATGTGTTACTGAATTAGAATCTAGCAAATAAAATTTACTATATTTGTTTGAATTTAAAATGCCTGTAATGTTATCAGAAAATAGAAAAGTTCTATTTTCTAATTCTAATTCCATCCACCCTCTTAAATGCTTACTACCCATTATTATAGACCCTGGGGATGTATTATTATTCATCCAGTCAATTAATCGAAGTAGCGATTCTGATTCTGGTAAAGAGATGGAGTTATATTGCATGGTCAGAGGACCATAGTGACTAATATATGCGTGGAAAGCTCCGTAAACGTTTAGATAGGAATTATTGGGACTCATTGCAAAAACAGATCCCAGAAACACAAATGGAATGAGAATCACCAGGTAATTGTTTAATTTTTTATGAGATATTGCAATGCGCTTATTCTCAATTAATAATACAAATCCATACCCTGAAAATAATGAAAGAAAAATGCTAAATATTGTAATCCATCTATCTGGTAGTAATGCCGATGTGTTTGGAAATAATAACCAGGTAAATGAACCTATTAATGAAATAAAAAAAGGGATCTTAAAGAGACTTATCTTTGATTTTACTAAACCTACCAATCCTGCAGGTAGTAAAATTGCGTTCATTACTAAAAATAAAGCAATTAAATTTATTGGGCTGTAGAATTCATCTATTATATCTTTATTACCTGCCAGTTCTATATTAGATGAAATATCTTCAAAATTTGCCGCAAGTGAGATACTGTAAACTATTGTTATCAATATTGCAATTAATACTAATGCTTTTTCTCTTTTCACAAAAGAAGATACTATGAGACTCAGAGATAATAGGAGGCCTATCATTCTGTCTGCAAGTACCGAAAAAATACCCAAAGATATAATTACTGCCATCATCTTTTTAGATAAATTTGAAAGTCTAGAGACGCATAATAAACAAAAAAATGTTATGGTTATCGCAAACATGTCTTTATGAAGGTCCCATGATGTCCTCAGTACTGATACTTGGAATATTACAAATATTGACACAAATATGCTTTGTAGATTATTAAGGTGCAATAGATTCCTTGAAATTGAAAAAATAACTAGTGAAAATAGTCCGAAGATGAGTACTATCGATGAAGTAACTACTATTCTTGGGTCAAGATGCAACGCCGATGATATTGTATGTAGTAATGATATGTATAAGGGAAATTGATTTGATATTGCCTGCCAATGATCATCAAAATTTTTCAAAATGGGCAAATAGTAAGTTATTACATCATACCCAATAGGATATGGATATGCTAGTAATTCTGGGATAAGTCTTAGAAAAACTGCTATTGAAAAAATAAATAGATATGAATAATTTTGATTATCAATTATACCGTTTTTTACGTGCAATAAAGAAGCTTTATTCATATATTTCATATTGATTACTTGATTATTTCGTATGAAGTCTAGTTATTGAAAAATTTTTGGATTTAGATTACACTATTTAGTATCTTTTGATCTTATCGCAGAAATGGTCTATGTCATTTCATTTAGGCTTTAAGATTTCTTCTCTCTCCAGTCGAATTGCTGGTTTCAATCCTAATTTGCAGACAAAATAAAAGAAAGAGGGTCCATCTGAGTAAGCTATAGTAAAGCGTGATTGAGCTCCATTATGACATGGTTTGTTTCTAGTGCCTGCTCATTGGCTCTTCATCTGTTGGTTCTTCATCTGTCTATATTTAAGATTTTGAGGTTATTTTTTCTGTATTTTTAGAATTTCTAACTTTTTATGATTAATATCTCAGCTTATTGCTTCATTAATAACCCCAGGGCGAATTGAAGGAAATAAGAGTTTAAAGAATCAATGATCCCAAGTAATTTATTGTAGGGAAATACCATATTTTGCGTTGATTGATATTCGCAATATGTTGACATTAAGATATGATCCTACGACTGAAATTAAATCGCCTATACCACAAATAGACATTAATCAAATTAAGAATAGAAGTATCGATACATATCCATGTGCTGAAGACATAGAGAATGAATTAAGGAGGTCAATAAGAGATAACATAGCTCGTCTAGATCCTAAAAGAATTTCACTTGCGCTAAGTACAGGTATTGATTCTAATTTGATGCTCTCGTTAATAAGGGATGAGTATCCCAAATTAGATATCAAATGTATTTCTGTGAGTTTTGATGAAACAAGTGAGGGAAATCATGCCAAGAAAATAGCCGAGTCAAAAGATACAGATTTTTTAAACGTTACTGTTGATAACCCGCTTAAGAATTTACCTTTATTGATAGGTATTGTTAAAGAGCCGAGATGGAATTTGTACCAATATTTCTTTATAGAGAGATCAAAACAGTTCTCAAATGTTCTCTTTACTGGAGATGGTGGAGACGAACTATTTGGTGGTTATACTTTTAGATATAATAAATTTTTGAATTTATTAAATCATGACAATGATCATGGTTGGAAACAACGTGTACGTTTTTATTTAGATTGTCATGAACGAGATTGGGTCCCAGATCAAGACAAAATTTTTGGACAAAATATTAGATTTGATTGGTCCTCGATTTACTCATTATTAAGAAAGTATTTTGATAATGAGTTAGATCCGTTGGATCAAGTTTTTTTGGCAGATTACCATGGAAAGTTAATCTATGATTTTGTTCCCACTAATGACAAGTTTTTCAACCATTATGCAGTGACTGGCCTTTCACCCATATTAGATCATAAAATTATTGATATGTCCTTTAATATTCCACCTTCTGCCAAGTTCAACAGCAAAACAAACATGGGAAAAATTCCTCTGAGAAAGATTCTCTCTAATCTAAATAGTGGTAACATATCTGATACAAAGATTGGCTTTGGAATGGATTTAAAAAAACTTTGGTCAAGTAACGCAAAAGAAATTGTTACCTCAACTCTATCCGATGCAAGTATATTCCGTGACCAAGTAATTAGCCCCGATTTTTACGAACGCTCATTAAAGCAAATTGAAGAATTTCAAGACGTAAGATACATAAGTAAAATGCTGCAATTTTTAAGCCTTGAAATCTGGTACAAAATGTTCATTACATTTGAATGGAGTTCAAAACGTTCATTGTGAAACATCAGCGTCAAGAATTTTTGTTTTGTTATTAGCACAAATAGCTGAGGCCGGACTTTATGCTTATATTAACAAGAATTCAAACCGAATTATAGGCACTGATGATGTTTCTCTCATATTTTTCCCAGATTAGATTACTTCTAGCATAGTTGAATATATTTAGTCGTTTCCTGTATAATTCATCCATGTTTGATTTAAAATGCTGTAATTTCAAAGCCAAATCATCATAGTCTTCAAAGGTTAGGCAATTATCTCCCAAAGTGTGAATCACGGACGTTAGATCTGATGTTACCATGACAAATAATCCTGTGTGTGCATATTCATATGCCTTATTTGGGTTCAAAAGGGGATGAGACCAGTGTTTCTTCCAGGGTATCAATCCTATTGAACTATCCATCATTTCATGGAACATCATTTCTCTTGGAAGGAATCCGGTTGCCTTGAATTTTTCTGATGACTCTGGCTCCCATCCTATAATTGTTAAATTCCCAATGTCCCTACTCATAAAGAGATTCGGCAGACCTGAGATATCTCTATTGGTAACTTGTTTGAATTTACTGTCACCACCTGCATAAACGCACGATAATTTTTCATGGAACTGAGGCTCCCTAAATTCGGTTGTTTCTGCTTCCAATGGAAAGTTAGGTACTACAAATATGTCTTTTGTACTTCCTTCTCTGAGTTTCCTCAAATCATGTGCAATCTGTTCTGAAACAGTTATTGTGGGGGCCGAAGAAACCAATTCTCTTTCCCAATTAGTCCAGTTCGAAATACTTCGTCGCATTATAAACGCTAATTTTATACCGTAAATGGTTCTGTGTATCCCTGAGTACTGGTGAGTGCTCTCATGGAGCTTTAAATTTTCCGCATTGACCATCGAAAGCATTCGGAAATATTCGTGATCATCGAATACGAATGGCAGACCAAGGTCGTGCGACACTTTAGCAGAACCAATATTGTGGGAATGGACAACATCGGGCCTAACAATTTTTACCAATCGCTCTATTTGTTTCTTAACTCGATGGTAAAAGTACGGAACACCTATCATCGCAGCAGCATTCCACTTTATTGGGTATATTTCTGAAAATGCAGTAGCATGGCTATCGCTGATCAATCTGCCCCCAAAAAATACTTCATGTCCATTCTTCTTTGCAGTCAGTGCAGCTTTTTCAACTCTCCAATCAGGTAGTCCATCATCTGATAAGTGAAGTATTCTCATTCTATCATCCTGTCGTCAGAACAGAGTCATAAACAAACTCCAAACACACAATCTGAACTAGGTTGAAAGGATTACTTGTGCATAAAAGTTTATCAATGTTCCGATATATTATTACAAAACCTCAACTAATTTTTTTCAGTCTGGTTTGCTAGTAATATATCAGCTTGGTTTAGATTGGAATTTATTTTTTCAACAAGCGTTTGGACATCTGCATCTGGATCCTCTCCGTCAACTTGATCTCGTAACTCCTCCCTAAGCATTACTTCTGTTTCCTCCATTAGAGTCTCATTTTGTTCTGCCAACGGAGCTTCTATGAATTCATAATTTTCCAAATAGGCCTCCTCAACCAAAGCTGAAGTGCCACTAAAATTTTTGTTCTGATATTCTTTCATAGTTTGATTTAGTAAGGATCTTATTTCAGTGATTATTTCTGCTGGCTGTCTTTCTTTTGCATCAGATTCCTGTCCATTAGAAACATTCAATCCAAATCCATAACCGAACAACAACATGGCTAGCGATATGCTCAATACGGTAAACTCCATGCGCACCTTAGTACCGCCTAACTATTTAAACACTTTGCCGGTAATTTTGGATTTCTAGATATAGATATCAGTAACCGAAATTCGCATAAAATTGACTGGGACTTTCGATGAGAATCAGGCCAGCAAAATCCTTAACAAATTTATAATAGAAAAAGAAATAGAGAATAAGAATGGCAAGGCTTCCAGTACCAAGGTTTCAAGTAACGATTTGGTTTTGGGTAAGCTCAACTTTATAGAACTTCCACCTTTATTCCAAAAATTAATCGAATGCATTACCTGCCATCAATGAGATAAGCTTGCTTTTCTGACAGATCATCGCTAGTTGGCTCTTCTGGTTACTAGATCCCAGTCATATTAGATATTTTTTGCCTTATCTCACTGATTGATGTCTGGATGTCGGCTTTGGTTTGAACCTTTGAATTTAAAGGCGGGAACAAACTCATGACTTGATCTACTGAAGTTTTCATCGATTGATTAAGAATGGGCAATGTATCATTGACCAAGGACTCTGCTCTTGATATGAAACCACTCGCATCCTGATATTCAACGATTTGCGTTACTTTCCCATCTCTTACACCGGACTCATATTCTGTATTTGCAACGTCAAGTAGCCAGGAGGCTACTGTCAGCGTTAGGGTACTATTATCTTCTGGAACAATTAATTCAATTGCGTTGTTTAGCATCTGATTCACTCTCTCTGTTTCTTCCTTAAATTGAGACAAGTCTAATTTCTCTACATTTTTTGATAACTCATCCAATGAAATAAATAGTGAAGTATTAAGATTACTATCAACGGCAGCAAGAGGTGCTTCTATAAAATCATATATTTCTACTAGTGGATGGAGAATATGAGCCTGGGTTAGTGAATTGTTTCCATTTTCTTTATTTTCAACAGCCTTTTCAAGATGACCCTTCATGTGTTCAATATTATAAACATATTCTAATTGGTTGGGCATTTGAGCTTCGACTAAATTAAAGGATAAACATTGTAAGGTTGCAAACATTAAGGCAACATAGCATGAAACAAAGATATCAGATTTTGTAATTCTAGAAATAATTGCTCTCATAATGACGAAATCTAAAACGAAGAGGTTAATTTAAGTGTTATCGAGATTCTCAAAATTGAGAAAATGATTCTTAAACTCAGTGAGCATTAATGGTCTTTCTAAAATCATTTTTACCTTTATCATTCAATCGTAACGTTACTCTTATGAATAGCCCAATTAATATGATATTCCATTGCGTACCACTTTGCTTCGCCATTTACTATTTTCAGCCATTTACTATTTTCAGAGGTTTTTTTATTGAGCAGTACAAGTGGATTGGTTTGATAAAAACGACAAACGTTCCCTTCTGAAATCTCTTCGTAAAACTAAGACTAATAAACAAACCAACTATGACTTGTTAATATGTCACACTCTTTAAAAGATCTGAACCCAATAATAATATAAGCAAACTCTAGTCAATCATCTTGTTCATTAGCTGATATTATCATCTATTGTAATATCGGGATAATTGTCTAGTTTGGAGTTTGTCTTTTGCTGTATGCTGTATGGATCTTTTTAGAGGCCTACCCAGCTTGCTTTGATCCCTCTGGGCCGTTCTAGCTGGGGTAGGAGGTGATTAATTGACTTGAGTGCGTAACATGTACCCTCATATTGCAGATACACTCATGTCCTGATGCCAATGTCTATACTCCAGTTCTTTAGGCAACTAACATTTGGCTGACCTAATATTTAATTCAAGCATACGATTTTCATGAGATAGAAATGACGTACTGTTTAAGTAGTATCAGCATACAGGTGCATTAGTAGTTGGCAAAGATGAATACTAGAATTTTTCTGTTCTGAAATGTTCCTTAACAAAAGAACTAGAAGTGATTTATGAATTTGACTGGAATGACATCGCTAAATATTCTTTGTACATTAGTAATATCGTTACTTTAGTTCATACCACTACAATCGGAGAATTCAGTTGCTGAAGGATCGCAAAATGATTCTAAAATTAATTCAACCTTCAATTTTGTTGCAGATCTCCATAATCTTACTGGGCAAGCACCTTACACCTTTAGACAGTTCTAGAGGTTTGGCTATCTTAATGTAGAGATAATTGAAAATAATGGATCATCGATGGAGGGTACATTTTATGAAAATAGAAAAACACCGATAAGGATCATTTTATTATCACAAAATCAGTGTGGAAATAGTAGTACGTACGAGCAATCCTTATTTAATTTATGAATGCCATCTAATGTTTATTTGCTAAATAAATCGACGCAAATAATCGATCTCGTTTAAATATTAGCCCAACCTAATTAGGTAAGCCTAATATGGCGACAGAAAATTTCTTTGATACTGCTGGTGATGACATCTTATTGCTGCACGAACTATCTGATGACATCACATATCGTATCATTATATCGATTATTGACTCCGCGAAGGGTGTATCAGAGATAAGTCTTGAAAACAAGCTTCCGTTAAGTTCAACTTATAAAAGGATCAAGAAACTCCAAAAATACGGCCTTATATGGATCGAAAGAATAAAAATAGATGCTAGTGGCAAGAAATCGTTACTATATAGAAGTAAATCAGAAAAGTAGAACTCAAGATGGAAAGAGTAGTCTAATCTCTTCACTAAGGTGACTTAGAACTTTAGCGAGCAGAATCTTTTAAATCATATTTTGAGAAAAAAGGCGGCAATTTAACTGATGTATTTTATACTTTGGGCATCATGATATTGTTTTGTTATAAACTTGTTACATTAACATGTACCAAAAAGTATTTGTTTCTACATTTAATGCTATGTAAGGGTTCACATATTGTGTTCCCAGCGTTATCAATCTCACTGAGGGCGACTCACTTGTATATGCATATGTAATGGACGTGAGTTTTCACGCCTATATCTGATGGAGCGATCCAGTCATTCAAAAAGTATATTGGAGGCAAAAAGTGATTGGGGTATATGTCAGCATTAATTTTTATAGTCTTTGTTATACTCGTTCTTAGCTTTTTACTTACATCATCCAATAACTTTACAGAATTTGTATCTTCATCAGCGTCCATCTCTAATTTTACTTTCGTCAAAAACTTACCCCCAGGTACGTCGGAAATCCAAATTTTCGAACCGGAAGGAGTTGAAATAGATTCTGAAGGGAGTCTCTATGTAAACGATATACAATCAAATAGTATAAAAAAATTCTCCAAAGACGGTAATTTTATATTAAGTTGGGGATCGACAGGGTCAAATGATGGACAATTTAATCACCCACATGGTAACGAAGTTGATAAAGATGGTAACGCGTATATCACTGACCAAAATAATGTGAGAGTTCAGAAATTTACTAGTGATGGTAAATTTATAACAAAATGGGGTTCGCACGGAACTGCAGAGGGACAGTTTACTCATCCACATGGCGTAACCGTGGATTCAATGGGAAATGTCTTTGTAAGTGACAGAGACAGTGCAAACATACAGAAGTTTACAAGTGATGGTAAATTTATAACAAAATGGGGTGGTAAAGGCAGTGGAGATGGTCAATTAGTTCAACCATGGGATGTTGCTGTAGACTCAAACGACCATGTGTACGTACCTGATTATGGAAACAATCGTATTCAGGTTTTCGACAACAATGGTAACTTCATAACTAAGTGGGGAATCAAAGGCAACGCAGATGGACAGTTAAATCAGCCAGCGGTGATAGCATTCGGTTCTGATAGACTTCTATATGTAACAGATTCTGGAAACCATCGTGTTCAGGTTTTCGACAACAATGGTAACTTCATAACTAAGTGGGGAGGTAAAGGGAATGGAGAGGGTCAGTTTTTAAAACCGGAAAGTATTGAAGTCGATCCATCTGGCCAGGTCTATGTTGCGGATACAACGAAGAATGACGTTCAATTGTTTAGTCCCAATAATTAAAGGAACTTCAATTCCTGCTTGCAGCTGATATAATGACCAAAGGGGATATTTACTGAAATATTAATTGATGATGTAAATGAAAATTTTTAAAAAAACCTTTTTGTCAATATTACATTTTTAAAAGAGACTGGTATAACTGGAGATTAAATGAATAGGTTCACCTTCAAGCTAGGAGTGCAAGAAGCCTCATGAAAATTCTCATAACTGGAGCTGCAGGATTCTTAGGAAGCTACCTATCTGAAAAATATGTACTTGATAAGCATCTGGTATACGGACTTGATAATTTAATGAACGGTAACCTTAACAATATCCGCACTCTTCTACACAAGAAGAATTTTAAGTTCATTCGCGGAGATATAACTCTGAATGAAATATACTCTAAACTGCCAAATGATTTTGATGCCATAATTCACCTTGCAGCACAGATTCATGTCGATAGATCGATTGTGAATCCTGAAGAAACATTCAAAATTAATCTCGGCGGCACTCTCAAAATTTTGGAGTTTGCCAGGATGAATGATATTAGCAAAATATTGTATTCATCGACAAGTGAAGTTTATGGATCTGCAGAATATGCTCCCATGGATGAGCAGCACCCTTTATCCGCAAAACACCCATACGGAGTAAGCAAGATTGCAGCTGATAGATTATGTTATACTTACAATGAAACCTATGATCTTGGCGTTGACATAATTCGGTGTTTCAATTTTTTTGGTCCCAGACAAAAAGATACTGGTTATGGGGGCGTTATAGCAATTTTCATAAACAGAGTATTGCAGAATAAGCCCCCAATTATTTATGGTGATGGCAAGCAGACAAGGGATTACATGTTTGTAAAAGATGCTGTAAGTGCATACGATAAGGTCTTAAGGGATAGAGGAAATCCAGGAAGAAATGGTATAAATTTTGGTAGTGGTAAAGAGATATCAATAAATGAGATTGCCGAATTAGCAATCAAACACGGTTCAAATGATAAAAAATTGAGACCAATTCATGTTGAACCTAGACCGGTTGAAGTGCAACGGCTTGTCGCCGACATTTCAAAGGCAAAGAAAATGCTAGAATTCAAGCCACAGTTTCAGTTTGAAAGAGGACTCACGTTACTAATAGACTGGTATAAAAACTACAAGTCAGAGTTATGGCTCTATTAGAGCAATCATCACGTTATGAAAATCAATAAAGTACTTGTCACCGGAAGTAGAGGGTTTATTGGTAAGCATCTGTGTAAGTCTCTAAGAGAAAATGGCATTAGAGTTGTTACGCACGGCAAAGAGCGAAATAAATTAGATGTAACTAATTTAGGAAAGATACTAACTATTGAAGATGTTGAAGCAGTAGTGCATCTTGCTGCGAAGACATCCATCCTAGATTCAATGAAAAATCCTTACCAAACTTACTTCACTAATATTGTGGGAACTTTGAACTTACTTGAATTTGCTAGAATTAGGAACGTTAGAAAATTTATTTATGTAAGCACTTATGTCTATGGTCAACCTCAGTACCTTCCTATTGATGAGAAGCACGTAGTAAATCCCCATTCTCCTTATAATAGAAGCAAATTACTCGCTGAGGAACTTTGTCAA
The DNA here is from genome assembly GCA_036566445.1 of Nitrososphaeraceae archaeon. Classification (GTDB taxonomy): domain Archaea; phylum Thermoproteota; class Nitrososphaeria; order Nitrososphaerales; family Nitrososphaeraceae; genus TA-21. The sequence goes on from DATCWH010000024.1 coordinate 20,880, forward strand.
AATTATTCTCATGATTTTGGGATCGATATCGTGATACTGCGTCCATTTTACGTGTACGGTCCTGACTCTAGAGATCGTTCCTTTATTCCATCCATTATTCAACAAATCAAGAAAAATGCGATAGTTGAACTTTCTGGAGAACAAATAAAGAGGGACTTCCTCTTTGTTACTGATTTTGTTCTCCTTCTACAAATAATACTGCGTGAATTCCCAAATGGATATAATATTTACAACGCGGGATACGGAACAAGCTACAGTCTCAAAGAAGTTGCACAGAGCCTTGCCAAATTACTGGATAGGAAAATAGCTATTCAATCTTTCAAAACAAACGTAGATGACATTTCTGATATGAGAGCTGATATAACTAAAGTTTCCAAGACTTTTAAGTGGAAACCAACTGTCGACATAGGCAAAGGATTGAGGCTAATTGTTCAAGAATCATCTAATTAGGCATTTTTCATGAATAATTAGCTCTTAATATTTATCTAGACATGTCAGTTACATGTTATCAAACTAACATACTAGGTTATTATATGATACACTAATTCATTAGAATATGCGCATACTGCACATACTCGACGCAGCAGGTGTAGCATGCATATATGCAAAATATCAACGATTGCAAGGACATGACTCGAAGGTGATCTGGAATATGGATGTTGAAGACAAATATGGAATTTATGACTTCTATAAAGATTATCTAATCAATGTTACATATAGTAAATTTACTGAAAGATGCCTACAGGAAGGAGAATTAGCCGACATAATTCATGTCCATGGATACATTGACATTCTGTTTAAACTACGCAAGAAATTCGACAAGTCAAAAAAGATCGTTCTGCATTATCATGGTACAGACATTCGTGGATTGAATAAACAAGAGCTTCCGCATCGATCAAGATTATCAGATACTGCAATTAGACTAAAAAGATTGTATAGGCAAAAGATTGGACATGGGAGGGCTCAGAAATCAGCTGATGCGGTATGTGTGTCTACTCCTGATTTGTTATCTTTGGTAAGCAACGCAATTCATATTCCGATTCCTATTGATACTGAACATTTTAGACCTGACACTAATGCAAATGGTGAATTGAAAGATGCATTGACTATAAAATCAGAGGTGACAAACATACAGTGGGCACTTGAATACTGTAAGAAGAACCACATTAATCTCAATATCGAAGTTCATGATAGAACCAAGAATCCAGTAATGTACGCGGACATTCCTGACTTAATAAGGGCATACCGTACGTATGTAGATATTAGATATGTTAATGATACTGTTTTAGAGAATCTAAGTAGTACGGCTCTGCAAGCGCTTGCATCCGGGCTCCGAGTTTTGGATTTTAAACTACAATTTCGTTATGGTCTGCCTCCAGAACATGATGCCGTAAATGTAGTTTCTCAAATCTCTGCAATTTACAAAGAACTCGGCATGTTATGATAATGTAAAATCGACTATTGGACGACTGATGTGCAATGTAAATATACCCAGGCTGCCTAATTTTCATATAACCCATTCTACGTTTTGTAATAGAGTAACTAGATACTTTATGCGCAGTTAAATTTTTGTCTTCTTTGGGGATAACAACCAACATTGTTGCCACGCCAGTAGATTTCGAAATCTCATCATATGTTTGGGTAAAAAAGTCCTGAACTCCAGGATTTGAATATTTGTTTCTTTGCAAAAAAGCTCAAAATCCTTAACAGACCAGAAGTGCAAATGTGTAAAAGATTGTCTTGGTACATATCCTCTTAACATTTGAATTCGCCATTTTATGTAGGCGCTATTAGGAATGGTTACTATAACACCCTTTTTTGCATGATTCACTGCATCAATCAGAATTCTCTGGGGATATGCGGTGTGTTCGATTACTTCGAGCAATAATATGTAATCATATGAAGTATCGTCGGCAAGACCTAACCCATTTGTGATATCACGTATTTCGGTTTGAATTCCAAGCTGTCTTGCTTTTTCGCATGCAGTAGCTGAAATGTCGAGTCCAATTACCTTCACTTGTTTATTCTTTATCAGATATTCTGAAACTATTCCATCCCCAACTCCAACATCCAGAACCACCGTGTGTGGATCAATCCAGTCCTCTACCAGTTTAGCCCTTGATAAATTACCGGTGTTAATAGCCGAGTGGTACTTGTCGTAATCTTCAAACACTTCCGGAAAGTCCATATTATTTTGAGTTAGAGCTCTCCATGACTCCCGCAATATTGTCAACCCAAGCGATACTCCAAAACGAGGAGCGTAAGATGATCCCATTATGTTGATTGTGGATAATGCTATATTTGATTTAATTATATCTATGTTTGAGAAATAGATTCATAATAGGACTAGATTATGTGCATCTCGTAAACATAACGAATATTTTATTCTTTTAACCAGCGGCCTAGTTCTCCATTTTTGCTCGTAAAAAGATGAGATAAATTGATTTGTTATTTGATGATATTGGAAATTAGTTCATTAATAACTTGAGATGTTCTGCCACTACCAAATATAGATTTTGAGTATTTAGAAGTTGGTGACGGTCTTCGTACTGCATTAACTATTTTCTTACTATCAAGTCCACTAAGGATATTCCATTCTCCTTTGATAGTTTCCACCCATTCAGTATTCTTTCTCATCGTGATGCAAGGTACCTTTAGTAAATATGCCTCTTTTTGAATTCCGCCTGAATCAGTAACGACTTTTAAGGCGTTTTGGAGCAACGCTATGAAGTCTATGTATCCTACGGGGAGTAACATTTTAACATTGGAGCATTTTAGGAGTCTATCTAATAAACCAAAAGTCTTGAACATTTTCTTTGTTCTAGGATGGATAGGAAATACAATTGTATTATCAACCAGTGCTTCGAAGGTCTTTAAGAGCTGAATTAAATTGTCCCTTGAACCGGTATTTTCCGCGCGGTGCATTGTAATTAGCAAATATGATCTTGATTTCAGACCCAGTATATCAAGTATCTCCGATTTTTTAGAAATTAATTTAGTTTTGTCTATAATTTCAACCGACACATCTCCTGTATAGTATACTTTGCCTCTTGTTCTTTCCTTATTTAGATTATTGACAGCATTTTGAGTTGGAGAAAATAGATAATCACTTAGATGATCTGTTAAAATTCTATTAATTTCTTCAGGCATTGTAGAATCATAACTACGCAATCCAGCCTCTATATGTCCTAATTTTATATCACACTTGTTTGCACATATGGCTCCAGCTAAGGTTGAATTAGTGTCACCATAAACAAGAACAAAATCTATGTGGGTATCTGTAAGCTTTGCTTCTAGACGTTTGACTATTTCTCCGATCTGGAAGCACGAGCTCCCGGATCCTACACCTAGGTGAACATCTGGTTTGGGAAGTTCAAAATCGGTAAAGAAGATGTCGGACATTTCATAATCGTAGTGTTGACCAGTATGAACTATCAGATGCTCGATTCCTGAACTCTTTAGGGATTTATGGACGGGTCCCATTTTAACAAAATTAGGTCGAGCTCCTACAATAGAGGCTACTTTCATTTATTATAACAAATTACTATAAATAAAATATAAATGTCCACTTATTTTTGCATTCATCATCTAAATTCGTCTAAATTCGTAACCATTAATTATTTTTAATTAACAAGAAGATTAAAGAATTTTATAATATTGGTAGTCTTATGTATCAATCTTTTAATCCGAATATTTGCTTCATCCTTGTCTTCTGTCTTACTCTTATTGCTTTTCTAATTTCTGGGTCATACATGCTATCATATCCCGCCTCCTTTGGTTTATACGATAGGTAATAATACAACATCTGAATTGCGCCTAGTCTTCCCATTGGCTTTCCCGTCAAAAAACATTGCATGAATCTGCCTATTACAAAAAGTGGATGATATCCAAGCGTTCTCATGCTAGCGCCAAATTCATAGAAATGGTGGTTAGTTCCTAATTGTCTTGTATGTGAAAAGCGTGCGTCGTAATTGACTATATTTTTAAAACCATGATATAATGACATTTGTAAGATGACAGATTCATATCCCATTTTTTCTGGATAGCGACCAAGAACATTATTAAAGAAAGAATTCCTGACAAACCTTCCTGCTCCGTGTGGAGTACTATAACTATTATCATCATAGTTTCCTGAAGATACGGCTATTCTATCATCACCATCCATTTTGCTCATTATCTTCTCCGCGTAGGACTCCTCATAATGGGTATCATCGGTACTTATCATGTGATAATCTGTAATTTCCAAATTTAGATCCCTTGCAAGATTTATCGCACTGTTCCAATTTTTCACCACCCTTCCAATATCATATCCCATGTCAGGATTTGTTATAACATAGATGTTATCATTTTTCAATTTTAGTCCTTCTAGTATTTTATGTGTATTGTCAGTTGAACCATCATCAACAACCATAATGTATCTGGGTTTAATTGTCTGTATCAGCAACGAATTGATAGCATTTTCAATTTCATTTTCAGAATTCCGGCAGGTCACAATCACATAGTAACTTCCCACAGATATAATGAAAATAATGAACCATAAACATCTTTTGCTGGAACGATTCAGTCAAGAAGAATCCATTTACTAACTTTGGAGAAGAACAATTAATTTGGTTCTAATTACCAAGTCATCACAAATTATTTGTCAGGACTATCCTTTATCTTTCTGTCGTTCTTTGACAATTTGTTAGTTCCGTACAATCGTGTTTCTCCTCTTGTGATTTTAAGTAGAGACTCTTTCATCAATTTCTTGTCCTCTTCACTTACATTACCCTCTATAAGATCAATTACGTACATCCACATTATTGCTCCTACTTTATTTTCCCTAAACAAGGCATCCTGTTCGACTTTCCATTGACTTTTCCTATGCCAATATCCTAATACAATACTCAGCGGCACATAAATCAAAATAAACAATATCGCAAAAGTCCATATACTAGCAAAAACCCCAGCAATAAATGGAAGCTGTTCGATCAACAGTGTATACTGAATTGTTATAAAATTAGCAAAAGTCATTGCAAAAACAAGGTATATACTATGTCCATTGCGAAAGTCTAGCCAGCGTCTCCTAAGCCAATCTGAACCAAATGAAGCATACATAATTAGAGTTATTGTTTGCCTTTTACAAATATATTCCGTTCCATTAGGACCTATTCGATATTTTTCTCAATAAATACTCCATAATGAGAAAAAGAAATGTTGAACAAATATGGCACCTGAATAAATTGATTTTGCAACAAATTCGCTGAAAATGGCTAAATGGAAAAAACAAGTATTATTTGAAGAAAGGTGTCAAATCTTAATGGAAGAACTACCATGGACACCGGCAACTAAATTTGACATAGTGCTAGAGTGCTTTCAATAGTCTATTCATTTGTTCAAAATCAATACCAAATCCAAATCGTTTTTCTTCTCTTTTCATATTTCTGTACATACTCATGAGTAACTTGAGGTGCTTAATAGAATTGAGTTTTCCATCCATCTTTAATCTCACTATTCTGTAAACGTCGTCGTAATATCCAAATTTTTTAAGAATCATCGTTTCGTAGAGTCCTGCATCAAAGGTTGAATCTTTATTTAAAACATCTATGAAGATATTAGAGCAAATTAGAGAAGGAATAATACCTTCGCCGAGCAAAGGAAAGACACATCCTATTGATTCACCAACACCTATTATGTTATCATTATGGAAAGGTAGCATGCGTTTTGGAGGAGAGAGTCTTATAGGCCTCCCAATTTTTCTCAATACATGAGCACGAGGGTTTTTTTCAAAGAATTCTAATATTCCATAATATTTTCTATCAACATCACCGGCTCCGATATAGGCTCGTCCGTTTCCTAATGGAAAAAACCAGAAATAGCCTCTAGCTCCTTTGTAGCCTATCACGTAAAATTCTTCAACTCCACTAACGTTTTCTACGAGAAATTCGTACGAGGGTATAATAAAATCATGAGGGGATTTGGGAAGGAGAGATCTGTGAAATCCAGTACAATCTATAACGTAGTCAAAATTGGAAAGAATATCTGATTCTTGGGTACAATGATAACCATAGTTTATCTTTAATCCTTGGCAGAGATCACGTTCCCAGTGGTATTTGTCGTATGTGACCAACCCCTTAAGATCTAAATATTCTATTTTTTCATCAGGAAGGTCCATTCTTAATTTCTTTCCACGATGAAGAACATAATCGTCAAAATTTAGCCCTGCGTCCTTGGAAAATGTCTCCAGCATGTTTTTTGAAGCTCCCCATGCACATACTGGCCAATGTGCTTCTTTTCTTGAAGCTTCGAAGATCTCTATTTGGTGGCCATCTGCTTGAAGACGATTTCCAAGATAGGATCCTGCTACTCCAGCGCCAACTATAGCCAGTTTCACGTTATCTTTGAGATAAAAATTGCTTATATTTCTTGTTGATAATCAATTGTAAATCCGTGATTTCATCCCTCAAACATGCTGGAAACAAATCCGATAGAATATACAATTAGAATTGGTAATTGAAGCAGGTTCATTAATTTAACGATAATTTAACTCGTATGAAAAATAATAACTGAAAATTATAATAAATAACGAATCAATATAAGTTCAATTTCATGTTATTTCAGAAAATGGTGTTCTTGAATTATTAAGGAGTAAAATCAAGCTAGAAAAATAATCTGATTAGATCAACTGGTCATAGATATGATATAGGTTAATTCAAATATCAGTATCAATGGATAATTCCAAGCATTCAACAAGAATTCTTGGTAATATTATTAGTTACTCTCAAAATAGGCTTGCAGGAATCGGTACAGTTTCTAGGAAAGGAAGCAAATGTTTGCTAAAAAATTTAGTAAAAGTATACCATTATGAAAGAATTTAATATTTATTGTATCTAGTAGAAGAACTACTTATACTGCAACTTAGTTACAATAGAAAGATGAGTTCGATTTAAATAGTTAGTCATATAGCCCTATAATGGATGCAACAAACAATGTCATACATCTTAGCAACAATGTTAGTAGCACTAGCTACTATCAGTGGAATAAATATACAGAATTCAATGCAACCAGTACTAGCACAGGAAGTATTGTCAAGTCCCGCGTGTGGTCAGGTAGTTCATGGCAACGTGACATTAACTGCAAATCTCGACTGCACAGGAGATGGATTAATTGTCGGAGGAGATAGCACAATCATTAATTTGAATGGATACTCTATCAGCGGACCAGGAGACAGCAGTTCCAAAGTAGGTATAGCAGTACCCCACTCAAATAGTGTAGCTATACAGGGTTCTGGCGCTATTCGTAATTTCCAAGCAGGAGTTTTGATAACTGGTTCTGAGAATACTAATATCCATAGAGTCACATTTGAAGGAAATAAGATAGCAGTCTTCATGACAGGTTCTATTGGAACTACTGTTGAACAGAACTTTATTGGTCCAAATACAATCGGGGTGGCCTCACACTCATCCATTGGAGCTCAGATACACGCCAATATGATGACTGGCAATGATCTCGCAGGCGTAACGCTTGTCAATACAGACAGATCTCAAGTAGATGCCAACTCAATTGGTGGAAGCAGAAATGGTATATTCGTAGACGCACAAAGTACAAAGAATACGATACTGTATAACAATGTACTAAAGAATGATGTCGACATAAATAATGCCGACGGGTTGCCACTCAACATTAACGGAAACGAACTATTGAAGAACAACTGCTTCGTTAGTAATCCAAGTGGTGGATGCAATCCTCAATAAGTAGCAACAATGTCAGCACAGCTGGATCAAAACTACAAACCTCATTTTTTTATTTTTAGTCAAGATGAAAACTTCTATAGAGATGTATTAATAATTTCAAACTGTAAGCATAATAAAAAGATGAACGATTGATTTTTATCTGATGGAGATAAAGAACCAACCATATCATCTATAATCATTGTCACAGCTTTTGACAATACGATAAACAATAATAGATTCTGATTAAATATCTATGTTTCTGATACAAAGAACAGTAATATACAATAATTTTTTCTGCGCGACTGGTTTTCGATGATTACTTAATATGAATTTTGTAACCATTTTATTGCGCAGGTATGTAAGACTGCTTATTTATGAACAAGTATTTAATAGCCTAGGCTATTCTATAATTTCATACCGAATGAATTTCGTATTGGGCAGATCCTTTATAAATAATATCACAAGAGATTTTTAGTACTTTTTTCATTTCAACATATTTCAATTCGTTCTGCTTATACCTCTCACACAATAGTAGAATAAAACTTTGCAAGAAAAATATTGATTCAAACAATTTGGAAAGAATATCAGAATTTTTCAATTCAAAATAATTAAATTCATTATCCAATTTCCCTAATTTCTGGCCAATGGCGGTTTCATTTTGGCCTAAGATCCACAGATTGTGAGAAGGTTTGACACCAAATACTGGCGAGTGACAAAATTCCTCCAACTTGTTTGCTATAGTAGTTATTCCAAAGAATTCTGTCATTTTGAGAGATGTGTATAAAGCGATAGGATAAAGTATATCATTGCCAAGAATATGAAGTACATTTTTTGGAAGTCGAACAGATCTAGAATCTGCGGATAGTTTTATGCCGTTCTCGTGCCAAGTTTCAAATTTTCGTGGAACTAGGATTCCTGCAAGTTGCAAACATGTAACAACATTCGCTGTAAAAGTGCTAAAGCTCGTGGTATTATCGGTCAAGGTAATTTCAAGCGGGATGATATCATTGCAAGCCAGAGCAAGTTCACTACTTGTGTTTAGCGTAACAGCTACCGTTCTTGCCCCGGCTTTCGTGGCACGCCTCGCAATTTCTATGTTTGATCTAGTTTTACCCGTAACTGAAATAAAATAATAAGTACCCTCAAATAGAAATCTTGACCTTATCAGATCTGAAGGACTGTAACATCTGCACCTATGATCTGATAGATACTCTGCAATCAAACCAGCAACATAGGAGTCCCCTGATCCTATGTAGATACAATCTTCACGTTTCTTTTTACTAGAAATCTGATTTAATCCATTTATCTGATCTTTAAAATCGAATTTAAAATGTTCTAGCGAATCCATTATTAATCAACAGCACTAATTCAGAAAATAAATCTTTAATGGATATGTCATGTAATTATCTTTGCAACTGGCTGATTAGCATAAAACTTATTATGGACAACCGGCCACAATTAGAACTCTGCATTTTGAACGCAAATTATGATATTGTCACATGACTTCAGGTAATACCTAAACTGGCACATGTCAGCTATATTAAAAACAAAATGTGCTAACATATGGTTACATTCATTTTTTCTCATGTGACAATTGTATCTGTCAATTCATACAAAATTCATTGTGGTAGAACTGGAGTGTCGATAATTTACATCTCGCGGGTATTATACAAATACAAATTGGCTCTGCCCCTAACAATCATGGGTCTTCATTTTTTGCCTATGAAAATATTAATAAGATATCAAGCATGAGTATTACATTTAATTCTATGTTAAATTTGCAAGATAATAACATTCAGCGGAATAATCAAATTCTAGGCTCATGCACTCTCTCAATAATCTTACCAACTCAGCATGAGACTCCAATATACGAATTGCGGGAAGAAATCAGGGACATCATCCCAAAGGAAATTTCGACTGAGATAATAGTGGTTCAGTATAATTCTAATAACATTGCCGCTGCTACCAATTTACATTCAATAGAAGAATATGAAAGGACTAAAGTCTATAAAACTACTAGTAATTATAATCAAAGTGTTACTTATTTTAGCGTAAAGGATAGTTTTGCTTCTGCTATTTTAAAGGGTATAGAATTTTCAGCAGGGAAATTTATCTTGGTAATGGATGCAGATTTCCCTTATCCTAAAAAAATTATTGCCGAGATAATTTCTGGGATGATAAAGCATCCCAATTCTATCATAGTTGCTTCACGTTATACAAAGGGGGCATCAATGCAAAAATTATCATTTGCACGGCGTTTAATTAGCATTGGAGCAAGAACTATTGCTAGACATGGGTTAAACATAAGCGATGTACAGGATCCATTGTCGGGTTGTTTTGCCCTCCCCAGAGAAGTTGTTAAAAATATAGAGATAGATGGTAAGGGGAATCAGATATTGCTTGAAATACTAGTTAAGGTAAGAAGTAAAAATAACAATAATGTTGTCGTCACAGAGATACCATTTCAGCAGAAATTTGTGTATAGTGTGAAAAAATTAGAGTTCATTCTAATTTTGGATTACTTCCATGCGGTCTGGAACTTATATTGCCATAGTAAAAATTCAAAAAAGGTGCAAGGTGATGGGGTTACTAAAGAGCAACGGAAACATCGGTCAATACCTTTCTTATCAAAGACTGCTAGATTCTTTACCGTAGGTGCGAGTGGGCTCGCTTTAAACTATATTGTTTCTTTTTTACTTTCAAATGTGGTCTCAAACTTATGGTATATTCAGGCTACTATTTTCGGAATAGTTCTCTCTATTACTACTAACTTTTTATTGAATAAGGTTTGGACATTTGAGGACAAAAATTTTTCCATTATGCATGTCTCAAGACAATACCTATCTTTCTTTGCACTATGTACATTTGGTGCCATAATTCAACTAACGTTAGTTTTTGTCTTTGTTGAGTATTCCCACATTCAATATGCCTCTGCGTTAATTTTGGCCGTGTGTATGGCATCATTGGGTAATTTTTTACTCAATAAAAAAATAACCTTTGGAGAAAGGCTCTGGGAATAATTGAGAAAAGTTCAAGTTAATTTGAATTTTTAAAGTCCCACAAAAATTTCATATTGTTTCGAAATTCATATAATGTAGAGTATCGTTGAATATTGCATGATTATAGATAAAAAAGATGCCTTGCTTATTATATGTGGGTCCGTGTTGTTTTTGATTAGCTATTCAGGAAATATAGATCTGAATGTTGGTGTGTACGCGCAGGTTTCAGAAAATACCTCGGGTAATAACTCAAATCGAACATCCACTGCCAATTTGACTAATATTCAAAATGTTACTGATTCAAATACCAATAATGCGATACCTTATGTTTTAAACGTGACAAATAGCTCAGACACAACATCACAGGTTGTCAACCAAGTCATTCAAGCTATCAGCGGAGGACAATCTACATCTTTACAAGAGGTACTGGACGCTGCTGCAAGTAAAGGAAATTCGTCTTCATCTTCTCTTGAGCAGGTGATAGACGCAGCAAGCAGTGTATTGAATAATCAAAGCTCTAACACCACTGCCAACAACAGCGGTAATGTAACGTCAAGTTTTCCCTGAAAAATCAAATGTTTCTATGATGGCCACAAAATTACTTTTCTGGCTCTTTATTTAGTTTGAATTCAAATATTTTCCTTCTATTCTGTATCTTATATATTTATCTTCCAAGGAAAACTTTGGCGGATGTGGATCAAGAGTCGGATTATTGCAATTAGTACATTTTTCATTTAGTGTATAAATTTTACAAAAACTACATTTTCGTAATATTCGTTTCATAATCTTTCGTCATCTTCGATTTTTTTTAGAATCTTCTCGGATAAAATTAAATAGTCCTACCTTTTTTCCTACCGAGTTAGAAATTTTCTCAATAGCATTATTCATCGTCTTTTCAGCAATTTTGTAGTTTTCTGCTTTGGCAATTATCCGATAACGCGGAGCAGCTATATATGAAATCTCAATTGAAGTGTTATTTTTATTTAGTTCTGCTGAGGATAGAGCATTCTTTATAATCTCAACTCCGTGTGGTTCATTTATATTAATTTCTATGACCCCTCGAATTTCAACACTAGGGATCTGGATCTTTTTGCTCTCTTCCGCTATTGCTGCTCTTACCTCGTCAGTAATATCAAGCGACTTTATAGAGTCAATTCCCTTAAAGGCAACTGTTTCGAACATATCATATAGATACTCAAATTTTTGCAATATTGTATCCTGAAGCTCTTTAGCCTTATCATCGCTCATACCAGTTTTAGTTCGAATCATATGCATGAAGGCAGAAGCCTTTTCACTCTTCTTTACTTCGATTAGTTTAGATTTTCTTTCTTCACGTGATACCTGTTTGAGAGAAAGGTCTACTTCTTCCCTTGATTTGTCTACCCTTATGACCTTAAGAACAGTCTTTTGTTTGGGTCTTACATATCTCTCTATATTCCTAATCCATCCTGTTGCAATTTCAGATATATGAAGAAAGGCGGTTAATTCTTGGTATTCATCTAAAGACACGTAAGCTCCATGACCCGTAACTTCCTTCACGGTTGCAATTACCAGATCACCTGCTTCAGGTAGTTGTTTGATATCAGTGACCATTTAGAAAATACGCACATTGGTACTATACTTTAAGTTTGCTTATAATCTGATTATTTTTCAAAAATCAATACCCTTTTTAGCCTTTATTCCTTTTTTGTAAGGATGTTTTATCTCTTTCATTTCAGTAACTAGATCTGCCAATAAGATGATTTCTTCACAGGCATAATTTCCTGTCAGAATTAATGATAGATGCTTTGGACGATTTTTAACTAACCTCATAACTTCACCTAACTGTAACAGTCCAAGATGCACTGCATAATTAATTTCATCTAAAATAATAATATCAAAAGTATTAAGAGACATTTTCTGTTCTACAATATCCAGTGCAGTTTTTGCTGCCCTTACATGTTCTCCAAAATCATGATCATCATCAATAATTCCGATGAATCCTTTTCCTGCCACTATCAATTCAAAATTTGGTTCTAGTTTCTTTAGACTATTGAGTTCACCATAGTGCCATTCCCCTTTGATGAATTGAACCATGCAAACCTTGAGTCCATGACCTACTGCCCTAAGTGCTACTCCTAAAGAGGCCGTCGTTTTACCCTTTCCATTACCTGTGTATACGATCACAATGCCATCATTTGGTGTGTTTTCTTTATCCATCTATGATTACCGCAATGACACTTTATATCATATCAAGGGTTACTTAGATATTATTCAATAAGTCAACTCAGTACACTGATTGGACGTTTCTGAATCGCTCTAAGCAGATTTCTAATGAATCTTTCGGCATATTGACATATTCCTACTGGTTGTTTAAAAAATCATAAATTGCGTTTATTATAATCCCTAATTATGAATGGTGTGTCCTTTAGTAGAAGTGAAATTCAATTTCTACAATCAAATGAAATTTGTAGAGTTGCAACCTGCAACAACAATTTGCCACACGTCACTCCCGTGTCATATATTTTTGATGAGGGAAAATTTTATTTCGCGACCGACTACAATACGCAAAAATACGCCAATTTAAAGAAAAATAACAGAATATCATTAGTTGTAGATACTACGGAAAATAATAACAATAGGGCAATAGTTAGTCGGGGGGTCACTGAATTCGTTCATAAGGGTAAAAAATTTGAAAATTTGTATGATCTGTTTTATAACAGATTTGGTTGGGTTAGAGACAGCCCATGGAAACACGGTGAAGCGCCATTCGTAGTGGTAAGTCCTAAAACTAAGGTTAGTTGGGGCATATAAGATAGAAAGAATTTTTCGATGTGGGTCTGTTTTTGATTTACAAACAAATTGAAAATTGTATTGGAGAAATACGTAAATACTTAATTCCAATCAGACAGGAGTATTACCTAGGAAATGAAAGCAGATTCGCAATATGTACCTTATCCAGTATCAAATTAGTGATGGAAATTTCAAATGATACTAAACTGATGAATAAAGTTGCTATTGTCCGCAGACTACTGTCTGAAAATAAGGGAATTGATAAATTCATAAAATATTGTCTCACAAATAAAGAACTTGTTCATTTGATCGTATGTGGCAAAGACGGACGCGGTCATAGACCGGGCAATTCATTAATTGCACTAATGGTTAATGGAATTACAAGGGAAGGTAAAATCATCATGTCAAAAAGCCCTTATCCTCATCTAATGTCGTCCTATGAAGATGTGCAAATGTTTAGAGATCGTGTTACTATACATAATCTTATCGAAGAGACAAATCTGAATTCAATAAGGTGGTATCTAGATAGATTAGTCTAATAGTTCATTTTTTTTCTTTTCTTGTTTATCTTGTTCTTTTTTGAATAGTACTTTAGAATATCGTCTGGTGTCATGTTTAATTCGATAGTTGCCTGGAGGAGAAAATGCCAAATATCTATCAATTCTTCCTTTGCCTCTTCAAAGTCAAACTCGGTCGGATTTTTCCACCATTTCCAATTCGTTAATCTTTGAAGTTCGATAGCTTCATGTGTAATTGCAGTACAGAGAAATGAAATCCTCTCTTCAGTTTTTGAAGGGTATCTTGATGATGCCAACGCAGACGCGAGACCCCTTTGCATCTCAATCAATTTTTCCAGTTTATCCACTTACCAAACATAATAATTCTTTAATATAGATTTTAACCTTCCAAGAAGATGGAATGGAGTCGTACTCCCTATCGATTTAGACTTAGATATGGAAGTTCTCCATTAGCATCCTTTTATCATATATCGTAAAAAAAAATATTAATAAATGTTTCTGCTATTGTAAATATAATGCGAAATATAAAATATTTCAGTGCAATTTACATAAAATCTGATACGTCGGTATAATAATTAAACCTCAGGATATAATTCTTACTTATGCGATTCTGCAATTTTCAATAAAGTTTGAATAATTATCTAGATGTTGAAGACAATTGGAAACACATCCAATGAAATATGCAATTAAACAAGAAATATCATCCGCAGTCGTAAAGACCATCTGGGCGGGCTATGAAATAGGATCTTGTAGCTGCCAAAGGTTTCAACAATCTTGCAGAGAATCTAGATTCCTCGACCTTTACTGTCTTCAGTTCTAAAACCACATGAACAAGATTAGATATGGTTTTATACAATAATTCGTTATATGGAAGAATTTTTTTTTCAAATATGTCCTCTGAATCCTTGTTTTGTCTTTTTGATGAGTTCAAGTTGGTAATAACTATCGCTATATCATTATTAATTGCATTTATGGCGAGATCATGTAGGTGCTTTCTGAGACGAATTTGTATTGACATTGATTTTTTCTTTTCGTTTAAAAATAAGTAACTGAAATTATCAATAATTATTAGTATCGGACGCAAATTTAGGGAATAATCGACAAGCACCATTTGGACATTTGTTGACAATATCCTCAATCTTCTTATTTGATGAAGTATAGAATCTGAATCTTGTTTGTTTTTGATGTATGAAAGAATTTTCTCTGGCCGGAAAAATCCTTGTGTATCACCAAATATTATGGATGAGTCTTTGTAGCATCTCGCCGCGTTGACGCATAATGAATAGCAAATACTAGATTTGGCTTCTCTCGAATCAGAAAAAATATTTGTAATTAAACCTGTTCTGATTCCCCCTCCTAGTACCTCATCAATTGAAGATGACCCTGTTGTGATTATGCGCATTAAACTAAACTCTAATTATTTATATACAATCTCAGAGATCTCGGGAGAAACTTTTTATTGTCGATCTTATTTTTTGAAAACAAAAGTGATAACCTAATATGTCATCATCCCCACAGCAACCAAAAAGACCGTTAACAATTTTACAACGCTCACTAAATATGAAAGTATCTGTCAGACTTAAAAATGAGTTGGAGTACAGAGGTCGAATGAATAATGTAGATTCATATATGAATTTAATACTATTGGATGCAGAAGAATTTAATGGCACAAATGCTGTTGCAAATTATGGGAAAGTAGTTATTCGAGGAAACAATGTGTTATTCATCAAAATAGAAAAGGATCTCTAAAAAAAGAGACATTCTTGGGAATTGACGTAAACAAAAATGGGAAAGCGTTATCTTTTCACTTCAGAAAGTGTGACTGAAGGGCATCCAGATAAGATATGTGATCAGGTTTCTGATTCAATACTTGATGAATTAATTTCTCAGGATCCAGATTCCAGAGTAGCAGTAGAGGCTATGACAACTACAGGGATTGTATTTGTTGCCGGAGAGGTAACTTCCAAGGCAAAAATTGATACTCAGGAGGTTGTTAGAAGCACATTGAAGAATATAGGTTATAATGGGTTAAAATATGGATTTGATGGAAACAGCTGTTCTGTCTTAACTTCTATTCATGAACAAAGCCCTGACATTTCTATGGGTGTTTCTAATAATGAGAACGGCATACAGGGTGCAGGTGATCAAGGGTTAATGTTTGGATACGCAACGAGTGAAACTGCCGAGCTTATGCCGTTGCCCATAACTTTGGCACACAAATTAACTATGAAATTAGCAACGGTTAGAAAAGAAAAAACTTTAGATTGGATAGGTCCCGATGGAAAATCCCAGGTTTCTGTTATCTATGAAGATTCCGTTCCAAAGAAAATTGATACAGTTGTTGTTTCGACTCAGCATACGGAAGATGTTTCAATATCCCAAGTGAGGGAAGAGGTTACCTCGAGGGTCATAAAACCTATTTGTGATGATTTGATAAATAATTCTACTAAATTTCTTGTAAACCCAACTGGCCGATTTGTTATTGGTGGCCCCGTAGGTGATACGGGATTAACTGGGAGAAAGATAATAGCTGACACGTATGGTGGGATGGGCAGGCATGGGGGAGGTGCATTTTCAGGTAAGGATCCTTCCAAGGTAGATAGATCCGCATGCTACATGGCAAGATATATAGCAAAAAATATTACTGCATCAGGATTAGCTTCAAAATGCGAAGTACAATTGGCATATGCCATAGGAGTAGCTGAGCCTGTTTCAATTATGGTTGATACGTTTGATACAGGAAAAATTAGTGAAGAAAAAATTGAAAAACAAGTAAGAGAGATTTTTGATACTACACCTCTAGGAATAATTGCAACGTTACAATTAAAAAGACCAATTTATAAGAAAACAGCGGCATATGGACATTTTGGCAGAAATGAACCTGACTTTACTTGGGAGAAGGTTGACAAATCAGATTTATTTAAGATGTAAGAATTTTTATGACAAAAGACTCTGAATTATAGGAATCAGACTCCTTTAATGCTTTTAATCGTATTGCTAATATCACTTTCAATTTTAAATTTCCTTGAAAAGAATTTGAGAATATTTTTTACATCTCTCATGAGCACTTCATCAGCATTAATAGCATCAACTTTGACAGCTTGGGGCCAATCCAGAATAAAAATATTGTCACCATTTACCAGAATGTTGTACTCATTAAGATCACCGTTGATGTATCCTTTGTGATAAGCGAATCTTACATTGTTAATTATTTTTTCCAGAACAAATTGCGGGTCGTCAAGATTTTCAGCATCTGATAACCTAGTTCCATAAATGGGTTCCATAACAATGCAATGAAAAGATCTATACAGGGGATTTGGGAATGAACTATCAGAATTTCTCAGATAGTTCAATATATCATATTCTTTTTTCGCTGTTTCGATATTCAATAGTAACCAACTACTAGTACCTATGTTTATATCCCGTTTCCTCTTTATCTGTTTGAAACTAGATCTTCCGAGTCTGAACATTTTTAAAATCTTGTCTTGTTCTTTCGAATCATGAGCTAGATATATTTCAGCTTCTTTACCGATACCGATTTGTGGTCCAATTGCCGTAATTATGTTCCTATTGGAAAGAATTTTTAGGACGTATATATCTAAACCTGTTACCAGCAATGTGTATCCTATATTGCTTTTACCTATCAATCCAAATTTGACAAGTCGTTCCAAATGATGTTCGACCAAACTTTGACTTAAATTTGAGTACTGACTCAAAGTAGAAATACTTAAAAATTGACGATTTTTTAAAGAAGAAGCAAATACCATTAGTATTTTAAAATCACTTTTATTCAACAATGAAACTAGATGTCCTGCCCTTGAAAAAGAAGACAACTGAAAGCATCTACTGACGGTATTAAATTAAAAGGTTATTGTGTTAGCTTACAGATAACAATTAAAATATCTAAACAACGAATCAGATTCGATGTCTCTTAATGGAAAAATAGGTATTGTAACAGGCGGTACCGCAGGAATTGGATTAGAGATTGCAAGAGAACTGGCAAGAAATAGTGCAACCGTTATTATTACTTCTCGGAAAAAATCTAAATTGAAAAATGCCTGTAATTTGATTGCTAAAGATTGTTATGGATTTCAATTAGATGTTTCCAAAAAGAAGAGTCTAATCAAATTTATCCAAAATATTTCAAAAGATTTTAAAAATGTTGATATCCTAATAAATAATGCTGGTTTTCCATTTGAGAGGAAAATTTGGTTTAAAAAGATACATGATATTTCCGAAGTAGAATTAATGAATATTATTCAAGTTGATTTGATTGGCTCTTTTCGAGTAACCAGAGAAATATTAAAGCTCATGATGAAAAAAAAGGGGGGGGTTATCATTAATATTGCTTCAACGCCTGCCATATCCGGGCATAATTGCGGTTCTCCCTATTCTATAGCAAAAGCAGGATTGATTAGTTTAACCAAACATATAGCTTTAGAATATGGGCATTATAACATCAGGTCGTATTCAGTTGCGTTGGGAGATATCTACACTGATACAATGCGTCGATCACTTTCAAAAAATGAACTAGTCAAGGCTAAAAATGAAAATACAATGAAAAGATTGGGTCAGCCGGAAGAAGTTGCTAAAAGTATTCTTTCCCTTGTCGCTGAAAATTTTTCTTTTTCAACTGGAAATACTATTATTATTGATGGTGGTAAAGTAATTATTTAAAGGTGAAGGTTTATGTTCCAAAGCATAGATGATAGCAAAGAAACAGACCTGCCTGTTGGTAAGAAAAGATCTCTTAGAACTGGATATACAACAGGTACTTGCGCAGCAGCAGCAACTAAAGCCGCACTATCATTGCTGCTAAATAGAGAAAAATTAGTAAAAGTAAATATTTCTCTACCAAAGGCTAAGCAGATAGTAATAGATATTGCTTGGATAAAATATGAAAATGAAAAATCTGTCACTGCTGCTGTCGTTAAGGACGGAGGTGATGATCCAGATGTTACCAATGGTGCCGAAGTTTGGTCGACGGTATCTTTGTTAGAAAACGCAAATAAAATTATTATTGATGGTGGTGCTGGTGTTGGAAGAGTAACTAAACCTGGATTGGGACTAGAAATAGGTAAAGCTGCCATCAATCCCACTCCACTAAAGATGATACATCAATCTATTGATGAAACTTTAGGGCAACAACAAAATAATAGATATGGATTATCTGTGATAATAAGTGTACCCAAAGGAGAAGAAATAACCAAGAAAACTGATAATCCGAGATTGGGAATAATTGGAGGTATATCAATTTTAGGAACAACTGGAATCGTAATTCCATATTCGACTGCATCATTTGCAGCTTCTATTCGTCAAAGTATTGATGTTTCAAAAGCAATGGGTTCTGATTCTGTCATACTGACCACTGGTGGCAGAAGTGAAGATTTTGCACGTGTTATCTTTGGAAACTCAATTGCGGATCACGCTTATATTCAAATAGGCGACTTTATTGGATTTAGCATTAAACAATGTGCAATTAAGAAAATTAAGAAGGCATACGTAATCGGGTTTATTGGTAAATTAACAAAAATGGCGATGGGAATAAAACAAACGCATGTAAAAGGTTCTCATGTTGATATGAATTTTCTTGCAGAGTTGGCAAGTAGATGTGGAGCAAATATTGAACTTGTAAACAAAATAAAGTTGGCCAATACTGCAAGACATGTCGGCGAACTAGTTGATGAATTTGGATTGAGTATTTTTTATGATGTTCTATGTGAGGAGGTCTATAATCATCTAAGTAATTATTCTCCGTCTGAGTTACAGATAAAAATTATATTACTTGATTTTAATGGTAAGATAATAGGAAATTATCCCAAGGACTAGGGGAACAAGTACTGATTTTTCTATATCCCCTCAAGGAAACCATCTTTTTGAAGCTTTTCAGCATGAGCAGAAATATATCTCCAGACTATGTCTGCCTTGTCAGTTTGAAAATCCCATGGTGCAATAAGAACCAGATCATGTTCTCTTATCCACATACGTCTTTTTATCTTTCCTCTAATTCTACATGTTCTGACTTTCCCATCTGTGCATTTCACAATAATGTTGTCTCCTCCAACTAATTTTATAACACGCCCTAGCAATTCGCCCTGTTGAGGCATTACTAATTCCTTTAGATCAGATTCACTCAGTACTTTTCTCTTTCCTAATTTAAAAACCTCCGTTGAAGTTCCTTCTAAGCAAAATAAAAACCTAGTGATTCTACATGTAGCACTAGAACTAATGAAAATGTTGGTTATAATTATTTAGAGTACATGAATACTCCATTGCTTAAATAACATTATCTCATAAGATCATAACAATCTATGGTATTGCTTTAGCAGATTTTTGTTAACACTTGTCGTTCTAACAATAATCAGATCCCTTAACTAATTATTTAATGTTAGCGTCCCAGATTGTTAAATTCACTAAAAAGTTTTAATATTGCAGTATAGTCTAATTCTGAGTAACCTCTATTTGCTGCTATTCGGAAATATTGTTCGGCCAGTGATGAAAACGAAAGACTAGCTCCAGCATGTTTTGCACACTCATTAAGTAATTGTATGTCCTTGAGCATATTTTTCAAAAAGAATTTTGGTGCAAAATTATTTCTAATCATCTTTGGACCTTTTATTTCACTTAGACCTGTCTTAAAATAAGTTGAATTTAGAATTTCCAGAAAGATTGCTGGATCTGTTTTTGATTTCTTTACAAATACTATTGATTCTGACAATGAGATCGCTACTAACGCAATGTTAAGATTAAGTCCAAGCTTTATGTAGTTGGCAACACCATCTTGATTACCTACATAAAATATTTTCTTGCTGAAGTTGGTTAGAATCTTTCTACATTTTTCAGAAATTTTCTCATTGCCAGAAACGATGGTTATTACATCTCCCTTCTTTGTTGCGTCTGGACCTCCCATTATTGGAGCCTGAATAATTGCATATCCCTTTTTTTTCATAAGGCTGGCACAATAGATTGAATCTTCCGGCAAAACTGTACTAGTGTCAACAACAGTGAGTTGTTTGTTATTGCAGTTAACCAATCCATTGTCACCAAACAAAATTTCCTTTACTGCCTGACCATCCGTAACACTGATAATTACAAAATTACATTCTTTTCCTATCATTGAGGGTTGTTCCATTCTAATCGCACCCTTTTTCACCAGTGCATTTGATCTTTCTTTGGTTCTGTTATACAAATAAATTTGAAATCCTCTTTCTAACAATCTATGAGCTATCGCAGATCCCATTAATCCGTTTCCAATTATTCCAATGTTCATAGAATAATACCTTATTAGTAGAAATTTATAATTTTTCAATATCCAGGAAGGTTATAAACCGCCATTAGCTGATCTATTATTTGATTTTCATTCTAATAGAATATTATTGGATTTTATTAATCTCGTACTTAGTAACGTATAATTCAATTATTACCGATTTTGCGAAAAATGGCGGCCTAAGAACATGTGATTTTGCTAATCTAGTCACGTGTCATATTCGAATCAACCGTAATATTAGAAATATCTGAGTTGAATTAGTAGTGCATATGAATATTAATTGCTTCTTTGAATATTTACAAGTTAGACTATGAATAATAATGTTGTAACTGTCAATCCTGCTAATGAGCAGATAATATCTGAGTATAAAAACATGACAATTGATGAAGTTACCAATATTGTCAATAAATCTAGAGATGCATTTAGAGAATGGAAGCGTGAGATTCATAAAAGATCGATAATATTGCTTCAATTGGCTGAGCAATTACGGAAGGATAAGGAACACCTCGCTAAAATTGCATCTCAAGAGATGGGAAAACCCATCAAGGAATCTCGTTCAGAGATAGAAAAATGTGCCTGGGCGGTTGAATTTTACTCATACAATGGCGATATACTACTCAATAATGAATCACTAAACAGTGACGCCAATAAGACAATGATAACCTTCCAACCTTTAGGAGTAATTGCAAGCATTATGCCATGGAATTTTCCGTACTGGCAGGCATTGCGTTTCGCAGCGCCCTCGTTAATGGCTGGAAATGCAATTGTTTTGAAACCTGCTAGTGCAACAATGCAGTGTGGTATAGAGATAGAAAAAACATTACTAAAAAGCAACGCTCCAGATGGTGTGTTTAACACTGTTATTGGGAATTCAAAAATTGCAGAGATCTTGATCGACTCCAACATAAATGGAGTTACTTTTACTGGAAGTATTGAAATCGGAGCTAAAGTAGCTCAACGTGCTACCTCACGGCTAAAAAAATGCGTCCTGGAACTTGGAGGAAGTGATCCATTCATTGTTCTGGATGATGCAGATATTGAAAAAGCTGCGTCAGGAGCCATCAAAGGTAGGTTTCTAAATTGTGGTCAGAGCTGTGTTGCTTCAAAAAGATTCATTGTTTCAAAGAAAATAGCAAATGAATTTATTGAATCCTTTGTTCAGAAAACCGAAAAATTAAGAGTCGGCGATCCTCTGTCTGACAATACCGACATAGGACCACTTTCAAGTATGAAGAGTCTGGATAATATCGATTCAATAGTAAAGGACGCAATAACTCACGGTGCAGAACTATTAACTGGAGGTGAAAGAATTGGCAGTATCGGTGCATTCTACAAACCTACAGTAATAAAAAATGTTAATTCAAACATGCGAGTGTCAAAGGAAGAAACTTTTGGCCCTGTTGCCCCAATAATGATAGTTGAAGATGAAGTTGAAGCTATAAGTGCAGCAAACAATTCTGATTTCGGACTTGGGGGAAGTATCTGGACACGTGATTTAGAAAAGGCACAGAAATTATCAATGGAGATGGAATGCGGTATAGTTACTGTTAACAATATGGTTGCCTCTGATCCAAGGGTTCCTTTTGGAGGTATCAAGCACAGTGGGTTTGGAAGAGAACTATCTAGATATGGTATGCTTGAATTTGTAAATGTAAAATCAGTTAGATTTTACGATAAACTTGTCTATGAGCATCATGGTGACTAAAATAAGTCAAAATTGCACGATAAAAACTGTTTGGAATATTTGCTATTCATTTATGAAGGTATTAATTTTCCAATGGAATATTGTCACGATTACTACATGACGTCTAATGGTACGAATTGCCGTTTAGACTTGTAATGGAATCCTTCAGCAAATGGACAGCCTATTTCAGAATCCCACGCGTCAAACCCTACATAGCGACCATGATAATAAAGCGCTTATTTTGTTTTACCTTCTATTGTAACTGGTTGAACAACCATTGTATGAATAATTTTCTATTCATAAATTCAGACTTAACGTAGTACAGAAGATTCTGTTCTTTTTTTAGGAATTGTTCTTCCCAATCTACTTATACATTGTTTAAAATCATTTTACGACAACAAATGTTGAACACAAAAAACGTGTTAATGCTTGTAGTACTGTCTGCAGGAATGTTGACAGCGCTAACAGGAACAGGCGTGTCACAAATACAAACAGCATTCGCCGACGATTATGAGCAGGAGATAGAACAGGATAATGACTGTAAGATTGTGAATAAAAATGAGGACAGTGACCATGGCGAGGTTAGAGATAACGACAATGAACTAAATTGCTGGAACTTCGGTCAAAATCCGAAAGATGGGGATGCAATAAACCAAGATGATGCATTCCGTGGATTGGAAATTAATTAAAGACAGCCATAGTTCGTAACAGGTAAACGATGTGTCACTACCCCCAATACTTTTTTTCTTTAGTTAATAAACAGATAGTTACGCGAGTTTATTTATTCTATTTGATAACCTTTCAGACTCAACCTTAATGCATCAAGTAAATCATCATAACTTTGTCTAAGGATAACTCGCTAGCGGCAATTTTAAGAAAGATAATAAATCGATTCTGTAATGATTCAGAAATTTCTTTAAACAAAATGTGTAGGATTCTTTCGTAGAATCAGAATGTAGTGAATTTATGAAGTTATAGAATACCTCGCTGTTTTCATCTAATACTTGCATCCCAATACTTGCACAACACTCAAGATGAGACCTATTTATTAAATCACATGTGTGGATGATTTAATTTATTTTAAACTCTCATTTTTTTTGACATAATGCTTTTAGGCAACATACGAATACTTGATGAAAAATGACAGAATATCCAGAACTAGGCCTTGCCGGTATGTACAGAATCATTAAGAAATCTGGAGGAGAAAGAGTAAGTGAGGAAGCGGCAGACCAACTAAGAAAGATACTTGAAGAAATCGCGACTAAGATTTCTGATCAGGCAGTTGATTTAAGCGTCCATGCTGGAAGAAAAACAATCAAAGCAGAAGATATACAGTTGGCGGCCAAAAATTTGCTAAAGTTAATACATTAGTTATTGAAAAATATCATCGTCACTTGATTTTATCATGTCCAAGGATATTCTAATTGTAGCTCTAACGGGCATGCCTGGAGCTGGTAAGACTACGGTTGCCAACTATCTATCACAGAAAGGTATTCCACTTTTGATAATGGGTGATGTGGTTAGAGAAGCTGCAGAGATCGATGGATTAGAACCTACGAGCGACAATCTTGCAAAATTAATGTTAAGGCTTCGAAAGAGGAACGGATCCGAAGCTGTTGCACATCTGATTGCTAACAAAATCAAATTAATGAAAAAAGAGGACAAACAGTTGGACGTTGTGGTAGTAGATGGAATAAGGAGCATGGCAGAAGTAGATGTTCTCAGACGGATAGGTACGGTCAAATTGTTAGCTATTCACGGTTCAACATTAACAAGATATACCCATATTAGAGAAAGAAGACGTTCTGACGTACCCACTAATATAGATGAATTTGACAGACGTGATAAGGTTGAGATGGAGGTTGGAATAAGCAATGCCATAGCCTTAGCTGATGAAACTATTTCAAACAATGAAATTTCAATATCGGAACTGTGTGAACGCAGTTTTATTACACTCCAAAAATGGATTCAAGGATGCGGAAAAGGATCAGAATAGTGTGATGTTAATTGTCAGGAAAGATCGCTGATCTTCAAGATGAGAATGTTGAATTAGAGGTAGAGACAGTTCTTAATCCTTCTGAAGATTTAGAAAAGGTAAAAAAATGTCTACTAAACGTTGCTAATGGATGTCAACCCGTTGTAAAAGATGGACGTTTGGAGGCTACTTGTACAGGGATTCTTTCATTACACCATATACGAGTTGGCGTATGCTCAAAATCCTCCTCAGCTGTTTTAAGGAAACTCTTGGAATGGAATAGAAAAGGCAATCGCACGTGGTTCTTGTTGAATAAGCAAGCAGCCTACAGCGGTGTGATATCATTGGCTGAACACTATGAAGAATCACCTCTTGGACCAATAAAAGTTACAATAATTAGTGACAGTTTAGATGGAATAATAGAATGGTTGTTATCGAGTAAATAATAGAATAGCTTAATTTTACATTTGAAACATTTTTAAGATCACTGCATTTCAAATCCAGATATATATTAATTATAGGAACCATGGCATATGACTAATTATGAAAACAGTACAATTCATGCCGGTAATTCACGATTAACCATTATTCTCCAAAATTTTGTTACCAAAATATTCTGATTCAATTTTCAGTACTTCTTTTCTATTGTCTGCGGCTGAGTACTCCTCTAAGGCATCATGATTTAACTCTAAAAATGTATGGCCCCACTTGAATTTATTTAGTAAAGCGTACGCAAATTTTTTTTCTCCAAGTACGAAATAACAGGCTGACAGAGATTCAACGCTTGATAGTCTACCAAGCCTTGTGTAGTTTACTGGATTTCCTGCCAGCAAAGCAGGAACTCTCCTGGGAGTTCCTTTCTTCAAATATTTGTAATTTGTCAAGACTGGATAGGCCTTATTCCAAGAACAGTCTATAACACATACGGAATCGACCAAAATCTTATCAGTTTTGCAAATAACTTCACTTGCAAAAGGATTTAAGACTAGCATATTATGTTGTATGGCTCTGGTAGGTATAACAATGCCAAATTTGATCAACTTCAATGCAGTGCATTTTCTTGGATCATCCTGATTTAATAAAAGTGCAAACGCGCGTATCAACTATAATTTATTCATGATATATGAATATCAATAAAACGGTTTCGAAGATCTAGTCTATCATTATAACGAATGAGAATCGTAACATTAAAAATCATGAATTTTGGAATACTATCGTTGCCAAAGATAAATAATATCACAGTTTTGGGTTCCGGAATAATGGGTCATGGTATAGCACAGGTTTCTGCAACGAATGGATTTAAAGTAATTTTGCGAGACATAGAGGAAAGATTCTTGGACAATGCCATGAATAAAATAAGATGGTCCTTAGATAAACTGGTTGAAAAAAATAAGATAAACAAGCAAGAATCAGATAAAATTTACGGCAGAATAGAACCAATTGTCGACCTGAAAGACGCGTTAGTTGACGCTGACTTACTTATTGAAGCAGTTCCAGAAGATCTCAATCTCAAGAAAAAAGTTTATTCAGAGGTAGATCAATTTGCTCAACAAAGTACAATTTATTCATCTAATACAAGTACTTTACCAATTAGTGAAATATCCCAACTAACTAGTAGACCGGACAGATTTATAGGATTACACTTCTTTAATCCGCCACAATTGATGAAATTAGTCGAGGTGATACCTGGAGCAAGGACTGACAAATCAATTGTTGACCTTGGAATCGATTTTGTGAAATCTTTAGGCAAAGATCCTATTTTATGCAATAAGGATGTTCCTGGATTTATTGTAAATAGAATCTTTATTCCGTTAGTCCACGAGGCAGCATACTGTTTGGAAAGTGACGGTAAAAGTATGACACAAATTGATTCGTCTGTGAAATTTAAAATGTTCCTACCAATGGGTATATTTGAATTGGCAGACTATACTGGTCTAGATGTCATCCACAAAGCAACTGTTGAGATGTACTCTCGTGATAGGAAAGTAGTATATCCCCATCCTAAAATAGAGCAGCTCTTTTCATTAGGTAAATACGGCAAAAAATCAGGAGAGGGATTCTATTCGTATGGTGACAAGAATTATGAAAGGATACCACTCTCTGAAGAGGAAGCCAAACAATATGATCCAATTAGGATTCTAGCAGTTGCTATAAATAATGCTGGATGGCTTATTTCCAATAATGTGTGCACGAAAGAGGACGTTGAATTAGCTTTGAAACTTGGAATGGGAATTAGAAAAGATCTGTT
>DATCWH010000032.1:0-15857 GCA_036566445.1 Nitrososphaeraceae archaeon
AATCCATTATGCCACAGATTGATTACGGAAAATGTGTGTTTTGTGGTCTGTGCGTTGATGCATGTCCCTTTTACGCACTGTATATGACAAATGACTATGAATTATCATCATTTACAAAGGAGCATCTAATATATACTCCAGGACAGCTTGCCATCAAGCCAAAGTATGATGGTGATGCAGAATTGCAGATTGGCTACAGGGGTGCGGATCATGGCTAGACCATCTACAATTGTCTTCTAGGTGAAACCACTTTTATATGGTAATTGAAAAACTAATATAATATCAAAGTAAACTCAATGTAGGTGTTATGAAGTGAATTACTCTCATCCAGAAGTTTTGGTAGATACTAAATGGGTCGAAGATCATCTAAATGATCCCAAGGTTCGAATCGCAGAAGTCGACTATGATCCTACTGCCAACTATGTTTTGGGACACATTCCTGGATCAGTCCTTCTAGATTGGAAAGTGGACATAAATGATCCTGTTGCAAGAAATATTCTTAGCAAGCAAGCATGTCAAGAATTGTTACAAAGAAGAGGAGTAAATGATGATACAACATTAATTCTCTATGGCGACTTTAATAATTGGTTTGCTGCTTTCGCATTTTGGGCACTTACGTATTATGGAGCTAAAAATATGAAATTGATGAATGGAGGTAGGAAAAAATGGTTGGAGGAAGATAAACCACTTACAAAGGATGTTCCTACTTATCCACCTGGAAATTTCAAGAGTACTGGTCCTGATAATAACATACGTGTGTTTCTAAGATATGTTAGCGATACTCTTGGAAGTAAGGCTCTAGTTGATGTTAGAAGTCCAAAAGAATTCACAGGGGAAATATTGGCTCCACCAGAATACCCTACAGAACATGCTCAGAGGGGTGGGCACATTCCCGGTGCAGCAAATATTCCATGGGCTCAAGCAGTCAATGACGATGGAACATTCAAGTCGGCTGACGACCTAACAAAGATTTATCATGGAAAAGGAATTACACCAGATAAAGAAATTATTTCATATTGTAGAATTGGCGAAAGATCATCTCATACATGGTTTGTACTAAAATATCTACTTGGATATCCCAATGTCAAAAATTATGACGGATCATGGACAGAATGGGGAAACATGATAGATAACCCAATTGAGAAGTAGTAAGATAGATCTCATTACTCTTCGCACTTACTATCTGATTTCCAAATATCTAATTTATCTTATTTTCTTTACTATAAAATGATAAAGGTTTCCTTCTTTTCTAACTTCTAACAGATTTTGTCCTCTTTCTTCAGACCATCTAATCATTTCAAGATCGGCTGAAGTATCATCAGAAACAACATGTACTATATTTCCCACATCAATTTTGCAGATTAATTCGTCCAGTTTTGTAAGCGTTGCTGCACACTCTACGCCAATTTCGAACATCTCATAATCAGGAAATGCTGAAAAACATCTAATATGAAGTTCTTCTATTAATTTCTTGACTTCATCATGACATTCGTCAATAAATTTTAGATTATGATGCTTAAAGTCCGGTTCAGGACTTGAATCTGAATTCTGCATCTTTATCTTTACAAACCATCCATTATTGTATGGAAAATCATTAACAGTTTTAGGATTATAAATTAGTGTATTATTTACCTCAATGATTTCTCCTTTAATAGGGGATCTTACCATTCCGAAATAGCGAAGGCTTTCAATTGATCCAATACTCTTATTTTTCTCAATAATGGATCCAATATCTTTTAGTTTTATCTTGGTGAGTTTTCCTGCCAATGAAATAAGAATTGGTGTTATTCCTAAGGTTACTATAGAACGGTCATTATCATCATTCTTTATCCAAACAAAATTCTCCAGATCGTACAGAATGCCTTCGGGAAAATCACAATGGCTTATTTGCATGTCACCAGTCTTCATCATGTGGTGGGTTTATTTTTCTATCGAATTACCACAAATCAATCGGATATTATCCATATTGCTGTGCAATATTCAATGGTTTGGGTCATAATGACATTTAAATTGGCTAATTATTGTTCTACATTAGATGGTTTTTCATACCTTTAAACCCCATTTGATACCAAACACTTATATACCCTTTTAATACCATTTAATGGTGAACAAAATGACAGAAAAATCTAGAGAAACTGTAACAGAAAACGTCGAATTATTAGACAGCTGCAAGCAAAATATGCTAAGGACAATCGATGAAATATCAAAGTATCAACCACAATATGCACAATCAATATCGAACCTACAACAAGATTGCCTCCAGGTGACAAAAGAATCGATAAACAGGGCATTTGCAATTCAAAAATCATGGTATGGAAATACAGCAAGAAATTCTTTTATACCAATAGCAAGTCCATATGCAGAACAATATAGAAAACAATCAGAAGAAGTCACCCGTCAAGGATTCCATGTATTTGATACTGCCAATCAATTAGCGATAGATAGTCTTAACGCTAGTAGAGAGAATATCAAATTGTACAACAAAACAGTTGATAAAGTGACTGAATATAATGCAAACTTGGCCAATACATGGTCAAACTTCTATACAACCGCACAACAGCAATACTCGAAATAGACAGACTATAGGATATTCCTTCTATTTTTTCTTTATGGATTAATTGTAGAGTAACTAGGAACTAGTTTAATCTCGAATTTAAGTAATTCATTTCGTTTAAATTTATCTCATCTGACAGAAGATACGCATCACATCCGTAGCTTACTTTTCATCATTGAATCATAATTGTCATATTCCAAGCTTAATCCTGTTTATCTGTATTTGAATTGAATAATATTGTGTTGATTAACTTGCATAAATCCATAATGGAGGAACAAAGTTGAAGAGCAGTACTCTCATTCATAAACCGATAGTTCCAAGTAACATTAAGAAGCTAGTTCATGACTTGTCAAATAAAAAATATAGATTTAGTTTCCTACCTGAAAAAGTAATTTACATGAACAATGGGATAGAATATTACTATATAGAAGCCGAAGGTACTGATGGTAGTAAATTTATTATTAACGCGTATGGTTCGGAAGCCCAAGACCTGTTTGAAGAGGTTCACAAGTGTGTAATATGCGGAAGACCGATTTGTGGAATAAATGAAAAAACAAATTTGATCACGTATCATCCTGATGAAAAAAGAAATTTGTTTGTTGAAGCTTGTTGTGTGAATCTATTAAAGAAATTTGAAATAGCCTATGGAAAAGAATTTTTTGTTCCATAATCTTTAGTAGAGCCTCAAAATTTGGTCATCCACAATCTTTAACATCAACCAGAGACAAATGTATTCATTGAGTAATCAAGACATCACTAAAGATACAAAATCTCTACTTACCCTGCCAAATATCCAATATCTAGTTCAAGGTCTTGACGTACTGTTACAAACAGATTTAGATGGTGATAAACGCAGAAAGGTAATTCAATTACGTGATGAATTATTATCTTACATTAACAGCATTTTTACAGACTATCAATAGATAAAGAATCAAAGTTGGTCAATCGAATTCCGATAGACTGAATAATCCATTTTTAACATATTTTTAATGTTGGTACTAGCTGCATTGACAATAGCTGGGAGTGATTGCAGTGGTGGTGCTGGCATTCAAGCAGACATGAAAACTATGTCTGCTTTGGGAATCTATTCATGCACAGTCATAACAGCAATAACTGCGCAAAATACATCAAACGTAGACCACATACATCCCCTCAGCGCTGATATCATCAAAAAACAGATAATGTCAGTATTAACTGATATTCAAATACATGCAATAAAAATTGGAATGGTTTACAATTCTGAAATAATTACTGCCATAAGTGATATCCTAAAAAATATGAAAATCCCAATTGTGCTTGATCCAATCATCTCTGCGGGAACTGGAGCCCAGTTACTTCGAAAGGAATTTCTATCTGATTTTAAGACTAAACTACTGCCAATTTGTGATGTGGTTACGCCCAACACACATGAAGCAGAAAAACTGTCTGGAACCAAGATAAAAAATGAAAATGATATTAAAAAAACAGCGTTGAAAATACAAAATTTAGGCGCAAAAAATGTGGTAGTAAAAGGGGGTCATTTCAAAAATGACGATGATACTATTGTTGACACAATCTTAAATGACCATGGGAAATTCACTGTCATAAAAAATCCAAGGATGAAAATAGTTGAAACTCATGGAAGCGGCTGTAATTTCTCTGCTGCGGTAACTGCGTTTCTGGCATTGAAATTTCCCATGGTTAAAGCTTGCTTGATGGCAAACAAATACGTTCATGATTCGATTGTTAATACTGTGAAAATCGGTAAGGGCATTCCAGTCAATAATCCGATTTCAACAATGTATGAACAATCTTGCAGATATAAGGTGATAGAGGAGTTAACCAAGGCTGTTGATCAGTTAATTAGTATCAAAAATTTTGAAAAGTTAATTCCAGAAACTCAATCAAATATTGTCTATGCGATACCCAATGCTAAAAACATTCAAGATGTAGCCGGTGTCAATGGACGAATTGTGAAGGCAGGAGATAGGAGTATCCCAACATCAGGTATAAGATTTGGTGCCTCAAGACATGTAGCATCCTCGATTCTAGAATATATGAAAACCAATCAACTGGTAAGATCTGCACTTAATATAAAAAATGATAGAAGAATTTTGGATGAGTGCAATAGACTTTTTAGAGTAACTCATTATGAAAGAATATGGGAGCCGAGCACGATAAAAAACCGAGAAGGCAGATCAATCTCATGGGGAGTCAGCAGAGCGCTATCTAAAGACCCAGACGCAGAAATCATTTACCATAGAGGGGATGTGGGAAAAGAACCAATGATAATAATCTTTGGACAAAATCCACAGGAAGTGGTGGACAAGGTTAAAAGAATACTCAATAACATGAAATTTTGAATTGTTTTTACCTTATATTATAGTTCAATTTAACTATAATTTTAAATGAAGGCAATAATTTTAGCTGGCGGACTTGGAACCCGTCTTCAACCATATACTTTTTTCATTCCCAAACCTATGTTGCCTCTCGGAAATAAACCTCTGTTAGAACACATTATCGAGTGGTTGAAGAATGACGACAATAATATTGATCACATTATAATTTGTGTAAGCTACCTACATAGAACAATAGAAGACTATTTTGAGGATGGAAGTAGGCTGGGCATAAAGATAGAATATGCAAGGTCTGATAGACCGCTAGCTACCGCAGGACAGTTATTCACAGCTAAAAGGTTTATCGATGATAGATTTGTATGTGTATATGGAGATTCCATCTATGAGTTCCCACTTACAGAAATGATAAATGAACACGATAGACTTGGAGCATTTATCTCAATGGCCTTACTATCGTACAGAACAAGACTAAAGTATGGTTTCATTGATATAAATGGGAACAGTAAAGTCACTGCATGGAATGAAAAACCAGAGATCAATGGACTAATAAATATAGGATGCTATGTTATGGAACCAGAATTTATCGACTTGATTCCAGACTCAAACGGGTATGGAATGGATGATGCCGTTAGAAAAGCGCTGGATATGAAAAAACTTGTAAATGGATATAAAATAGAATCAGGATTCACTGATATAGGTGATAAAAAATCTTATCTTCAAACCTACAAAAAATATGTGGAGCGACTGGGAAAAATCTAAGTCATGAGTATCGTTTTCTTTGAAGATACTAGTTGGAAATATTTTGAGCCTCTCAGTTATACAAGATCATTGTTTGACCTTAAAATTGGATCACTGACAAGTTTTGAACATTTCAATATAAAATCTGCAAAATTCCTAACACGTCAATATTTAGAAAAAGTAACCAATCAAAGACATCCAAATTGCAACGTAAATAAATTCGAATACAACAATAATGATATCTTTATCACTTCATTATTCATTCCGCTTAAGTCATTTTTTAAAAAATGGAGTATGAAAAAGGAATTCTTGATTTCTTTTAGAGACAAGATACTAATGGGAAGATTAAAAAAATCCGACTCTGAATATCTTTATGAATCGGTAGTTCATGATAAAGAAATCTGCAATAACAAGTTAAGTACAGAAATAGTTGATATCGATAACCTAGACCAATGTGGTACCCTATACTGTTGGCCATGGGATTTTATCTCCCATCTTAGAGACATACTATGTCATCAACTTAAATTCAAAAACAAAGTCCCTAATGGTGTAAAAGTTATTGGTAAAAATCCTGTATATGTGGACAAGGCTTCAAAAATTGACGAGGGGACTATCATTGATGTAAGTGATGGAGGCATCTACATTGGTCCTCACTCCGTAATTCATCAGTCTTCAATCTATGGTCCAGCTTATGTTGGACGGTCCAGTCAAATAAAACCATATTCGATTATCGACAATTCATATATTGGTAATAATTGTCGCATAGGAGGAGAAATAGATTCTTCAATAATTTTGGATTATACGAATAAATCTCACTTGGGATATTTAGGTCACTGCTATGTTGGTGATTGGGTAAATATTGGTGCTAATACAATTACCTCTGATCTCAAAATGACCTACGGGACGATTTCAATGAAAATAGGAAATGAAAGAAGAGACACAAAAACAATTAAGTTAGGTTCCTTTTTAGGAGATATGGCTAAAACATCAATAGGTACAAATATTTACTGTGGAATGAAAATAGGTGTATCTTCACATATTTATGGTAGCATTTCTAATGATGTTCCTTCCTACGTAATCTATGGGAAAGGTATTGGATCTGAAAATGCTGTAATGGATATATCTTTGGCAATTAAATTTCAAAAAAGGATGATGTCAAGAAGGAATGTCAATATGCCTTTACCGTATGAAACTATGATGAGAACACTTTTTGATATGACAAGCAAAGAAAGAAAAGAATACGGCGTACGCTCCAAAAGATTTACTCTATGATAGTTACATGTAGTCTATTATCTGTTTTTCTTTCCAGAGACCAATTCTTTGATGGAGCCATGGGTAGAAATTTGCATCGCCATTCTCAAATTCCTTTTTCACTATTTTTACAATATTCTTTGACACCATACCTGGTTGACCGTAAATCTTTCTTTTTTTATTGAGCTCAAGACCGAGTCCTTCTTTTCTGTTGAATGCCTCATCTATCAAGGTTGTGATCCATGAGGAATTTACTGGTGGGATGAGAATGTTACCACGGGCATCAAAAATGGTTTCTGGTCTATCGGTATTTAACCTAACTGTAAGTGATAAAACATTTGGAAAGTACAATAATTCTTCTTGCATTGAACCCGAGTCTGTCATCTCTGCCCAACAATGTCCACTATCTAAAAATTCTATCACATGAGAATACTCTTTCCATAAAGGAGTAATAATAAATTTATCTGGATATTCTTTTGCTAGATTTATTAGATTTTGTTCCAGATGATACGATCTTAAAGCTGATTTCATTGCGTTTAACATGATAAGAACTAACTTGTAATCAGTATTTTTGATCAGATAAGATATACTTTTTACTATTGATGAAAATCTATGTTCTGTAAGATTCTCTCTTCTATGTATGTCTATTCTAATCCATTCGCCTGTTTCAAGTTTTGGGTAGATATCAAATAAACTAGTTTTTGGTTTGTTTTTTCTCTTAATCTCGATTGCGTCTACGACTGAATTTCCAACTACATGAATAAATTCATCGGGATATCCCTCACGAACTAAATTATCTTTGTTTAGTTGTGTTGGTGCAAAGAAAAATTGTGTTCCAGCAGAACATATCCAAGTATCTATTTGTTCAGGAAACGGTTCCTCTCTTGCCAAGAACCATCTACCTTCAAATTGTGATTCTATAAATTTTTCAATACTTGATTTTGTTGGATCCTCGTTAACCTTTAGATATTTTATTGATTCAGGACTCATGGACCGTAATCCTGCTTCATTCTGTGCAACTTTTTGGCCCATTCCAAAGACCCATGCGAGTGGGGCAATTCCTGCTACTAATGTGTCGCCATGAACTATTGGTAGGAGTTGAGAGAAATTTCCAAAATTTTTTTTCAAATACCTACCAAACGAACCAAATTTTAAAATTAGTTCGCTTGCTTTTTCCATCAAGTCTCCTCTAATTTGAAGATTACATGCTATGTGATCTTGCAATTCAAATTCTTGGATGCCAAACCCAAGAAGATCATCAAAGTGCTGTCCGGTATCTATTACAAACGCTGGTAATTTTTGATGTAACGCTTCTATCATCACAGGAGCTTGTTTATAAAAATCAGGTTTTGTTCCAATTACAACTGAAAGCACAGGGCTATTCAAATCATGAGAAAGGTTGTAGCTGTCATCTAGAACATTATGAAAAATCTCTATTGGAAGAATTTTCTTCTTAAAGTAAATATTTCGTATTGGTATCTTTTCACTCAAATGTATTCTTCCCCAATGGGTGGCTTTCTTTTTCCCTCTGTCATAAAAGTAATAATTCCTATTATGATGATTCCAATTCCAGCAGCTAAAAATGTGTATGATAGTGGGACAATTGCAGGAACAAAAAGTATTTGTGGTATTTTTGGAATCATTTTCTCGGTTAGAATAATACCAATTATTAGAACAATCCCCGATACACACAGGATGATTCCTATTTTCTTTGATCCATAGTTTTTTACAAAACCATATGTAATTCCTGCCAGTATTATTCCAGGGGCCGCAGAAATCGATACTATT
This sequence comes from Nitrososphaeraceae archaeon, assembly GCA_036566445.1. GTDB lineage: Archaea > Thermoproteota > Nitrososphaeria > Nitrososphaerales > Nitrososphaeraceae > TA-21. The sequence goes on from DATCWH010000032.1 coordinate 8,668, forward strand.
TGTATTATAACCCCTTCTGGTTGAACTACTATACTAGGTCCTTGGGATTGTGGTCCAATTAGAAAAGATACAAACGAATACATAAGAAGTACAAACATTACTATTAATCCCAAACTTGCTAAAGATAATGCTGTTTCAAGGGTTACCATTATACTTCGTGTTGATTAAAATAAGGTTTAAATTTACTTGATTCCAATTACATTCCCAAATTCTTTTCTGGCAGCAGAACCTAAAACTTCAGCAGATCTTTCTGGTGCTACGTGATTAACATAAACTCCAAATCCTCGCTCAAGGCCTGACCAGTTATGAAGCTGTGGGTAAACTTCTATATGCCAATGGATTTGTCGGCTATTTTTCTTTTCTGGGGACAGGTGAAATATTAGATTAAAGGATGGTTTCTGTAATACTTTGTCCATCCCACCCAAAGTGGATCTCAGGATAAGTGCAAGGTCAGTAAACTCCTTTTGAGATATCTTTGAAAAGGATGTTGTATGACGCTTCGGATAAATCCAAAATTCATAAGGATATGTTGAAGCCCATGGTGAAATAGCGATATAGCTTTCTGTGTCTAGAATTTGTCTTGGACCTCCAGTCTCTGTAGAAATTATATTACAAGCAGGACAATTTCCATTTTCATTAAGGTATCTATTTGATGCTTCTGCTTCTGATTCAATAATTGGTGGTATGGTAGAAAATGTCATTAGATGAAAATGAGCATGATCAATATCACTTCCTGATAGGATCCCACTATTTACGAATATGGAAACATAAGTTACACTTTTCTTTGTATAGAGATGACTTAGATAATTTTGCAATACTAATAAAACATTGGACCACTTTTCGATAGACAGTTCGGGCAAGTTTTCTTGGTGATCCGGTGTTGCAACAACAATATAGTGATAGCCGTAGGCTGGTTCGCTATAGAGGGGTTTGTCTCTGTAATTATTTTCATTCACAGATGTTACAACGGGATTTGAATTTGGAAAAACTCTTACATCCCAGTTTTCGATAATGTTTTCTTCGTTATCAGCCAATCTTTGAAGCATTCCCTCCTTTACTACTAGTGAGAGTACAGAGGGAGGAGTCATACTCTCATTTCCACGACAATATGGACATTGTTTAGTATCATTTTTTACTTTATATGAATCAGGAGGAAGAACTACAAATTTTTCAAGTATGTAGTCTTTTCTAAGTTCAGCCAACTCGATATTCCTAAAAAGTCCTCCATTTACTTTTAATTAAAGCTTCTGTGATCCTGATCATTTTTCAGGCCTAAATTTAGATTTTTTTGACACGTCGTTTTCCGAGATAGAAAAATTAAGTTTGTGAGAATGCAGGCAGGACAAACACAACTGCAGGCCAGCAATGATACTAGTTAGATATCCTGTTTTTATCCAATCAGATAAAATAGCCATACTTTGATAACCCAATAATCTTATGTGATTTAGGTTCTCTCAATATTTTTGAGCTCTCAGGGACGTATGAATTGGTGGGAACTTGATAAACCGTGTCATAGATAATTGCGAGTATGAACTCGTATCTCCACAGCAAATATTTCTCTGTATCGCTCAAAAGATTTGGCAATCTAATCAGGGATTCGGTCGTTGTGCCGGCTAACTGTAATTTTTCATCCCACTTTGGATACTTGTCCCAAAGCTTTTCAGCAGATACTGGTCTATTTCGAGTGTACAGGATATGGGGCTTGTATGCTACTATCATGCTAAAAACAACCATGGCTATGCCAAGGAGAAAAAAACCATGTGAACCACGATTTATCGCTTCAAAATTCAAGTCACCAATTGATGCTTTGTAATAAAAAGGACCCAGGGAACCAGTGGCGATAGAAGGCATCACCGTACTGCCATAGAGTAGAACTATCCCTAGACATGAAATAGCTACTGGTACGATACCTTTGAGTAAAATCGAAAGGAACACTAGTATTAATATTAGAATTGTGATTATATGTAAAAACTCAAAAATCTTTGAATTGAAGTCAATTATTGATATTGAAATGTAAATGTGTATGACACTTAGTAACAATATACTCACTATTGTAGATTTTAGAAAAAATTTATCATTGGTTCTTAACCACAATAGGCCATAAGTCATGTATATCATTGCCACTAGAAATAAATAAATCTTAATCTATTGATTTTATTTCGGTACCAAATTGACTGAAAAGATGGAAATTTCAATTAATAATGAATTACTTGTCAGATCACTTGTGACAATGCCCAATAATCTAAGTATAGATAAGTTTCAAGAATTATGCGAAATTACGAGTAGAACAACAACAAAGCAGTTATTGAATTATTTAATAAGGTTAGGAATTGGCCATTTATCAAAAGATTCGATTTCCTTTTCAGAAAAGGACAAACTTGATACAATCCTATTGGTTATGAACCAGGGCTGCGATGCAGAGCGTGTGTCAAAAAAATTACGGTGGAATGATTTTGAATTATTGACACTGCTTCTATTAAAATCTGCAGGATACACTTACGAGAGAAATGTCGTGTTCAATAACCCCAGAATTCAAATAGATGTAATTGGATTTTATCATAAAAAAATTGCTTTATTAATTGACTGCAAGCATTGGATGAAAATTTATGATTTTAATGTGTCAAGATTTTCTTTGAGCCAGATAAGAAGAGCTCGGATATTTTTGGATAAAAGAAAAGATGTTGAGTCTGTAATTCCAATCATAGTGACTCTTCATGAATACAAATTCAATTTTTTCGATATGATTCCCATAGTTCCAATCTCAAGATTCAACCACTTCCTCCAAAACTTTCCGTTTTATCTTGATAAGATATATTTGATTCAAAGACGATAATACTGCATGCTCCATAGTAGGTAAAATTCTCAAAAATAGTATCAAAGATGAATATTTTACAATTGTTTGAATCCTTTACTATCAACATGTGTAATAGATTGGATTGTTTATTATGAAAATTTCTGTATATGGTATAATTAAATACCTGCTTTTTAATTATATTTTTGAAATCAGATGAGGATATATCTGTTCATTATTTTGAATGTAATTTTCTTCAGCGTTTGCATTTCCTTAATTTCTCTATCAAACGCACAAACATCTTCGGTGTTAAATGAAACAACTAGATCCGATAATCTCACAGGGACAATTCAGTCTGACATTCTCATAGGGACGACAAGTGATGACTTTATTTTTGGTGGGGCAGGTTTTGATAACATTACAGGTAATGAGGGTAATGACGAGATTGATGGTGGAGTGGGTGGCGATAAGATTAATGCAGAAACTGGAGATGATCTTGTTTTTGGTGGCGTAGGGAATGATAATATTACAGGAGGCGATGGAAATGATGACATGTATGGCGGTCCTGGGGCAGACTACTTGAACGGTGGAAAGGGAACTGATTATTTTGATTGTGGTACAAGCTCTGACACAATATCTAACCTGAATATTTCAGAAGGCGATATCAGTATCTCTAATTGCGAAAACATAGCAAGGTAGAAACTAGTCAAAAGTAATTTTTAAAGAAAAACAGGTTATAAAATTTTGAAAGTATAGTTTGATAGCGTTATTCTGAATGGATTAATTCATAATTACGATTTTGCACAACTTATTAAGAAATTAGAACGAATAACCAAAAGTAATCTTAATATTTTATTAATTTAGATCCACTTAGGATGAATGAAAAAATAGTAAATGTTCAACCATTTACAAATCCAATGCTCTACGTTCCAAAAGCTATGTTTTTCACAAAAGGCAAAGGAGTCCACAAAGACTATCTAACAAGTTTTGAATTGGCTCTACGCGATGCTAAGATATCTGATCTAAATATTGTATCTGTTTCAAGCATAAAGCCTCCCAAGTGCAAAATTATAAGCTTACAAGAAGGTAGAAACTATCTTGTCCCAGGACAAGTTGTTTTTGTGATTATCGCTAGACAGTCTACCTGTGAGCCAAACAGGCTAATCGCAGCTTCTGTAGGTTTAGCTAATCCAGCTGATGAAGGTCAGTATGGTTATTTGTCAGAGCATCACTCTACAGGTGAAACCGCACAAAAAGCTGGTGACTATGCCGAAGATATGGCTATGGAAATGTTGGCTACTACGATGGGATTGCCAAATGATTCTTCCCTGGCGTGGGATGAAAGACAAGAGCAATGGAGACTGTCTGGAAAAATATACAAAACACAAAACTTCACACAATCAGCCGAAGGTCACAAGGACGGTTTGTGGACTTCAGTAATAAGTGCAGCAGTCTTGTTAATCTAGATCTAATTTATTTAGACTCATTTTTTAATCATCTTTTTGTGGATTACAAAAAATCCAAAAGATTTACATTGAATTGTGTTGATAATATTAGCTAGTAATTAATCTTGAATTCAGCTACAGATAGGCCGATTCTAATTTATGATGATAAATGTTCATCATGCACTATATTTGCAATGTCTGCATTAAAGTATTCCAGAGGTCAATTAAATTGCATAGGACACTATTCAAAAGATGGTCAAAAATTGAGGAAACTCATATTTCCGGCTAATTACAATGAAACGGAAATGTTCTGGATAGTTAATGCTAATCGAGCATACGGTGGAAGGTCGGGGCTTTTACCGCTTTTAGTACTGATTATTAAGGCTACAATTAAACATAAAAAATCTCCCAGTCGGAATTTTCCAGAACAGTGTTTTAATAGTCAAATGTGCGAAAATAAAAAATTCAAGATTAAGAGACTTTTTAATTTATTAAGAAATGGAAAAAAATTGGATATTAAATTTACAAAATCAGTTAATAATTAAATTTTTCTTTCTATCACTTTATGAGTAACGATTATTCACTATTGATGGTTCAATTTTATTCATACATTAAGATTATGGTAATATTCCATAAAATATCTTTCTATGTTTTTTATAGTGATACTATATATTGATAACTATGCAAAATACATAGAAGCATTTAATTGATATTACTAATTTACTCGCATGTTAGGGGACCCTTCTATCTGAATGTTGAAGTAAATATATTAATATATAATCAGATAATCCTATTTAATCAACGATCCATGATGCGCTATGGAAGAAAGTTTTACAATAAATACAAAGATTATATTCTCTTTAATAAAAATATCATTATTGCAGGAACAGCTGCACTTATGGTAGGTATCTTCTTTACTCAATCCTTTGCCCAACATACCGAAAATAATCTTCTAAATTCAATAGCTACCCTAACCGTGGAATACGCAATATATATACCACTATTCGCTCTTTTTTTTTATTTTGATAACAAGAGCAGGTATGTAGATCCTTTAAGTGGGAAAAAAAATTATGCAAATATTAAGAATGATATAATAAAATTATTTGCAATATTTTCTGTATCAGAAATTATCTTTGCAGTGTCAAAAGTATCGATTCATTTTCAATTAATGCAGATATCTTTTGAACCATATCAGGCTACAGTGATTGCGTCCTTCACAGCATGGTTTATTTTTCTCGCAGTTATAAACCTGGGTGCAAAGATAGTTAAATTATTTAAATCCCAATAAATCAATATAGAATGGTTTATGAGCCGCGTAGTATCTTACGTGTCAATTGAACTCCTCAACTATGCATGAACTCCCCACCTAGAAAAGGAAAGGGAAAGAGGAAATGCAATCTTTTATTGAACCAGAACGTAATATTGAACATGAGGACCGGTTCGCTACTCTCAAATAGTAACTATTGAATATGTCACATGAGTGGTTCTACTTTCTCAAAAGCAATGGTTCTTTAAGACGGTCTGGGTCTCCTGAAAAGTATCCTTCTGGGCCACCCTCACACGGTGTTAATGCAGTTGATCCTGAATCAAGAATTTTTTCCTTTATCTCCTTGGGCGTGATATCAGTTGCATTTGCCTTTATGAGTGCAGCTGCTGCGGTAACAGATGGTGCGGCCATGCTTGTTCCACTATCTATTGCATACTCTCCATTTAGATACGTGGACAGAACCGAGACGCCAGGAGCTGCAATACTTACAGATGGGCCAAAGTTACTGAAATATGCAAAAGTATCATCAGTGCTGTTCTCCAAGTCGGGAGCTGGTCCAACTCCTCCACACTTGCCATCGCTATCTGCAATGGCCGATACTGTGATTACATCTGGATTGCTCGCAGGAGAAGTGGAAGAGGCATCTTCACCGTAATTTCCAGCTGAAACTATATAGGTTACGCCTGCCTTTACGGATGCACTTATCGCACGATCAAGGGCTGGTGAAAGCGGTGTTTCAACGCTAATGTTTGCAACATCTATTTCATCTGCGTGTTGGGTAATATATTCAACACCCTTTATGAGGTCTGAAATTTTACATTCTCCTGCACTGTCGCACACTTTTACAGACCAAATCCTCGCACCAGGAGCACCACCAACGACACCTATTCCGTTATCCTTGGCTGCCGCGATGCCTGCAACATGGGTTCCATGACCGTTATCGTCGTCACCAGTTTGGTTAGCTGCTATTACGCTAACATCATTATAGACGTTTAAATCTGGATGATCCAGGTCTACTCCAGTATCCAGTATGGCAATATCAACGTCAGTGTCATTACCATCTCCAGACTGTGAATCTTCATCAACCTCTGGCGAGAACGTTCTTTTAATGCTATCAGGTGTGATCTCCTCTTCTATAGCAGAAGGCGGAGCTGCAGTATGTCCTGATCTTAGAGTGAGATCTCCCGCTTCTGTATAATTCGATAAGGAGTCATAGCCTTCATCGTAATTAATGAATCTTGGGTCTTTTGTGACTGGATTGATTGGCTCTGCAAGTATTACAATTGCTTTATAGTTAGGCATATCTATAACGTCGGTGACCTTCGCGTGGTATTCAGCAACTATTTGCTCAGAGAATTCATTCATGGTCGTCTCATTCTGCACCAATGGTTTATTGACATCCTTTGACAAGTCAACCTCAAGTATAATCTCTCCGCAAAGTGCTGGAGCCAGTATGAATCGAGTATCTTGGCTCAATTTCTGTTCATCACCTTCAGCCAGTAACATTGCCTTATAGTCTGGAGCATTGTAAACATTCAGTACTGTAATATCATAACGGGCTTTCACCTCCTCCACTACTGCAGGAAAGTCTGGGGTGGTTGGTATGAGATCCTCTCTAAGCTCTACCACAGATTCAGTGCAAGCTAGTTCTGCGTAAGGTCTTTGGAAGATTTGCCTATCAACAACA
>DATCWH010000016.1:0-12709 GCA_036566445.1 Nitrososphaeraceae archaeon
TCAGTATAGGCGGCTGTGGACAACAGAATTGAATCTTTGTTGGAAGAAACCGCTCGAGGAGGGTTCAAATCCCTCCGAAGGCCTCACATAATAAAATTACGAAGGTTGCCGAGTATAAGCTCGCATAATATATATTTCGAAATAGGCTACCAATATTGTTCTTTATTATTATAACATTTCCATAATAATTTTGGCAGCAGTCTTTGCGCCATTCTTCACACCGGTTCTCTGGGTTCTACCCAAATCAATTTTTTCTTCTATTAAAGATTGTAATCTTGATATATCGTCATATGTGTAACCCAATTTCTTTGCGTTTTGTTCTTGTTCGAAATGATCCTTTATAGGTATAAAAATACCTGGCGTTCCGTAAACAAGTGACTCATCTATAGTCGATCTTCCAGCCAAAGATACAACAAGATCTGATGCATACACATATTCATGCAAATTATCTACGAATCCGATGTTTCTATAATTGGTATAATTATTTTCTAATTTAGACAATGCAGGTCCAAGAGCAACTAATAAATCTAGATCCATTTTTATTTTTAGATTCTTGTATGCACTTAGCGATTTTTCAATTAAGTATCGTCCAGCGCTAGTTCCACCAATACTAACCAATATTGTTCTCTTTTTAATACCTAATTTTTTACGTAACAAGGTCCTATCCGTTGTACTTAGATTTCTTACAACTGGTCCTACATAAGAGATATTATCAACGGCTTGGCCATTATCAGGAATAAGAACACGATCACACTTTTTTAACATATTTTGCATGGATCTGTTCATTCTAGATTCAATGGCTGAGAACATTCCCTTAACAAAATGAGTTTCTAGTAAATCAGTAATTAGTACTCGTCTACGATTCTTTTTTTCTCCTATGGTAATTGATGCAAAATCTTCATCGCTGACTATCAGACTGTCTTCATTTTTGTCAACAAAATCAGTAGCAATTAACTTGCATTTTCTATAATACATGAAATATCTAAAAAGCCACCTCAAAGGTGAGCGTAACTGCATTAAATTATCAATATCAAATTTTTCGGGCCTATATACATCTTCAACGGTATATCCCTTATTGGAAAAAATGTCGTACGCTGGACGACCAGTAATAATCAAGATCTCTTCTTTCATCAAGGACTTTAATTCTTCACAAATGGCGATATCTCTCGTGGCATGTCCTAACCCTATTGGGCTGGCAAAGAATATTATCATTTACTCTTGCGTTATAAGAAGACAAATCATGAAAATAAATTTTAGCATGGAAAGGACAAGATCAATTGTATTTTTTCATTATTATCTATTAGCCTATAAAGAAAAATCCAATTGCGATCATTACATACACCGAAGTCAACATTATGCCTTCAAACCAATTACTTTTTCCGTCAAATGCTATTAGATTCAGTATAATTGCAGCAAGAAATAGAGTGGCTAACTCGTACAATGTAAATTCTAAAGTAAATGGTTGACCTAGAACAATCCCCACTAATACGAGAATAGGGACTACGAACAACGCAATCTGTGTTCCAGAACCTGCTGCTATTCCTATGGATAGGTCCATTTTCCCTTTTCGTGCAAGCATTATCGCACTGCTATGCTCTGCAGCGTTACCGACGATTCCAACAATAATGGCTCCTACAAACATTTCGCCAAAACCAAACACCTTGCTTGTTTCCTCGACGGATCCTACTAGAATCTCACTTACCACTATAACCCCAACCATACTTACTGCCAACATAAGAAATGATTTCTTTTTGGTCCAATGATTATAATCCTGTTCTATTGATTCCTCAATCGCGTTACTATGAGGTGAAACAAAGAGATGTTTGTGTGTAAAAAATGTAAAGAAAATGCCTACAACATATACGAAGAGTAACAAAATTGCTACAGAGTCACTTACTATTTGTATTTTTGATTGATTTTCAATATCTGTTCCTTCGAGCATAGTATTTGACATAATTGTAGGAATTGCTAAACCTATGAGCGCTAAGAAAATCAAAGAGGACTGTAAACCTGCATTCTCTTTATTAAATAATTGCTCTTTATGTCGCAGTCCACCTGCAATCATACTTAAACCAAAAATAAGCATTATGTTTCCTAGAATAGAACCAGTAATTGATGCTTTTACAAGTTCTATCAATCCTGCATTGATAGCGACTACTGCAATTATTATTTCTGCTGCGTTACCAAAAGTTACATTGATAAGAGACCCAAGAGTTGAGCCGTAATAAGTGGACAGATGTTCTGTCGAATCACCTATTAATTTTGCTAGAGGTATCAATGCTATGGCCGTTACTACAAATAAAATGACATATCCAACATGCAATAATTCCAGACAAACAGCGATCGGCGTAAAAACAAGAAGGACGTATATTGCAGAGGACTTCGAAAATTTTAGCTTATTTAGCATGGTAGATCACATTCCAGTTGAGTTTTCAAAAGCTCTTCTAAAACTCGAAGTGGATTATATGAGATACAAAGATACGGTGGTAAATGCTTTTTGTGATGAAACAATAAAATGTTATATAATTTCAACATTCTTATGAAGTTTGTTTTTGGTGGGGCATCGCATAAGGCCCATAAGTTGTATGGTATATGAGTTCTGCACTTATAGAAATCCTTATCTTAAAGTTCCATCACTAAGAATTAATGATATATCGAATAGGCATCTTTATTGCAGTTCCACTGATTCTAAGCAGTGTATTCTCTCTGTTGACGATTGAAGTTGTCGCCAGTCAAATAGCCGAATCTAATTCCATAATTCATAGTGTGACGATGGTCGAAAACACTTCCAATGCTACGGGTGCTGTCTCCAGCAACAATACTATAATTCTTAACGCCGCCGAAGTGGGCGAAGCTGAGACGGCTGAAGAGGGCGAAGCTGAGACGGCTGAAGAGGGCGAAGAACTAACGGTCGAAGAGAACGAAGTTGAGACTTATAGGTGGGTGGACAGTAACGGAGCGGAGAATCCTAACTTGAATCTAATTTCAGATACTGAGTATACTATAAAAATTGACAATCCCACCGACGAAGAACATGAATTAATAATTGATTCTGAATCTGATGGAAAAACATCTGTAATTGCGCAAAGTCCAGAAATAGAGCCAGGAAAAAATGCTGAATTCAAATTCAAACCAAATCAAGTGGGCGAACTAGGTTATCATTGTGAATATCATCCAGACCAAATGAATGGAACCATCAATGTATCACAATAATACCTACTCTTTACCTTTAGATATGTCAATGTAATAAAGGAACAAGATTGAAAATAAATGAATTAATCCTTTATACGGGATGCGGAATCCTGGGTGGATGGTTAGTTCATGAAATATACAAATGTATGATGGAAGAACAAGGCAAGGAGATTTCAGGACTTAGAAGAGAAATAAGACAACTTTCAATTTCCTCAAATGATCAATATAAAAACTACGATTCTAAATTACTTGAAATTGAAAAAACACTTTTGCAAACTGATAAATTCACTAATGCAAAAAAGAAACGTAGAATTAAATGACTCAACTATTTTTTTGTAATTCGTAACTATGTAACTGCTTATTTACTTCTGCAAATAAATCATCTAAACGTATAGGTTTTTGGAGGAATCCATTTATTATTTTCTTATTTGAATATTCTTGAAATAATTTATCATCAATTTCAAATGCCGTCATAAGTATAGTTCTTGAAAAGGGATTTGCATCTTTTATCTTCTTTATCAATTCCATTCCATTAATACCAGGCATTCTTAAATCAGATATCACCAATACGTACTGCGCTTTATTGATCGTAAAATGTTCAAGTGCTAATTTAGAATCTGTGAATGTAAATATCGAAATTCCTGCAATTCTTTGTAATGCATCCCTGAAGAGAACAGTAATGTCATTTTCATCATCCACTATCGCTACTAGTCTCTTACTTCTGACTGCACCTTTCCTACCCACTAAAAATTAACAACTTCCGTCATTTCTTTATGATACCAGAACTAGACACCTATTATATGGAAATACTTCTTAATAAATAATAAAAGCCACAAGTGATCATAAATCAAAGTTAGAAAATCTGAAAATATCATTCATACTGCTCTTTTGAGAAAGAATCACAGCTTAAAATTGGATAAATTCCTTTATAAAGAAGAGCCTCCAGAGAGCGACCAAACTGATTCATCAATAAACAGGATAAAATTCGTAAATGAAAGAATGGCCGGGATACCTACCAAGCCCGTAGATTCTTCAGAACGATATAAAAACATTAGAGATTTAGAATAGATCAATTTAAAAAATTAATGACAAAAAATTTAACTGAATACTGCTAACCAGTCATAATAAGAGATCATATAGAGGATCTTAATACTTAGACCGCGTTACTAAGACTTTAACTATTCCAATTATCCTTACTATTTTAAATCCTGTTAGCTTGTTAATGGAAGTGAGGTAGGCAAATAAATTGAAGCAGCATATTTTACAAAATAGTCGTGCTCTAACGTTACTGGGATAACGAATAGTACATTAAACAGGAATCTGAGTAGCACCACAATCACGATAATCACAATTATAACCAGTGCAATATAAACGAGTGTGTTTAAGACCATGATAGTCTAAGTCCATAAAAATATAAATAATTGTCATATGGGTCGTCTAGACCATTTCCAAAGTGTCAACTGATTTAAGCAATATTGTGCAATGATAGCCTGACATTGGGGACGAAAAAAGAATGAAACGTATGAAGAAAAGGCAGATGAATTTGGTAACGTAATTGAAAAGAAAAAGGTAGAAGAAAAAGAAGAAGATGACTAAAATTTTTTTCTATAATAATTAGAGCGATTATGATAGCTTTTGTAATTTGTTAAATACACACTCTTTCAAAAAAGAATTGCTTACGACTTCGAACGTAGATTAACTAAGCCACTAGGAGTATACTAACAATTATTAGGCTGATAATTATTAGTAGGCTATTTCAATATTTATAAAAATGTTGGTGCAGTCTAATATTGGAACTAATCAACTATTTTCAGCGCTTGAGAAAAAAATTGATTTTTAACAACATGATAGTTAAAATAGTATGAAATAATAATCATGAGTTGTGAGCAAATTTGGTTTTTATCCAGAAAAATCAGATATTTCATTCGAAAGTCACTTAGCGGGATTAGAAGAAAAAGCGAGAACATTATTGCTTAATTTACGCGCTTTCATAAAATCGCTTGGTGACAATGTCATTGAAGAAACACGACCCCACAGGATAGCTTATGCTAAAACTTTGAACTTTAGAACCTTTGTGGATGTACAACCAAAAAATGATTCTTTGGTAATTTCTATTAGAAAAGCTAGAACTGAACCTCTTACTACTAGTATACTCAACCATCCATCACAATTAGAAGCTATCAAAGAGCAGATTGCTGATGCATACAAGAGTATCAGATAGCCACCTTTCCATATATATCCAATCACAGGTAACAAAATTAATTGGCTTCTAGAGCCTATCAGTTTCACTTATTATATATTGAAATTTTTACCATCAACTGAACGAATATTGAATATCATTTGATTTTGAATTGATAATGGTCTGGTTAGTATAACTTTTTTATATTCATTTACCACGGGACCTAGGAACTTAACCCTATATAACCAACCAAGCTACAATTTGTGGGAGGGAAGTTAATATGACAGGTTTTTTGGCAAAGATTAGAACTTTGTCATTTTTTGACGTCTGAAGTACCAAACTTTTTTGATTTGATTTCCTAATTCTATATAATGAAGATCGAATTGTAAGCAAATATTAAAAATCATAAAAATTATTAGATTTCTATAGGGCAGAATTTAAAAATTAAGAGATTTCAAATCAAGCATACAACATAAGCTCTTCGAAATAGCATAAAAATAACTCACTTATCTATAATTTTCTTAGAATAGAGCATGAAAAAAGATATAAAAGCAATTCAATCATTCTGCAAATATTAATGATAAGAGGAAAATTCCTTGGATCTTTTATAGCTATTTTTTTCTTATCATACAATCTAATAATATTTCAAATCAGTTTCGGTCAGGATGCTCAAGGAACTATTACTCAACGACCTTCAGTTGAGGCTCCTCCATTTATTATTGCTCGAGCTACGAGTCCTTCTTGGACACAAGTAAATTTCCATGTTAATGCTACCAGCCCAACATCTGATAAAATATCTGTCTATTGTAATCCGGGCAGCGGAAGTGCTTTTCCTATGGGAAGTACTATAGTTCTTTGTGCTGCTAAAGACCCTGTAACCAGTCTTGTTGGTTATGCCATGTTTAATGTGACAGTAAAGGACACTTCACCTCCCACTTTCAAAACTCCGCGTAGCATTCTCAAGCAAGCCGATAACCTTCAAGGTTCTAAGATAACATATGATGCAAATGCTTCAGACACAGTTGATGGTAATACGATCGCAACATGTAATCCTCCTTCGGGAAGTGTATTTCCGTTAGGTCTCAATCAAGTAACGTGTACGGCAACAGATAAATCAGGAAATAGTGGAGAAGCTTCATTTAGTGTTATTGTAGGACAAACAACCAGCAATACATCCAGTACAGAAACTGGACTTACAACACTTTCACAGAATGTAACTAATCAATTACAATCGCCTGAATTGACGGTATCTGAAAATATTACTGCTGAACCTCAATCGCCTGAATTGACGGTATCTGAAAATATTACTGCTGAACCTGGACCCGCTGTAGATAATATAATAGAAAATGATACTGGGGGTCCTCAGATAGAGCAATTAGGGAACAATCTTACTGAGGATAATGGTTTGATTAAGGTGACTATGGACTCCGGAGAGAATCAAAGAGCACCAGAAGGATCACTAGTCAAGATCAATGGTACCTCAATTCATGATTCTGGTAATAAGGAATTATCTTTTATATGGAAACAAACGGAAGGTAAACCTATAAGTCCAGATGATGCGCAGATATCCGCACAAACAATTGCCTCAGAATTAGCACCACAAATAGGAGGAAATACCACCAATTTAACTTTCGAAGTCACAGTCCCTCAGGTAACAACAAATGATGACAAACTAACCTTTGAAATTACCGCTGAAGATGAAAAAGGTAACTCGGCAAGTGATTCTGTTGATATCCTTGTGGATGAAAATCCCAAATTAGTGGGTACAAGTGAATTTCAAAACAAACCAAATATTGCGAGTGTGAAAAATGAGGAACAAAACAAGAGTAATCTCACATTAGCCGCGCAACAAGATGTTGAAAAATCTGTTGATGTATCCACGTCATTAGACAAAGGATTTAGTTTTGTTAATATGTGGGGTTCATTTGGTAAGGGGAATGGAAGATTTGATGGACAGAACGATGTTGACCCATTAAATGGTCATGTATATGTTGCTGATTATGCGAACCATCGGATCCAAGTTTTTGATAATAAAGGGAATTATATAACAAAGTGGGGAACATATGGTGAGAAAAATGGCCAGATACATAAAGCTTCAGCTTTGACTGTTGTACCATCAGGCAAGATATACTTGAGTGATCAATTCAACTATCGTATCCAAGAATTTACTACTAACGGTACTTTTGTTACCACATGGGGAACTAAAGGAGAAGGAGATGGACAATTCCTTCATCCACATGTACCTGCCGTAGATTCCGATGGAAATGTATATGTAAGCGATAGGGACTTAGCAAACGTTCAGAAGTTTACAGGCGATGGTAAATTCATAATGAAGTGGTCCGAAGAAGGTTCGAATGATGGCCAGCTATCAAAACCAGAAAGTGTCATCATTGATTCAAAAGATAACGTTTATGTAGCTGACTTTGGAAATCACAGGATAGAAAAGTTCACTAAGGATGGTAAGTTCCTTTTAAAATGGGGATCTAAAGGTATCGAAGACGGTGAGTTCAATGGACCCACGGGTCTATCAATCGATAGAAATGACAATATATATGTCGCAGACAAGAACAATAATAGGATACAAGTGTTTGCAGCTAACGGAACATTTATCACAAAGTTTGGTTCTCAGGGTAGTGCTGCCGGTCAGTTTATTCTACCAGAAGGAGTTGGAGTCGACATGAAAACAGGTCTTGTATATGTAGCAGATACTGGCAACTTCCGAATACAAGCATTCAGACCAGTGGCTTCATCCTCTGCTGAAGCGTAAAAGAAGCAACTTTAGTCATGAAGTCATCTAATAAATCGGAATATACCAAGAAGATGAAAAGGAATTTTTTCCCCAGGCTCATAGTTATAGGTTTTTTGCTGATATCGATCTTATTTTCTGCAATTTCTACTAATTTCCAGCCGCTTTTTGGGCAAGATAATTCAGAAAAAGGACAATCAAGAAAAGTCTGTTCTAATGTATATAATACAGCAATCAAAAAAACTGAGGCAACTCGTACACATGAAGAGGTAACTATGCATATCAATAAGATATATGATGAATGCTTGCGGGCAGAATCTTATTCAGTAAAAGGTTCTAGTCTGGAGGAATTAGCAGACCAGCTTGAGAAATTTGAGGATAAGAACGAAGGGAGCGCTGTCACGAAAGGGACTATAACTTATAATCTAAAGTTCAAGAATGGATTAGTCGATCGCAGTAGCACCATCGAGGTAGATAAAACAATTATAATACCCTCATGTGATTCTGGTTGTACGCTTAGTCCTGCTGCCCAAACTGAGTGGGAACGCATTATTGGTGTCATATTGGAGCATGAAATTGGTCACGTCGATATACTAAAACAATATTCTGATGGGATACTGGACAAGGTGGTTGGAAAGAATGCTGATGAGGCAGAGCAGGTTATCCAAGATGTGATCAATGCACTTAAAGAAGAACAAGAAAAGTATGACAGGCAAACTCTTCATGGAAAGAAACAGGGTGGAATACTTGACATAAATATTAAGTAACTATATTTGTACCACTATCTAATTCGAGCATATTTCCTTTCTAACTTTTGGATCTTTGTTTCTAAATCATCAAGTCTAGATTTTTCAATTGAGACTGTAAAGAGAATCATTTTTAGTTTGGAACAATTCTATATACAACTCCATCAGTTCCTCCGGAGCCTGAAACTACATACAGATAACCATCGGGGCCAACTTTTAAATCAGTGATAATTCCAAAATTTTCACCAAATACTATCTTACTAGAATCGTCTTGTCATATACTAAATCGGCAAGATCGCCACTTAAATCTAATGAGTCCCTATCATCATTTAAATCAAAATGAAAAATCGTTCCTTTTTTTGCTGAACCTACAAAAATATCATTTTTATACTTCTTGCCTAGTTTATCAGACCCTTGTCTCTACCTACTTTAACGTGTGATCTGTCTATATTTTACAGTATATTAGCAAATGGCACACTGTAGCAATTTATTCTAAATTTGTGATATCTTGAATTCTGTGGTTAAAGTAGTACAAATAGGTTTCAAGTATCTACTACGTACTTCTTTAGAAAAGATAATGTCTTTTGCCAAGCATCTTCAGTCTCTTTTGGTGCATAGTTATCTCCAGAAGGATTTGCAAAGGCATGTCCAACGCCCTCGTATATGTGTATCTCGTTTGTGATTCCGCTTTGGTCCAATGAGGTTCTAAATTGGTTTACTTCTTCGACTGGGATGCCCTGATCTTTGTCGCCAAATATTCCTAATACAGGCCATTTTATCTTTGTTAGGGATGCATTATCGGTCACCAAAGGAGTTCCATAGTAAAGAATTGTTGCAGCTAATGGATGATCTTGGCTATTCAAGGCCAATTGCAATGATTGACCTCCACCAAAGCACCAACCTAGTGAGGAGATTTTTGTACTGTCTACATTTGGGAGTGAGGCCAAATATTTTACGGCCGATTGAAGGTTACTATTTGAAATATTTTGATTATTTCTTGCAGCCTGTACTAACTCCATTGCACGCTCTTGATTATTTGCTACTTCTCCTTTGTATAGATCGGCAGCGAGTACAACAAATCCTTGTTTGGCCAAGAGATTTGCCATATCCTTGATATTTTCATTTAGCCCCCACCATTCATGGATCATTACAACTGCTGGAAGTTTTTTGCTGATAGTATCATTCGATGAAACAGGATATACTAGATATCCTTGTGCATCCTGAAAGTATTCTACCGTCTTATTTTGCAGCTTCGCCGTATTTCCCGTATCTGCAGATGTATCTAGCTGCGAAACATTTGTTGAGCTACCAGCTTCTACCTCTAAGAGTCCCATGTAGCCAGGAATAAGGATGATAGATCCAAAAATTACAGATAACATAATTGCTGGACCGAATCTGAACATAAGATTATTAGGTCTCACAACTATTTATGTCTAAATCTGCAAAAATTAGAATAAACCTATTCACATTTACAAACAAAACTTCTTCCCATACGCTATTTAAGAGTCCCGAACTAAAATTCCGCCTTCCTTCTTAATATTTTGAATGCAATATTTGGTCCCAACTGTTGTCTGAAGGCCAGCTCTATCCATAGTAGTGCCAAGTGTTCTAACATACGAGCATTGACAAGTGGTCCTACATCAATGACATCAAATCCAATATCAGTTGCCAATTCTTCTACAATTCGCTTAGCATGAGTATCGTCACCACAAATAAAAAGATCTGCTCTATATGAATCGAATATCAGATTGTTTATTGTCTTAGCTCCTACTGTGTTAAAGGCTTTTACAACTTTACCAGTATTTGCTAAATGAGCCATTTTTTCGGCGACGGATGTATCGACTAGAGCTAATCCTTTTAGGTCTGGCGTTAGTGGATTAGTTGGATCAATCAATATTTTACCAGATAAATTTCCTGCACTGAGAATTGTTTCCTCAACCGAAGTCCAAGGTATAGCAAATACTATCACATCTCCGAATGCTACAGCTTCTCTAATATCTCCGAACTTTAAATTCTTGTCCGTCTGAATCAGATTTTTGACGTTCGGAGATTGAAGATTACGAACTCCAAACATGATTTCATGATTCTTTTGTCTCCACCTCTTTCCGAGGATTCCGCCTACATCTCCGGCGCCAATTATTCCAATTTTCATATCTCGATATATTGTAACCCCATATTTTAAAAGATGTGAGCTAGAATTAATCTCAAGTGACCGAGATATCGATTGATATCTTTAGAAGGGAGTTATGCATAAATGAGGTTAGGCAAACCAAATTACAGCAAACTTTCTATGCAACGATGGTATATTCATATTAGATAGTAATAATGGATATGTCAGTAACTTGTTCAAGTTGCGGTAAAAAGCTTCAGGATTATCCTATGTATTGTTATATGTGTGATGATTATTTTTGCTCCGATCAATGTCATACGAACAAGCACAACAAACAGTGGCAAAAATTTTGATTCTGAATTGTATATTGAATTTTCTTAAAACTTATGAATATCATTCCTATCCCTATCACTAACATAGACATTTCCATTTGAATCAAAATTTACGTCATGAGGACGTAAGAATTGACCGTTAGAGGTACCCTCAGAACCCCACTTGAAGTCAAAACAATATTTTATGGAATTCAGTTCATCGTTTCCTACGAGAGTACTTTTTGCTGTTATTAAATTTGAATCTAGCAAAATGAAAAATACAATAGACATTGCAGAAACTAAAGTGTGCTTTAGGCTAGGAAATATCATTATAGACAAGAAATATAGATGGTATCTAAACTTCGATACAAGTAACAAAGTCAAACGACGCTCGTCTATACTCTGAAAGTGCGAATAAAAAACTGGAGGTATGTGTGCAGGAATAGTCTATTCTCGCTCGTTCATAATTGTATTATGTCATTTTCATCAATTACTCAAAATATCTGAATATAACGATGGACACAAATTGTTTCTCTAACTTCAATGACAAGTGTAGCTCAGATCATCCGAATTAACTAGTCAATATATGAAGATCTCTTTGGGATTATCTTAATAAAGTTCGACCACTATTTTACATCGTGTAAATGAAGCTTTATACCAAGTCCGAAATTCCTAAATCAATCATGCCTTGGGTATCTGAACTAGATTCACTAGGGATAAAATCAAAAAAATTAAATGAATTGAATGATGTTTACGAGGTTAAAAATCTTGTAGAAAACATCAAACAAACATTATTTCAAGATTATAAATCTAGTTTTCAAGAGAATGTTGTAGTATAATCATTTCTTTCTTGTAAATCCAAATATGAAAAAATTAAATTATCTAATAAAAGATACTATAATCAGTAAAGGAGTTGTTGGGATAATCAATGTGTCAAACTCTTATCAAAATCATCTAAATACCTGCGCTTAAACTTTTAGAAGAACATCAAAACACAATTGTGAACAACTTATCATTAATAATCTATATACTTTAATTACAGATTAAGGGGAATTTTAAATATTAAATATGCATCTGTCTGTAACCAACTTAAGGAGATATGAAACCGGATATGACCAAATTAATGTCTATGCTTTTATATGAAAATAGTTATTGAATAACGTGTCTCAATATTCGAATTTGTCTTGTATGAATTTTGATACCACAAAAGAACAGGAAGAGTTGATTTCGAAGGTCGACAGTGTATGTAAATACATTAGAAGTTTTGAAGAAGAATGCTATATCGAAGAGAGGATCAACGAAAAATTAGTTCCTGAATTCAGTAAAATTGGAATGCTTGGTTGTCCAATTTCAAAAAAATATGGAGGATTAGGATATGATATCCTAACATATTGTAAAATCCTAGAAAGAATTGGTGAAGAAGGT
>DATCWH010000025.1:0-12066 GCA_036566445.1 Nitrososphaeraceae archaeon
ATTTGTAATCTAATGACACTGTAAATACATGATTTTTAATGTTAGTCCCACTCGGTCCACTATTAACCTGTATATCTTGATTCAAGTACGACATGACAAAATATTCTTCTTTTCTTTTGAGAGTTGCTATCTAACGAGACTAATCATGTATTTAATGTACTCTTTCTGCCCTCAAATAAGGATTTAATTATAATTTAGACCTATAGTGTAGTAGTTGGTACGAATTCATAACAGTAAAAAGGGAATAAGAGTTCTTGCAATTGCAGAAAGTTTTGAAAAACATGACAAGAAATCTGTTTTAGCAGGTATTGTTATGCGACGGGATTTAGTAGTAGATGGTATCATTTATGCAGATACGATTGTAGGTGGGAACGATAGCACTGACAAAGTTATCTCCATGGTTGATCGCCTTGGAAGAAATGATATCAATTGTGTTCTTCTAGGAGGATTAATAATAAGCCTATTTAATATTATAAATGGTAAATATATTAATGAAATAACAGGGTTACCAGTAATAGCGATTTCATACAAAAGATCGCTAGGATTGAAGGACTCTATTTATGGAATCAATGAGAAAGAAAAATTTCAAGATTATTTGAGACTTGAAGAACGAAAACCATTAAAATTGTGGACTGGAAAAACAATATTTGTTCGTCACTGGGGACTAACTTTTTCTGATACTTCGAATTTGTTAAACTCTCTAGTTATGCAAGGTGGTAAACCAGAACCACTGCGACTTGCTGCTTTGGCCGCAAGGGCATATCGAAATTATATTAAATAAATTAGCATCAAATTATGAGGTTTGACAAGTCCAATTCTTGATACCAGGTAATTGCAATTTTGGATTACTCTCAATAATTCTATTCCTTAGACTTTGACATTGATCTTGGTGTATATCGTATATATGCATCATAAAAAATTTCGTTTCCATGACCTGTAACTGTGTGTAAAAAAGAGATATCCATTACAGCCTTTGTTTCACTCTCCAAAAAATTATTAATATCTTGTTCAAGGCCATGCGGTTCATATGACCTAAAAAATTTTATCCTTTCCTTTGGCATAATTTGTGATAATGGAAATAAAAAAGGACTATATCAATATTATCAAATACCTGGGTTATCCACCTTGTTCACCCAATTTTGAAGCCATTTGAATAACAACGTCCAGACATCCAGTCTATCCGGTATAGACTAGGCTCTATTCAATAATTCCTTTTCTTTTTCTTTGACTATTGGTTTTATCTTGTTCATTATTATGTGATGAAAATTCCTCGTTGTTACGTCAAGCGTAAAAATGATGACAAAGCATAAATGATTTCTAGAATCAGTTATGGGTATTGTGATCCTTAATAATTTCTCATAATTGGAGCATGTGTAATCGATTTTTCCGAGTATTGACTGCCATCTTATTCTTGTATATTGCCTGGTCACGGCAGCAAGTGCATATTGGGCAGTCTGCTCTTCATTTAGAAATGGTTTAATTCCTTTTCTTTCGTAGGAAGCAAGAATTGTTCCATGATGGTCCACAATGGCCGCAAACCTAATGTTTTTATCAGATCTGGTTATTTTTTCACAAAATGATTTAAAGAAATTTGTCACAGGTAGAAGCTAAAATACCGATGTAATAAAGTTTAAGAAGTCGACAGGTATAGTTAAATCAGAAATAGATCTAAAAACGAAGGCTATATCAAGTCAATTTTCCATAATTTAGAACAACACCTTGCTGACATATATGATTTAATTGGCAAAAGAATACTGTCAAACCAAATCTCCTGAAACTTTTCCAGCTTGCCATTTGAAATGTCATGTCGTTGCCTAAAAGTGAATACTATACTAGGGTTAATCTAATAACCTTGGTTTAATCCGCAATCAAGTATTTCGTAGCCTACTAACCCGTCCTGTCCGTTACCATCATCATGTGCCGTATCCAGACATTGCTGCTGGTCCTCTGAGGTCAGCTGATATGCGGGTGAGCCCTTGAACTTTTTCCAGTTGACTTCGTCATGGTTTGTGCATTCCTCATGGTCTACGCACTTTGAGATCTCACATAGAGAGCCATTGTATGCCAGCTCCTCGAATTCATTAGAGGATGCATCATTGGGTTCGTGGTTTGTTGCATCCCACTTCATATCCTTATAGCCATCCTCGCATTCTACTTTTTTTGCGAACGAGTATTGCGTTGATAAAAATAATGACACCACCAGAGTAGCAAATAATACAACAGTAATGTGCCTAAACATAAAACTTGTACAAATTTACACTTTATAAAGTTTAGGGATAATCTTAGAGTATCCAATGAATCATTATAACATTCCTGATTTTTATCTAAACTATATTCCGTAGGATATGCCGTTCGTAATGATGTTATTAGTTTGTCATGATTCGCAAGGTGTGCCGGGAGAGGAAACGAAAAAAAACTTTCAGGTCTCTGGTTGTATCATACCAAGAAAGAATCCATCAACCGACTCTATTTTTCCAATCCAATATATAGTTCCAGTGGAAGGGATGACTTGTCCCCCGTTGTAAATTTTTGCATTCTTCATAAATATATAATTAAATTCGAACTCTCCTTCTTCTAGCTGCTTAGGGTTTAATGGTTCTATCTTATCAAAAAGCATCGTTATCACTTCTTTAGAAGGAGCGGTATTTTCTGGAGATCCATCTGTTATTGCGTCAATGAATACTTTCCCTATTTCTTCGTAATAACGTTTCATGCCGATCATCTTTCCTGATACGATTGTTCCATGAATGTTGAGGGTTATGTCTATTTCACTCTTTTCGCTGGGATTTATGATACCTGCAAATATTTTTAATAGTCCTATACGTCCATCAAATTTACTTTTATGTCTAGACTCAGAAGACATAACTGTAAAGTTTTTGCTATTCCTGCTTTAAGAAGATTCTCTTTTCTTTGTATTGTAAACTTTAACTTTCAAAGTGTAATATGTAATTTGATTCATATTTTTTGATTAGACTACAATTTTATAAATCAAAAAATAAATAGCATATTTTTACAATTTAATATCAAATACGATGCACGACTTGGCTTCTAGAAGAAAACTTGCAATTGATTTAGATTCTGTTCTTGCCGACACTATGGTCATTTGGGCAGAGGAATTCAACAAACGAAACAAATCTAGTATAACCAAAGAAAATATTATTTCATGGGACATCTCAAAAATTCTTAATATTTCAATTACGGAGGTTTCGGACATTTTTACATATATATGGGATAAGCGATGGGTAGAAATACCATCTACAGAACCTTCAATTGGTAATATAGTATCTAATCTTCACAATAGAGGATTCAGAATATCCATTTTGACAAAAAGATATAGATCATCTGTAAGCAATGTTATAAAATGGTTAGACTTACACAAGATTCATTGCGATGATCTGTTGTTTGTATACGATGATACTCCTAAGACAGATTATCCATTTGATATCCTGGTTGATGATGCACCGATAAATTTTAATGATATCGTGCATCCTAGAATTGGAGTTCTATTTAACCAACCTTGGAACAAGAATTTTTCATGGCCAGTTAGAATTGATGCTTTAAGTGAAATCTTTAGTATCATCTAACATATGACTGAATGCTGCAAAACCAAGAATTTTAAATTACTAATGGAAGACACTTTTCATTTTCTGAGATTCTAACCAGATAATTTTCAAGAACAATATCAACATTATTCTAACTCACTCAGTCATTTGCAATTCTTTTAACTGCTTCTAATAAACAAACATAAAGTATGTTAAGATTAAATGCTAATTAAAATGGACCAACACATTATTATGAATAGTAGTAAGCTTTACTCAGGCAAAATATCGGTCAGATTAGATAAGTATTATTTGGGAGATAAGATCATAGAAAAAGAAATAGTTGAACATCCCGAATCGGTAGGAATAATAGCATTAGACAGCAAGGAAAATATAATACTCGTAGAACAATTTAGAATCGCTGCCAGAAATAGTTTGATAGAAATCCCTGCTGGTAAAATAGAGAAAGGTGAAACTCCAGAAGATGCAGCGCAGCGAGAAATGAACGAAGAAATAGGATACAGTGGAAATTTAACACCGTTATTTCAGTGTTATCTTGCTCCTGGCTATGACACTGAAAAAATGTACTTCTTCTTAGCATCAAACCTAAAAATATCTAATAAAAGACTGGCACAGGATGAAGATGAAGAAATTAGGATTAAACGATACAAATTGAGTTCTGCTGTAGAAAAATGTATTTCTGGAAAAATAGTAGATTGTAAAACTATCGCTGCAATTACGATGATTTCAAATTCGAGAAATAAATTGGTGAAAGGAAAGTAGTCAATATGGCAGTGTCCTAAATGAAAAGTCTATAAATAAAACAATGATGATAATATCTCTTATGTCTCAAATGAAGTACAAGAAGTTATCGGGAAATGAATTAGATGAGACCGTCAAGGCCATGAATGGATGGGAATTAAAAGACGGAAAATTGCAAAAGTCGTTTAGATTTTCAAATTTCATCGAAGCATTCGGGTTCATGACCAGAATTGCTCTGGAAGCTGAAAAAATTAACCATCATCCAGAATGGACAAATGTCTATAATACTGTCACAATTAAACTGAGTACTCATGATGCAGGAGGAATTACGGATTATGACATCAAGCTAGCAAAAATCGTAGACAGCACTAATCAGTAGTGGAATAACAAGAAATATTTTTGGCATGAAAAGAACCATTTGTATAGTGTTTAATGAAAAATTCCTGTATATACCTCTGTAGGGACCTTACCGATTGCAATGTCTAGCATGCTACTATAATAGATATCATTCAAAATACATAGCTTTCTAGGAATTTAGAACTATGAGTGTTCTATTATGTGGAGCTGTTATTACCTAGGTAACATGAGTTTTTCCCAATTGAAAATTGGAATTAAAAGAAAATAAAAATTCAGTACGGTACAATTTACTCTGGTGAATTAGAAGATACTTTGTATATATAAAATATAATCATTATATATCAGAAAAGTGATCGAGCTTTATTACTCAAATCCAAAAATTAATAGTTAATAGTTGTTTATACATATCAAACACTAATTAGATATTGCTTTTATTTAGAAACACTTCTTGCATTAACCAATCACAAAATTTTTTTAACTTCTCATCAATTCTACACCAAAGATGTATTGAACCAGGTAAAATTTCTATTCTGCCCTGATTAATTAGAATCTTCAAGCCCTCTTTACCTTCGTACATATAGGCATCTTGTGGTGTAACGTCACCTAAAAATTCTATAGCTTTTTGTTTGATAACTTCTCTTGGTATTGGAAACCTTTTTCGAAACTTATCTATGACCAATCCCAAATTTTCTGTACCATAGTTTTCTACGTCGTAAATTTTCTTTGGATCTGGAAAATGTAAGTTTAAGATTACGTGATATCTCGATCCAGTGAATTCTGACAATTGGTTCACTAGTTGATAAGCGCCATTAGGACTCTTCTTTAACGATTCTTGAATTTCTTTATTATGGTATTTAATATTAAATAAGAGCTCTGAATACAAGTTAGAAAAACTCATTTCTTAAAGAAAATCCTTGATTTTCACATATTATTGTACTGTATTTATTATGCAAGACAGGATAAAAAACCACAGTTGTATCACTTAAATCTTAATTAGTAATATAATGACAGTATCCTATGTTCGCAACTGATTCGAGTTCTGAACGTGCCACAAGTATTGAAGATTATCAAAACACGTGTACGGAGTTTATAAACGACATAAGTAGGGACTATAAAGATTGGGTGGATAGATATCAGTTAAGCAGGGAAGAGTCATCCAAGAGAAAAGATTCCATTGACAATGTTGTTAATACCACTAATAGCTGGATAAGAAATTTCTGTAATACAATAAAGAAGGTTGACATAGTTATGAATGACGGTATAAATAAAATGGCAGAGAACACAGCCAGCTACCCATTTCATTTTGAAGTATCTATTAGTTCCATGAAACGATATGCAAAACACAGTAGAGGGACAATACCTCTGAGAGTAAACGCGATACCACAAGAAGGACGAATGGTGAGGTTAGGAAAATATAGCAAAAATGAGTTGTTTCTTATCTCATCAAGTTGTCCTGTATTAAATTCAGTAAGTGGTGAAAGCATGAATACTGTTGATATCTTGGATGACTACATTACACTTGATACATCAAAATGTGACAAAGGAAGTATTATTTCTATTACAATCATTGTGGAAGAAGTAAAAGATGACTATGTCTCTGAAAGCAGAGGCTACTCAACAGTTATCATGGTCATTTGAGTTACCAAATAAAGAGAAAAATTTAACAAATGTAAAAAATATAACTTTGATTGAAACATCGACGTTCAATCAAGATTAAGAGCAAGGAAATACATGATTTTTGAATGTTATTTTTGTAAAATTTTCTGAAAAATATTGCACGTTAAATAAGGAAACAGTTAAAATAAGCAAATTTTTTTCATCACTACATGTGATGCGACGGTCGTCCAGTTTGGTCTAGGACATCAGATTGCCAATCTGGTAACCCGGGTTCAAATCCCGGCCGTCGCAATTGAGATCTTCCTACATCTTGTCACTATGCTTTATTTATTATCTCCATCATCTGATTGTACGCACTCTCAGCACTATCTTTTCTTGGAAGCTGAATTACGAGCAAGTTTCCCTGAGAAACACTTTCGGCATTCGATGGCGCAATGGCAATCAATCCGGTCATTGCCAAAGCTTCAAAGAATTGAGGCATTTGATTTGCATAAAAAAGATAGTTTTCATCAAAACTGTAATCAAGGTAAGTCATTAATATATCTACGAAAACATGCTTTGAGTCATGAAATAAATCCAATAGTACATCAACAGCCAGTTTTTTACCAGCAACTTTTCTAATTATTTCATTATATCTTTTAGAATTAATATAGATACATGGAATTGGATTGCCATTGTAATCAATCAATGATGCATCATATTTGTGTAAATTCTTTTTGAAATCATCCAAGGTATAGAAAAATCTTTTAGGCATATTATAGAATATGGATAATACTTTTCAAAGTTATTTATTCATTCATTCATTCAATCAATCAATCACTAATTGATTTGCTGACCGTTCATTTTTTCTCTTAAAGTCCAATTTCATAATAATAGGATGTGAATAAGAAATATGGTCAGTTACCCTAGTACTTTCATCATCTAAATAATCAGCAAAGAGTAATCTTCATCCCACTGTCAATATCTAAAAAATAAATTAATAACATTATCTTTAATCTAAAATTCTTGATAATGGGTAATCAGTTCTATTACACTGCAATTTAAATAAAAAAATTTTGATAATTTTTCATGTCTTCAGAGGAATTAGTTTTAGAGAAGATACTCTCCACAGGTTCAAACGGAATAAAAAAATCTGATTTAAAAAGGGAATTTACTTCATTTGATCTTGATCAGACATTAGAGAATCTAGTTAATGATGGAAAAGTATGTGTTGATAAAAAGGGATCAGCATTTTATTGTTGGACATCAGAGGTATATCTCAAGCATCTGAATAATGTAGATCCAAAATTTAGAATTTTATTTGAACGTACTAAATTCATTGAAAGAAAACTGGATAGTCATTCAAATAGTGTCAAAGACGCGATAAACAATTTGATTGAGCTTCTAAAGATGGAAAACCCAGAATCTCAAAAAGCTCTAATTAATCTAGATAATTTCAAAATCGAGTTTGATACTATTCTGTCTAGATCAAATAGCTCAATTGGTTGGATTGAGCTTGGACAGGTGAGGAATGAGTTAAGCCAAAAATTTGATTTGAGCAAGAATGAGTTTTATGAGCTTGTGGAGCAGCTAGTTAATACCTACCATAACGAATACGAGCTATCGACTGGAGGGAGTGAAGGGGTGACACTCAGAGGTTTACTACATGGTTATGTGAGAGGCATATGAGATTGTATCCATATGGTCTAAAATTAAACCCATATCCAAGCAGTCCTACACCTTCTTTTGCCGATAGTCAAATTCTTGGAGGAAGCACACACAAGGATGCAAGAGAGGCCATAGTTACTTGCATTTCTGATCTCTATTCAAAACTCAATGGAACAAAACCAACAGACAGAGATTTTAGATTGATTACCATGATTCAAGACGTCGGTTCAGGAAAGACCCACCTTGCATTTCACATTAAAGGATTACCGGATCTCGTAGAAAATACAATAATCTCGTATGTTGATCTATCTCAAGTTTCGCCGAGAGATATTCATAACATTTATGATTCTATACTTGGAGGATTTAACCATGATGATATTGAAAGTTTAAGAAGAAATATACTTTATTTTTTATGTAATAGAGCTGAAAATAACGGTAGGTATGTGAGAAAGGCATTTAACTATGGGTTTTTAGATAATTTGAGTGGTAACAAGAATCTTAAACATAAGTCAGAAGAAATCCTGAAAGGGAAACAGAAGTTAAATTTTCAATATGTGCCTGAATTACTCAACCCTGACTTTTCTGAATTACAAATCGAAATCATTAGATCACTAATAGAAGATAGGTTGAGGAGTGATGTCTCAAAAATCAGATCACTTGAAGGCGTGTTGAATAGTCTAAGGGCGATAGCTGATATGAATCTTAAACTATTAAATAAATTAACAATATTTCAATTTGATGAATTTGATTCAAAAAAAGAATCACTAGATTTTGTTAAAGCAATAATTAATGCTCACATACCATCATCTATACTAATGTTGATACTCACTCCTTCTTCATATAATGAAATTAAAAAAGAGAATTCATCAGTCTTTGACAGGTTGGAGAAAGCAAACTATAAAATTGATCTGGCTGGCTCCAACACACTAAGTGAATTAAATGACATTATCTTTGAATACATAAGAAATTATGATGAGAATAAACTATTTACTTCTGATTACGAAAGTGATCTTGGAATGAAAATTAAATTAGTTTTTGATGAATTTCCAGACTTTAGAAACGTTAGATCAATGTTAAACATCTTTTATCATGCTACAGAAGAAGCATCAAAACGAGGATCTTTTATTTTTGATGAGTCAATAATTGATGATACTATAAAAAGTATCTACCCTGGGTCCAAAATAAGGGGAAGTTTAATGAATGTACCCTTATCAGATTTTATACAGATAAAGAAGAGTGTTAATAATATGGAATCAATTGAACCTGACGTACGCGAAGCTGTCCGTAATCTTTTGACATTGACAAACTATGAAGGATATGTAAATGAGTTGAATTTTGACAAATTGATTGGAGAGGGAATAGATATTACCTACAATGATAATTACGGATCAAAGATTGCTGTATCGGTTGTTTTTAATGATGAGCCATCAAAGACTCAAGCTCAAATCTCAAATGCATCAAAATCACTTAATATTGTAGATAGACTTGTAGTACTGACAGGAAATACTAAGCGTATATTTGGTGGCAGTTCTAAAAATGGAAATAATGTTACAACCATAGTTAATATGGACAATGCAAAAATTGTAGACCTGATATACTTTAATAATAAATATAAAAAACAGGAAATTTTGAATGATGATCTAGAAAGAGCGATCTCCTTGGCCCACTCAATAAAATTATGTTAAGCTTCTTGGCCGAGCCAAAGGTATTAAATGATTATCTCAACATGGCAGAGTTTTAATAGTACCATGTATTGGAAAATGATCACTGAAACCTGTATTTGGTTTTCGATGTTTCGGAATACGGCCATTATTTCTTAAATACTCAAATGTCATCGGAATTCCTCTTTGGGCTGGATGATATCTTTCGGGATCTTTTGGAACAAAATAATCATTAGAGAGATTTTCTCCAATAGTCAGTCCTTCATTGAATACTCTCACATTTTCTAGATTCATCTTTAATTTCTGCACACCTAACAAGAGGCCCCTTGATATTATAAATTGGTCAAAGAGATTTGTAGAATTATTTCTCCAATGGTAATAAGAATAGCCAGAAAGGTTCCACATGCAATTATAGAGAGGTGTTGTGTATTCCAAATAGTGTTGTTTATCAGTTCTATCTCTATCGGTATTTCTAAGAATCTCTAACGTTTCATTTAACTCTATAAATACCTCCTTATCATTTTTGGCGCGAAGATATTTTGAGATGCTCTTGTCAAATGGATCATCATTGAAATCGCCCATCAAAAGTACATTCTTATTCCACCGAGTATTAATCATGTCAAGATAATTTTTATCAGAAAGAATATCATAATGCAAATACTTGATCTCTTCAAATGGAATTTTTAGTAGGTCATCCACTATTCTTCCACAATTTTCTGCAACCATGCACCTTGAAAATTCTGTATCATATTGATCAAACCCATCTTTTTTTCCTCTTCTGGATGGCCAATGATTAACTAAAATCGATAGTTCAGCATTATTCTCTTTCACTCGTAATTTTGCCAGAAATATATCCCTTGTTGGATATCTAAAATTTATTCTGAATGATCTAGTTTCAATACAATCAAAAATATCTTTTGAATAAACTAGACAGGTATCAATCCCCCTAATATCAGACCCGTCGATATATTTTGCAACTTCATAATATCCAGATCGTATATTCTCACACAAGTCTCTTGCAAGTTTTTCGGATTCAATTTCACAAAAACCAATCAAATCTGGATGACTACCATTATTCATAGCTCTCAGAGGTTTGCTCAAATTCTCTATCTTTTTATCGAGAACATCCTTTGTCCACCCTTTTTCTGGAATAAACTCAAGGTCAGTCGCTATTTCACCTGAATTAACGTCAAAAAGATTCTGCAAATTCCAAAACGCGACACTAAACTCCAACGGATTGATTTATGTACCAACATAAATTACTTTTTCCCTACGATTCAACACAGAATTATTTGTAATAGTTACAATTTATGGTACAAGTCATTCAAATACTAAATGAATCTAATTGAGTATCATAAGTATGCTGAAATCTATTTATTATATGGATTACGGATCTGTTAATTAACGTTGAAGAGTAGCAGGAATTTTACAACTATAATCACATTATTATTCGTGGGTTTTTTAATGGCGTTTTTATCTGTCCTTTCATACGAGCATAGCTTTCATTTAGCTCTATCTGCTAAATCGACTGATATCAGAAGGGCTGTCGATAAGCCAATAATTCTTATTTTCTCTGATGGTGACAAGAATCAATTCACGAATGCAAAACCAATCCTCGACAAATATGGCTTTAAGGCTACTTTTGATGTGGTATGTAACTATGTCGGTAAGAGTGATGCGTATATGAATTGGAATGAGATAAAGACATTACACAAAGAAGGCCATGATATCGGATCCCACAGCATGACTCATGCGCGCCTTACAGAACTACCGAAAGAATCTATTGAGTATGAGGTGGAGGGGTCAAAAGAATGTCTTGATAATCATGGAATAAAGGCAATAAGTTTTGAGTATCCTTTCAGCACAGGGTCGGAAAATAAAACTATTGTTGATGTTGTAGCCAAACATTATGAATTTGCAACTAGGGGAAACGATGCCCTCATGTTTTTAAAATGTAATGGCCTCAAACAATACAGTCAAGAGGATTGTAAGACATATACAGATAATGGCACTCCAACTTATGCCAACAAGTATTCGATAAGAAGTTGGAGCCACGACTTTGAGAAAGAAGAGAATAGATTCACCGACACTGAGCTATTTAGAGAATTTATTGAGGTTGTGAATAACCAATCCAAGTACAATAAAGGCGGATCAATAGAGGCAATTCCAATAATCATGTACCATGAAATCGGTGATACGAACAACAAAGATTCCGCTACTGATAAAGATTTATTTAATAAGGAAATGAAATACCTTCACGATAATAACTTTAAGCTTATAACAATTTCAGATCTGGCCTATAATGAAAAAAATAATTATTTGTATGTAAAAGAATTACAGCCAGAAACAATGACGGTCGTAAAGTCGACACCTAATTTTACGGAAGTACCACTAACACCAGTCTCAGCCACTGGATCTAACGTTACTGATACAATGGAGAAGTTTACGGAAGTACCACTAACAGCAGTCTCAACCACTGGATC
>DATCWH010000045.1:0-9473 GCA_036566445.1 Nitrososphaeraceae archaeon
TTATAATAGTGAGATGAGCGAATTTGCCTTCTTTCGCTTTAAAAGTGCTAATATGTTAACTGAAGATGAAGAACGGGATAAAGAGGAGATGATCAGTCTAACGGAGCAAGTTCTTGATTCAAGAGGCATAGAATGTGATGCTAAAATATCAAAGATCTCCGAAGATGGATTAAGAGAAATACTAGAAGAAGTGAGAAAGCTACGAAGGAAAAAGAAAAAGAATAACATAATATCAGATGATGATAGTTCGAATGAAGAATATACAGATATTCAAACTGATAATAAGGAAGCTGCATACGTTAGATAGACAGTGATTTGGACATGGATATGAATAACCTCACAAATCGCTGGCTTGCAACCCTAGGTATAGGGGCCTTGATTTTTGGATTGGCATTGGTTGTTTTAAAAGTTCCTGTACGGACTATGATCATTTTCTTTGCAATTGGAATACCCGTGGTTTTATTATGGCTATATGCTGATGAAAGAGACCGGAAACAAAAGAAGGAAACTGAAGAATTAAGCAAGATACAACAGCAATCTTGTATATGCTCTGTTTGTAAACATGAACAAGCAGCTGTTTGTATAGATCAAAAGTGTCCTTGTTGTATTATCTTGAAAGGCGACAGTATAATAGGACATTCTATCAACCCTCTTCAATAGTGCAAAATAGTAAGCAATCTGCTGAACTGAACTAATATGGACAAGAATTGTATTCTTGCAGTGTTACTATTCAATAATATTTATCTTATAAACTATCATTATCTAACAAATCTGAATAAAGTTTTGAAATTTATAGCCAAGTCTTTAACCTAGTAATTCGTTGTATATTTATAAATTTAATTGTAAAAAGGTCAGGAATCTATCACCAAACAATACAATTCGAGATATCATCTTAGCATAAAATTTGGGCAATGCAAGTCTAATAATCTGGGGTTGCCTTTGGATTTCATTTAATTAAATTTTAATAATTAAATATTATTGGCAATACATAATCTGAATTGTTTTGTGAATAAAATTTCAGAAATACTTCTTACATATACATGAGCAACAAATACTTAAAATTGAATTAAGTTTAAAGAAGGATGTGATTTTGTCCAGAGAGGATGAACTGTTTCAAAGGGGATTAATCTTAACTGACGACATTGCGATTGATCCGATTCTTGATTTCAATTTATATCGTGATGCCATTGTCAACATCGTAAAAAACTCTCATCCAAAATTTACAATCGGGATATTTGGTGACTGGGGAACTGGAAAGACGACTTTAATAAATTCTGTTGATAAGGCCCTTCAAACTGATAATAATATAACGAGAGTAAGACTCGAAGCATGGCGATATAAACGGGAACAATTTCTATTAGTTTCATTATTGAAAAGTATAGCATACGCGTTACCGGCTGAGAATCAATACGAGGATTTAAAACAGAAATTAGAAACAAGTGCATTAAATTTTCTTAACAGGACTCCAGACATTATTACATCTATAATATCAAAGTATGCATCAGAAGAGGATGAAATTTCACACGAAATGTTTGATTCTTTTAAAAAGGAATTATACTCAAAGATTCAACTAATTTCAGGATTAGATAGGGATACTATCTATTTTGATGGTTTTGAGGAAATCAAGAAAGAAATAAAGAATCTGCGTCTAGATAATCCTGCGTTCAGGATTATTGTATTTGTTGATGATTTGGATAAATGTTCTCTAAAGAAGGCTCTCGAAATATTAGAAATGATAAGAGTATTTCATGACATTGAGGGCTTTATTTACATTATTGGAATAAGCCATGACATGATGGTTAAGTTAAGCAACATCCAAAATAATGAAATGAGCAACGAAGGAGAAAATTACATTAAAAACTTAATTCAAGTACCAATAACTTTACCCAAATGGAGTAATCAGGATATTGTAAAATTAGTAAGAGATTTTATAAAAAAAGATATGATTCATGATAAATTCAAAGACATTGTAGATAAGAATATAGAACTAATTTCTGTGGCAATAGATAACAATCCTAGAGAAATCATAAGATTCTTGAACAACTTTATTGTAGCCCATGAAATTTTTTCTGGTAAGAAAAATTTTGAGGCAAAAGAATTGATTTTTTCTGGTAAGAAAAATTTTGAGGCAAAAGAATTGTTAGTAATACAAGCGATCCATTTACGATGGAAGAAGTTTTATAATATATTAGTAAAATCAGACGAATCTTTCTTTAAGGGATTAGATAAATATCTCAAGATGGATGACGAAACACGTTTCAAGAGTCTGGATTTGTATGAAGGAAAAAAAGATGAAGATGACATGAAAGTATGGAAAGTATTGCGTGATTTTAAAACAGATTCGGATTTATGGAACTTTCTGGTACAAAATTCAGATACTTTAAGGAACGTACAGGATTGGAGTATGTATAGACGCGCTATAGAAGTGGCTGTTGAACCAACTACAATACAGAGAAAAACCATAAACTATGAAGCAATAAAGTTACTACGAAGTGGAAAAATTAATGAATTCAATGATAAGAGATCGATAGAATTTAAGATTTTATCTATGAGGGATGCGGATTTGAGGGATGCGGATTTGAGGGATGCGGATTTGATGGGTGCTAATTTAAGTGGGAGCGATCTTGATGGTGCGGATTTGATGGGTGCTAATTTAAGTGGTGCGGATTTGATGGGTGCTAATTTAAGTGGTGCTCGACTGGTGGGCACTAATCTTGGTGGTGCTGATCTTGTCGGTGCTCGTCTTTGGGGGGCTAACCTAGTGAGTACTCGTCTTTGGGGGGCTAACCTAAGAGATGCTCATTTAGTGGGTGCCAAGTTGTTAGGCGCTAATCTTGCTGGTGCTCGACTGGTGGGTGCGAATCTTGGTGGTGCTCGACTGGTGGGGGTTGATCTTGGTGGTGCTGATCTTAATCATACTGAACTAACAAACTCTATTATAATAAATCCTAATTATGAATCGTTGACTGTGAATTCAAGTACAGAATTTAATAATGCCATCATCGATGACCCCCAATTCATTGATTATATAACACAATATACGAGAAATGTTCCTCAGAAGATAAAGGATAAGAAGAAACTGAGAAGAGAACTGGCTAGAAAAGGTGTTAGCGAAGAAAATATCGAGGATCTTTTAACCATTTCAAAACTCTCTGAAGAATGAAAATGACTCTAATTACTGAATTAGTTTGTGATTCATGTTCATTTATTGTCAAAAGTCTTACACTTGCTTTAGCTAATCATTGTATGTAGAGAATGAATTTAGCATTTTATCGATAGTCGGAAGATATTTTGAAAACCTCTCGTTATCTGATTTGTAGGTTATTAGATATGCCTTACTGTCTTCTTTAAACCAGATCTGCATTGCCTTTCGCATGTTTTGTGTATTGTCAGTCGCAGTAAAGCTAATCATATGTGCGGGATGTCCTAGAAATGTAGTTTCAATAGATTCCAGTACTTGTATGTCAGGATATAAATCCTTGAGGGTATTAAGTTGTTCCTGCGAGATTGAAGCCAGTGTCTTGTTCGATCCCATTTCTTTAACCATAATACCAAGATCTGCCGGGTTCGTATCTGAATTACTTTCTCTGGGAGCGCGAAATGTAACCGATTTGTCAATATGTTGAGCTGTCTCCCAATCAGGAGGATATTTCATGCTAAACCCAGCAATAAGATCATCATATATTAAAAATTCTGATTCTAGAGCCATAGGAATTATTGGATTCCCATGGAATGAACCAAACGCCAGGTTGTATTCGGCATGTTCCATTACCTGAAAAATTGCAAAAACTGTAAGAATTGATAGTGCTATAGATACACTGATTTGATTTATTTCATCGAATAATGATACCATCTATTTTCTACTATTGATGATATACACGCACTTAAATATTCCTTAAGCTAGAATATGTGCCATAATATGAATACTATGAAGGGTTTGTAAATCGAATTGGACAGTATTGTTTCTACATAACAGTAAATTTGTATTTGAATGTCCTATTTATGTGTAAATATTTTATACTACTCCATTTTTACTGTTGGGTTATCTAGACTTAAGTCTCTTTACCAGTTGTATTCTGGCTTTAATAAGATTAATTTGTTCTTCAAGTAGCTTCTTATAGCCTTTCAAGAGCTTTTCCTCGTCAGCATAATTTCTCTTTTTAATTTCCGTCATAGTATCTTCAAAACCTTTGACAACATTTTCTACATAACTGCCAAGAGCTTGGATATCCCGTGCATCTCTCTTTGCTCCTACTGTAAAAGTTTCTTCGGCCTTATCTCTGATTTCTTGGGCTTTCTTGCCGATGGAAAGAATTACATCTTTGAAGGAAGTGGTAGCATCCTTTAGACTGTTGACAATCAAGTCATAATCTTCAATCTTGACGGTTGAGTTTGATTTTCTAACTGTTTTTTTCGCATTTATCGATTCAATATTATTGTTAGTTGTTGGAATTTCAGAGCTAGATTCTGCGTTTTGGACGTTGTTAGGATCATTTGTGGTATTAAAATCTTCGTTTGTGATGGATTCACTCTGTCCATCTTCAGCATTAGTTTCATTTTTTATAGCTTTCTTTTTCAATTACTAGTACAAATGTAAACCAGATATATAATCGTGAGATTGAGGAATTTCAATTACCCTTATATTTACATTTGAGCATCAGGATCTTTCTCAGTGCAGGATATTGGAGCAACCTGACTGATTAGGATATTAAAATTTTTTAATTCGGGTAACATCTTTTAGATTTAAATTATCCTTTGGACTAACGGTTTTTTATGTCTGAAGTACAACAGAATACACAGAATACACAAACACAAAGAGATGGACCCCGCGATTCGATATACATAGGTAAGAAACCTCTGATGGCATATGTGACCTCTACCCTTATTCAGCTAGCAAACCAACCATCAGTAACCATTAAGGCACGAGGCTTAAGTATTGGAAGAGCAGTCGATGTTTCACAAATCATTCTAAAGAGAATGGAAAATGCAGGGTACGCAATAGGTGATGTTAGAATTGGTTCAGAAACACTCCAAGCAGAAGATGGCAGAACAAGGAATGTGTCTACAATAGAAATTGAAGTAAAGAAAGCATAGGTAGCTTTCTCCTATACTTTTTGTTATTATATCCTTTAAGCATTTGATAATTGGAAAAAGTCGCAGCGCTTTATCTTGCCCATTTAAATCCACTTACAAATGCTCATGAAAAAATAATTTCTTTATTAGCTAAAGATTATCATGTATATGTTTTCCCGGTAGTTTTTTTGAAAGAAGGTAGAGAAATAAACACAAGAACTTTTCCGTTTTCCTATGAATTAAGAAAGAAGATGTTACTTAGCTTGTTTGATGATCATGATAATGTAGAAGTTTTGCCTAATTACAAATTTGTTTCTCCATTTATCAAATACCTTCCACCAATACTCTCACCATATTCATGGTCGGTGCGAAGCGAAATTCTGCATGATGTTCTGGAAGACCGATTTATTTCCTATACAGGTGACGCGGCTGAAAGAATAGCTTTACGTTTCTATAATCTTCATCCGATCAAAGCAAAAAGACTAGAAATATCTTCATCAAATGTAAAGGAATTATTGTATAGAGAAGCTCTAGGGAACCTGGGGAAAGATAAGATTAACAAGAATATGGAAAATAGCTTGGATCACTCAGACCGCAATAACAACCAAAAGTTTCACATAGATCAAGATATTGAAAATGCCTCGAGAGAATCATGGCAAAAAATGGTACCAAAGACCGTTTTTCAAATAATTATAGAGAACTGGAACATTGTTGAAAAATTTGCCCGGTCAGTAGACAAAACAATTAAAATATTTGGAATGAAGTTCCCTACTGAAGGTATTCTGAATTAGATGTCATCAATACACAAGATTTGAATACTTTTATTATCCAATTATCGACTTGCCATTATGAAGGATAAGGGCGTAGACTTAGTCTGGTTCGATGGACAATATCTGAAATGGGAAGAGGCCAAGGTTCCCATCTTTGTACATGCCCTACATTATGGAACAGCAGTCTTTGAAGGAATACGTGGATATTCAGCTGCTGACAATCTATACATATTCAGACTCAAGGAACATATGGAGAGACTCCATAAATCAGCTAATGTTTATTCCTTTACAACAAGATTTTCTGTCGATGAGCTTTGTAATGCAACCTTAGAATTAATTCGAAAAAACTCTATAAAGGAATCGTGTTACATTAGGCCCTTAACGTTTGTGGGTCTACACGGAATAGATCTAAATGTCACCAAGAATTCTCCTACACATACAACTATCATAATTTTTCCCTTTGCAAAATATTTTAAGGGTGATGGTATCTCCGCTTGCGTTTCGTCCTGGAGAAGAATTCATGATGATTCCATACCTCCAATGACAAAGGCTTCTGGCAATTATCTTAATTCTGTATTAGCTACTCAAGAATGCAGACGAAATGGATATGACGAGTCCATACTGCTTGATAAGAATGGATGTGTAAGTGAAGCATCTGGAGAAAATATTTTTCTTGTAAGAAATGGAAAACTTCACACACCACAGCTATCAGATTCAATATTAGAAGGGATTACAAGAAATACTGCCGTAACAATTGCAACGGAATTGGGATATGAAGTTGTCGAACGCCCAATCTCGAGGACAGAATTGTATCTAGCTGAAGAGATATTTCTAACTGGAACTGCTGCTGAAATAATTGCAATTACAAAGATTGATGGAAATGTAGTTGGAGATGGAAAGGAGGGCATAGTGACAAAGAGTATAAGGGAAAATTACGAGAAGATTGTAAATGGAAAATCTGAAAGATACATGGGGTGGCTAACTCCCACGTGGTAAAAAATAAGAACGGTGGAATAAAAATTGGTGTGATCGGAGTAGGCGGTTGGGGAAAGAACCATGTTAGAGTTCTCCACAATATGGGTGTCCTTGAAGCTGTTTGTGATCTCTCAGCAGACCGTGCCAAAGAAATAGCAAAAAAATATGATACAAAATATTACTCATCAATAAATGATCTTTTTACCAACGAAAGTGGGTTGGATGCCTGCTTAGTATGCACGCCAACTAAATCTCACTTATCAGTAGTAAGGGAGGTAATCCAAAATGGTTGCCACACATTTGTGGAAAAGCCTCTTTCTTTTTCATCAAAAGAATGTGAAGAGATGAAGGACATGTCGGAAAAGGCCAGGGTCATATTAACATGTGGCTATGTTGAAAGGTTCAATCCTGCTGTTCAGGATTTGAAGAAGATAATTGAGGAACAAGCCTACGGTGATCTTTTAATGATGGAATTCCACAGGGAAAACAGAATGCCCCTACACATTAAGGATGTAGGTGTGATTTACGATACATCTGTTCACGATATTGATACTGCAATGTTTCTTTTTGGCAACGGTCCAAAAATGGTCTTTGCTAGAGCGGGGAAAAAATTTCATTTGTTCGAGGATTTCGCAACAATAATGTTAGGATTTGAAGACCAAAAGGTTGCGATAATTGCATCAAATTGGGTGACACCAAAGAAAGTTAGAACATTTTCTGCAGTATGTACTGAAGGTACTGTTAATGGTGATTTTATTACCCAGGAGATAAGAATTGATCATGGTGATGCAACCATTATTCCCAGAAGACAACAGTTTCAAGAGCCACTTGTATTAGAATTACAGACATTTATTGAGGTAATAGAAGGAAGGAGGAAACAGCCAGTTGTTACTTCTCAAGAAGCTACAAATGTTACAAAAGTAGCTGAGGCAGCGATTCTTTCAAGCGATACAGGTTCACCAATTTATTTG
This sequence comes from Nitrososphaeraceae archaeon, assembly GCA_036566445.1. Lineage (GTDB taxonomy): Archaea > Thermoproteota > Nitrososphaeria > Nitrososphaerales > Nitrososphaeraceae > TA-21. The sequence continues at coordinate 7,790 of DATCWH010000045.1, forward strand.
GAATTAAAATGAAATAATAAGACGTGTTAATCAGGAGATAGTCATGAGAAGATCATTGCTAGACATCCTAGCCTGTCCTATAGATAAATACTATCCATTAGAATTGATTGAAATTGATAGTACCAATGATGCAACTATTAATGAAACTGTGATAAGCGAGGGAATACTTTTTTGCTCACAGTGTTCAAGGTTTTATCCTATTATTGAAGAAATTCCTGTTATGCTCCCAGACGAGTTACGTGACAAAGAAAAAGATATTAAATTTTTAGAAAAGTGGCAGGAAAAAATTCCAAGCAAAATCACAAAAAATGGAAATCCATGGCATTTGTAATGGGATTTGAGAAATCATGAAGGAATTATGAATTGAATATAGATATAGTATGAAATTAATTATATGAAAAGATAAAACATGGAAAAGCAGAGTAATAATTTGATAAACTTTGTTTCAGAAACTGCAAAAATAGGAAAGAATGTAAAGATTTGGCATTTCAGCTACATTGGTAACAATACTGAGATAGGGGACAATGTATCTATTGGTTCACTTGTTCACATAGATTATAATGTAAAAATAGGAGACAATACAAGAATTGAAGGTTCTGTTTACATTCCTCCCTTGACTTCAATTGGAAAAAATGTATTCATTGGACCCTGTGTGACTTTTACAAATGACCCTTATCCAATGAGTCCAAAAATGATTGGAGTTGTCGTGGAGGATGGAGCAATAATTGGAGGAAGAGCTGTATTTAAGGCTGGGGTATCTGTTGGAAAAAACAGCGTAGTAGCAATGGGATCGGTTGTAACAAAAGATGTACCTCCAAATGTTCTTGTAATGGGCCATCCGGCAACCTTAAGATATTCAAGAGATGAATATGATGTTAAGAAGAAAAATTGGAATTCCTAATATGTAGCATTACAAGATCATAAATATGATTTTCAGCTGATATCATTCAATATTCATAACTTCAGTCCAGCAATCATTGCAAAAATCTTCATCATTTACTATTTTTCGTTGAAGATTTACATTTTTTTCGTCATATAGTTTGAGACACATTACACAAATAGACATTATTATAATATACGTAGTTTTCGCATATTAACATTATGTAAAAAATTTATGATATTTGTTTAATTTTACATCTAGTTGTGTGATCAAATTGTCCAATTATGTTGCTTTATTAATTTATATTTATTTAGGCATAAAACTTTATTAATTATTCAGAACCAAATACTTATAGGCGTCTTACCTTCATTCTTTATAAGTTTATCTATCCTCTTTAATCAAAAATTACAGCAATGGATAATAAGTTTCCTCTCACACCCTTTTGATCATAAATGAAACCAAAATTTTACGTTTTTTTGATAGTTTCATTTGCTTCTTTAATAACTGGAAACTTGATTTCCCAACCAAGTTTCGGTCAATCTGAATTCTTGAAATATTTCGCTCAACGAGAAAAAGAAAAATTTCTTGAATTAGGTGAAGAAAAATTTAGAGAACATTGTTATAACGAGTTTAATTTCAATAATGAAAGCGTGGAATCCCCAGGAGGCTTTAACCCTGAAGATGTGAAACAAATATTTGTGAAGGTCTCATAGATAAAATTAAGAATCAGACTGGAACATTAGAACAAAATCAAACAATCAATAGATAGGCTTTAACAAATGTAAACAATACATATTTTTAGCA
>DATCWH010000010.1:0-3612 GCA_036566445.1 Nitrososphaeraceae archaeon
ATGTTTTCTTCCTACTTTTTTGGTATTCAGTTAGCTCTTAATTACGCCGTGCATGACAAATTCGATGTCCCCTACTTAATTTTCACAATATTCAGTGCTCTAGGAACTATTTGGGGACTGATGGCCCATAGAGAATTTACAAAGTCCTCAAATAGGGTGAACGATACAAGAACTCTTGCCTCTCAAATTAATCCTCAAATTGGAAAATATGAATACAAATCATACAATCCCGAAACACATGGGTTTGAAGATGGGTACATCCCATATGGACCTATTGATTTTTGGGATCCCGCAACATATGCTCCTGAATGGGTAGATAAAGGCAAGTATTGGCATGTTTTACTAGGACTGCAAGTTCCAAATAAGGAGTTGATACTTCAGGTTGTCAAAGACGATGACTTGCTAAATACAAGAAATCGAAATGTAGCTACAACTGAGAGAGAAGCTATTCGATTTCCATGGTCAAAAAATGGAACCAATAAAAGGTTTCGATATAGGGTTAAAATTCCTCAGTGGGCGGTAATGCATACAGACTACCAAGGAACAAAAGCTAACAATCAGGAAGGTATTGTCACAAATCTCGAAATAGGAAGACTAAACAGAAACATTGCACTTCTGGTGGATGAAATTATTGAAAGAGAGAGATGTAGAATAAAATATCCTTGGAGGATAATTGGTCTGTGGATCTATCTCTACAAGAGCTTACCTATTAAAATTATTTATGATGAAATTTTGGAAAAACTTCCAGGTTTCCGTAAATCTCTAGAAAAGGAAGCAAACGAAACACTTGCTGATATCAGAGAAGATAGGCTAATTTTGGCCATTTTAGATGTGGCAAAAAATAAAGGAATAGATGATCATAAGATTGAAAAAATTTCTAAATTAATTAAATTTTTAGATGGTGTATATTCAGATATTGGATTAGGGGAAGGATCTACAGAATACCATAACTTTCACCACAGTCTTGAAGTTTCTTATATGGCACTAAAAATGTTACCAAGTTCAATCCACGATTATAGATTTTCTGCTGATGAAATCGAAATTATGCTTGTAGCTGCACTATTGCATGATTATGATCCACTGCAATTTAGTTATTCAAGTATTCGCTCTAAACCAGAAAACGATGGTTACCCTGAGTCAGAATCGACAATTAGACCTATAAGTGGCCCTAGAGTATATAGAACAATAGAGATTATCCAAAGATACCAAATACATCATGCATATTTCAAATTAGATCCGCAAGAATTAGAAAAATTGTTTGAAAATTTTTCTTTTAAATCTAAATCTCCATTATCGGATCTTCAAGTCGAAGCCCCAATACAAATAGCGAAGTCCGACAAGAGTTTAATTGTTGAAGCACTGATTTGGAGAACTGATTTCCCTTATTTTAAACTAGAAACAGCCCAAAAGATGTTTAAAAAGTTACTCTCGGAGATTGAGGCTAAGGGATATGACATTGGAAAAATAAAAATCATGGCAGAAGTGTTATGGTTATCTGACCTATCTGTTACCTACATGGGATCTGATCCGATAAGAGCCTGGAACAGGGTTACAAGTCTGTATGATGAGCTATTTTTGCCCAGATTAGAGGCAGTATCTAGAACAGATTCATACTTTTCTGATTTTTCAGAGACCAAACTATTTCAAGAACTAATAAAAATGAAGAGCTTTCCGGATGTATTCAAGCACAGATGGAACTCTGTATACCAGTTTTTTCATGAAGGAAATCCATCCACTTTGCTGATAAGGACCATCCAAAATGCTCGCGAAAGTTTTTTGAAAATTAATATACTAATTGGGTACTTCACATCAAAACTTATTTGTGATATGGCTAATGTCGCCTACGCGGAATTTTTCATTGGTATAGGGGAAGATCAAAATGAAATCTCTTATGCCAAATCCAAGCTTCTGGATCTAGATCCTCAAAATGCATCTGTTTTTTGGGGCAGTCCGGAAAAGTTACTTTCAAATATTCCCAAAAATTTAGTAGACAATTTCATTATTTTTCTTCCGAAATCTATGCATCTTAAAGTATTAACGGATACTTCGTTATTCGGTTCACTTATTAGCACCATTAGCACCAAGTTAATCAGTACTGGTACTCTACAAATTGTGACAGATATTCCTAAAGAAAGTGAGTTATTCAATCTTCTTTATAAGGAGATTCTTTCAAATGGTCTTGTAGATTGCCCAGCTGATATAAAGTCTAATTTCACAAAATTTGGTCTGGATACTCTTCCGTTCTATTCCAAACCTTCCTTACTTTTATTTTGCCCAAGACAAACGCAATGATTGCACTATTACTGTAATTATCTCTTAGGGTAAAGTTGTTTGTTGATCTTGGCTCTTTCTGATAGACATATATCAAGAAGTATATACCATCTTTATTAGACGGCATTTATTACAATAATGCGTTGAAGCAATAGAACTTTTCTTGTCCTCTATTCGAAGCCCTGAGACAAAGGTATCTTACAGCATATATTTCAAAAAATTTCAAGAATTTATGGGTCCACATGACCTATTTTGTGGAAACAATCCTCGTTTAATTGAACATAAAATTATCGAGTACATAGACAACATGAAAAATAAAGGAAAAGGTTATTCGACAATACATAATTACGCTTCGGCAGTCCTCGCGTTCTATATGATAAACGATATATCCTTGAATATTACAAAGATAAATAGATTCATACCAGTCCAAAAGAAGGTAAGAAAGGATAGATCATATACTCATGATGAAATATCCAAGATTTTAGAAATTGCCGACGAACGCATAAGGGCTATAATCTTGTTAATCGCCTCTTCTGGAATTCGTCTAGGTGCCGTACCTTTACTCAAATTGGGCAATCTACAAAATTCAAAACTAACTGTTTATGAAAACGATAGAGAGGAATACTTTACTTTCATAACACCAGAATGCAAAAAAACGTTAGACAATTATTTAGATATGCGTTCACGTTACGGTGAAAAACTGGATATAAATTCGTTTTTGATAAGGGAGCAGTTTGACTTAAAAGATCAATTCCAGATTCAAAAACCAAGACAATTGACTATGGGCATGGTCAAATACAAAATTAATGATTTGCTAAAAAGACTCGGAATCAGGACAAAAGAAGTTGCCATAACTCATGGTTTCCGTAAATTCTTTACTACCCAACTGATCAATTCAAGGGTAAATCCTGAAATTAGAGAAATGTTACTAGGTCATAAGATAGGTCTAGCCAGTGCATATTATAGACCAACAGAACAAGAAATGTTAGAAGAATATCAAAAGGCGGTGGATAACCTTACTATTGATCCTGCAAATAGATTACGAAGAAAGATTGAAACTCTTACAATAGAAAAATCAAGACTCGATAGAATTGAAGAAAAGATGTTAAAGATGGAACGAATGTATCAAAAGTAAATTAAATTGTTTTCATCCATTTACTAAAGAAAGTATCTACCTCTAAAATTCGAAACCGACGGTTACGGGACATATAAAAGGTGGGACCACTACATGACCCACACTAAAGTTGAACTTGTCACATTTATAGAAGAAAAGGAGACTAAAGGCCAAGATGACCGCAATGGGTAATAAGATTCCTTTAGCACTTGAAGAAATCAAATGAG
>DATCWH010000037.1:0-4011 GCA_036566445.1 Nitrososphaeraceae archaeon
GTAACTGCATCTAATGCAATATACAAAGAAGTTGTCTACCAACCATGTAATGATAATGAAGGTCAAGAGGATCATAATATGAAAGGTCAAATTAGATGCAACGATTGTCATAAGTATTTTGATTTCTACTGGTGTGCGGGACATAGAGTGATAGAAGATGTTGGAGAGCGTACTGAGTCTGACCATGTTATCAAATGTCCTCAAACCTAAACCACATCTGTTTGATTTGCTTTCTATTTATCCGACCATTTTTTTCTGTAAACAATCAGATTTTGGTCTGATCTTTATATATTTAATGCAGTTACTAATTTAACGATTCAAAAATGGCCCTGCATTGGCATGGGTGTTTCATACAAAAGAAACCTTATCTCTTATTTGAGGATATAAATTATGTCTAAGGAATTTCTAAGCAAATTGTATGAAATGACCGATGGAGAGTCCAAAATCTTTGATAGATACGAAGTGGGAAGGATAGTCGGTCTATCCAATAGTCAAACAGACGATATAGTAGTTGAACTGCATAATGCGGGTCTGATAAAAAAAATCGGAGCGACCAAGATACTTATGAGTTTTGAAGGCAAACAAAAGGCTAAAAGATCAAATTCAACTTAAATTCTTGTACTTCTCGGGTGTGTTGACTTCCAAACTGGATTGATCAAACCGCAAACGCAGTGAGTTATTATTTGTGCTATTATCCAAATTTTGCATAGAAGATTGATATGGAAAAAAGTTTACGACGATATTAATAAAATCTTTTTATCCGACAAATCTGTTGATCGCACAATAATAAATGAAATGTGACTGTTGCAAAAAAAATGTGGAATCAAATAATCCATTTCTAGATATTTTCGTATGCGATGAGTGTTACCATAAACTAATTTCCAAAGTTTATTATCCGAGTTCTAACGAACGATGATTAATTTTGCAGAAATTAATTGTCGCTCTGTAAATATCATGGCTTTCCAACAGTACAATACTGTTTTAAGGCCAAGCGAGATGAATCAAAAATGTCAAAGGTGTTATCTGTCGTCTTATCCTTATGTAGATTTCCGTTCTTGATATTATTTTACAGATAACAAATGTATTCTGTTCTAGTCTAGTTTGCCTTATCTTCCTGATTATCTTCCGTCTTTATTATCATCATCTTCTTTTTCCTTTTATTCATAGCAATCTATTTTTCTACCACTAGCAATAAATCAAACCTATTCAATATTTGAGTCTGACAAACTGCATAGTGAACTAAGGATTCTAGATTGGATTTTGTATCAAGCTTCCAGTAACGAAATAAAAAGGTTATAACATGTCATGATTAATAATTATCTGCGGGTAGGGTTTACATTGCACACATCTATATCTGCAGTAAATTTCCAGGATGCATTAAGACTTAGTTTAAAAGGTTATAATATAAGTTAAGTTTAACTGTTTTTTAATGGAGGATTTTGAAAAAGAACTCCAATCAGTTGTCGATGAATTCAAGAGAAAAAAGGGAGAGATTAAACAGAAGCAAGAAAAGGAAAAACTTGCTATGGATCAAAAGAGGCAAACATTCCGGCAAATAGTAAGCGACCTTATACACCCTATAATGCTTGAGTGCAGGGATTTCATCAATAAAACAGGAGAGGTATCAAGAATAGAAAGTACTGGCTTAGCAGATATTATATTTGAAATTCAAAGTAAAACATTACAGGGGGGAGTACACATGGCAAACATTACTTTCTCGCTAGACACATTTCCTAGTGGCAAAATCAAAATCGTACAGAAAATAGAGAATCAATCAGTCAGTGAAGAATATTGTGAAGAGAATCAATTAACTAAGAACTATGTAAGAAGCAAACTTGTAGAGATAGTTAAAAAATTTTATGATGAAAGTTTAATGTATGTCTAAAAATATGGTAAACCTACAAAAGATATTTTCAAAAGAGGATCGAATTAATATGTTGGGTTCTTGAAAATATGAAAAACCCTGACGTAGAAATTTGTAATATTATTGAATCTAAAATGAATGAAATTATATTAAAAATAAATCAGACTTATTCAATATCAGAAGCCGATAAAATGCATAGCGAACTGAGAATTCTGAATTAGATCTTGTTTCAACTTTGTGGTAATAAAATAAAGATTTGGTAACACAAATCAGAATGGCGCGCTTCAAGGACAATGGTAATTTAGATAAAGCCGAAACATCCAACAATACGTACGATGTATTTGATTCTGAAAGACTGACATTAAAAATGTTCGAAATGAACACATGAAATAAAAGAAATACTACTCCATAGGGCGAATTAGATTTAGGAAATTCTCGAGATTCATCTTCCGTAGATCTGGTCTTCCCGTTTGATGGAAATCTTAAGGACTGCGATATCATTTAGTATTATGTCGAGGAAATCGAATTGTCTTCAAATTTATCGAGTATCTTATTATCCATATTCACAAACCATCCTTGAAAACTCTTTGCCCTCGGATTTTCAATCTGCAAGTCAATTATTGTGATTCCATTTTCTTCGGTGATGCATTTTATGCAGTCATTTCCCTCCCAACTGTCGGATTTCAATGGATACATATTAGAGTCGGTGTCGTGGGTGCCAGTACCGTAAACTCCATAGAGCAGTCCGTCAATATTAAATCTTTGATAGTTATGATTGTGTGCTTGTAGCACTCCATCAATACCACCTTTTCTAAACATGGAATCATAACAGTCAAATTCTCCATTAGGTGGATGTTTACTTTTTACAGTAACAAACGGTTCATGCACTACTGCAAACTTGTACCACGCATCACTCGATTCAATCTGTTCCTTTAATTCTGAGTATTGATCGCTTGAACAATCAAAGTCCATGTTTGTATTTACATTAAATAATGCAAGCTTACCTTCCGTAAAGGAAAACTCGGTCTTTTCCAATGTGTTACCACTGCCCAACCAGTCTTTCACTTCTTGTGTAGAATCATGATTTCCCACAGCAACATTGCTATTCTCTTCCGTGAATCCGAAAGACTCTAGTTTGGATAAGACTTCCTTTCCGCTTGAATAAGCGTAATCACCCGGTACAATTAGTATTCGGACGTTGTAATCATGTGCTAATTTCAACTGTTTATCCAAACCTGAATTAGAATCAATGTCTCCGACAATTGCAAGACGTAGATTTCTCATGGCGTAAGAATTGGACATACATAATGGCTCGCATTTCTCTTGAAACATTTGGGCTTGTCCGTCACTTAGTGGTGATGCACCTTCAACAGAATAAATTAACAAGTTGATTGAAGTTAGCCCCAGTGATAAGCATAGTGTCAACAACGTTGTCACTAAGGCAGTTTCAGATTGTTTCTTGTTCATAGTTCAATGGCTTATTCATCATAAATAAATTATACTGAAATAATTCCTTAGTTTCATCTTCACAGTAACTTAGAATATTAAAGTTCATCGTAATGCGTTATGGAAATCTCGAAAGAGAGCTGGTCTAATATTAGAGTTTCATGCGTTTGATTCAACATTTTGTATTCTTTACGTTTTTTATTTTGGCAATGAATGTTTTTCAATATGAACATAAACGAATGTTATCGCATTTACATGTAATTTTAACAAATTAAGAAGATTAAGAATGTAATAAATTTCAAAAGTAAAAAATATACTTTGGCTTCAATATAAAAATTCTTTAGTACCAGTATCAAACTAATAAATCAAAAATATATCATTAAGATACTTGTATTACTAATATATAGAGCCTTATTGATTTACATTTAGACATTTGTATTACTAAAATTGTGAACATTTCAGACTTTAGGACAAATACAGGTAAACGATTAGAGACTTGTATCAATGTCTTTAATTTTTGCGTCACGAAAATAAAATAGTATGCTATCGCATTTAGCTTTAGTAATCGTCTTATGCGTCCTAAGTACAATAATAATATATTCAAATATTACACTTGCTCTAAAATCAGAAACAAAAAGTATTTCCAATAAAATTTTTAATGATACGAATACTAGTGAAATACTGGGTAATGATTCGAAGTT
>DATCWH010000041.1:0-22840 GCA_036566445.1 Nitrososphaeraceae archaeon
TTAAAAAAGCTATCCGCAAACTTCCTATCCAAACCACGCTTTGAATAATCATATATCTCGACTCCACTAGGTTTTTCTTTTAGAATAATTTGAAAATTTATTCCAGATTGGTTTTGAGTTCCAAACACGGATTTACCTACGATATTATTTCTCTGCTTGTCTGCGTATTTTATTTCTGCGTTCTTTCTACAACACTCAAGTACAGCATTAAAAAGATCGTAATTTAGATCAGAAAATGATGCTGATGCTTTGATAGTCACACAATAGAGTATTCAACAAGGATAGAAAAATTTTTCTAACTTTGCTCTCAATTTTTTATAAAAGAGTGATTTCTGAGACTAACTATTGATAGAAACTGGGAATTCAAATTTCAGAAGAATCGGAAGAAAAAGATTATTAAAATCTACACCCGTTACTTCAAGAGATACTGTATAATTCCCGGGAGAAAAAATATTACCGATAACCTTAATTGGGCCACTACAATCATCTATATAACTTGCTAAAAGTGTATCGAAATTAGAATTGCATTTAGATTATTACGTTAATTATTACCGAATTTAGTGTCTTGTTAAATAATTTAAATTACCAATTATTTGCTAGACTCAATATGGAAAAGTATGCAAAAATGATTATCTCTTTTTTATTTGTAATCGGCACTATTTTACTTCCTAACTTGCGGCAAGTAGGTGCTGACGGTCTATTTGAAGAAAATCTACCTCCAGCTTCAGTAGGGGACAGACAAGCAAGCCTTTATACAAAAATTAGCCCACCTGTATTGACGTCTGATACGTTACAAAATGCCTTTTTTCAATTGAGGCTATTTGATTCAAAGACGGGAAATAATATAACTAATGTTAATTATTTTTTAACTATTTACAAAGAAGACAAATTGCTAATGCGTGAATTGTTTTACTCAAAAGACGGACCGTTGACCTTAAAATTCCAACCAAATCAGGGCCCTGTCACAGTCTATGGAACTACAGAGCCTTTTTTGGGTGGATGGACAAGTGAAACTGGGCAAATCACAGTATCGGGCCCTGTACTCACTGAAGGAGGACTGTATCATTTTGCAGTAGAAATTTTCGGAATTGACAACGTTAGAAACATTTTTCAGCCCGAAAATGCTCCAAGGTTTGATTCTTACCTTAGTATTGGAGATGTATATGCAACCAATCTAACCTATGGAAATAAAAACTATAACAGCACGTTAGTCTCATATTATGATAAAGTCAAGAATTTCACTTTTGAACCTGAAGAGCTGAAAGCAGAGTGGTCAATGCCATTTGATTATAATCTTTCAAGAATACTATCACAGAATATTTTTGTTCACGAAGAAATCAAGATGCCAAAATCATTCAGTGAGTTCTCAAATTCCTCGATATTTAATGGTACTGTTAATGGACAACGATTAGCAGGAAGATCACTTGCGATAGATCCATTTACGTCTGAAAATGCATTAATAATTCATTTTCTCTTAAACAAAAATGATATAATCAATCTAGCTGAAAATAATAAAGCTTTAGCAACGAGTAATGATTCAATGAAATTTACAATTCAGCCAATAGCAAATCAATCCCAAAAAACTTCTACTGATATGGTAACAGATACGGGAGGAATACATGCAGCCTTATTGTGGAACCCAAATCCACCTGTGATAGGAGAAAATACTCTCAATATTAATTTCAGTGATGCTCTAAGTGGTAATCGATTAAACGCTGATGTAAATTACGATTTATCGATCAGAACCAGTAAGGGAGAAGAAATACTAAGAAATAAAAATATCACAGCAATAAATGGAATTTCAAATCAGACTATATCGTTACCCTCTAAAGGACTATTTAATTTAGAACTTGATGTAAATTCATTAAAACTCCTCAACCAAACTGGCTTGGACACGACCCGAAATGGTATTGCAAGGGGTTTTGTCGTAATACCATGATGATAATCAGCGATTCATCAATTGGGACAACGCGACAATTGATGAATTTGTAATAATACTAGCTATTGGAATAAGTTAGTACTTTTCCATTGTCCTAGAGAACTGTAGAACATTATCCGTTTCTGCTAAAATCTGATTATTTATTGATCCTGGTTTTTCAGACCTTTGTTTCTTTCAATATGGTCCAAAACTTCTTCGTATTGCACATCAAACGGTTTGGTAGATATAGACAAGTGTTCAATTTTAGCAAAGGCTTTTACGATACTCTTTGCTGCAAGGGGTTGAGGTAATGATTTGTCAGAAATTTCTCCGTAAAATCCAACTGCTTCAATATTCCTGTCAGAAGCTATTCCCAAGATAAGACCATTAAACCACGTTATTGTTGTAAATTCAGAGCCCAAAGTGTCCACATTAGAACTATCAAGAATTTCTCTCAGCTTTGGTTTGGTTGTAACGCCTACAACTCTTGGTTCTCCTGTGAGCATTTCGTTTAATGAACCGCCTGCGGTATAGAGTCTTTTTACAACACCAATCGACAAACAAAAATCAAGAAAGGTGTTACACAAATCGAGAAGTTCCTTATGGTCTTCAGGCTGGACATCACCAGTAAGAATTAATAGTTTTTCTCTTTCTGAAAAATAAATCTTGTAAATATCCTTTGCTGATTCTATAATACCATTTTTAACATTAACCCATGGTTTGGGGTTAGAAATTAAATTTGCGATATGTACAGTTTCTAAATTGCTGGCCAAAAATGAAGACACTAATCCACCAACTCTACCCATATCAGGAAGAGAAGCAAATACTGTAAAAGAATCTACTTTCTTTTTTGCGAAAATTTCTATCTTTAACATTTTTGAATGTATTTTCCATCAAGCGAGTCCAGATAAAGAATTGAAGACTGATTCAAAAGATAAGTTTAGAGTTTGTCTTCTTCTTCTACTAGTTTATCTATAGCTTCCCCTCCAGGCAGTGGTGCATTCTTATCAACCTTATAGGTAAAAAGTTCATCCCAATCCATTCCCAATATAACGTTTCTTCCAACAGCAATGATTTTAGATTTAGGAACGTCAAATCTGTAATCACGTTCACCGAAGATGACAATCTTGTCATCACTTTCCTTCATTACATGTCCTACATGATCTTCATCTGCTATCCTGACTCCCTTATTGAAGAGAGTCTTTGCATATTCTTTCATATAAGTGGCAAAGTCAGTAGTATCATCTGCACCCCACGGGTCCACATATTTACTTGTAGGAAGTGATGCGTCTCTGTCAACTGAATATTTCTTAGCCATTTCTTCAAACTTTAGCCCAACTAAGACATTTTTGCTAACTGTTTGGATTTCTGATAGCGGTATATCATATCTTTGCTTCCCATCCCCAAATACAACTATTTTATCATCTGTTTCTCGAACAACGTATCCAATGTGTGGAGCATCTAGTGCAATTACTGCCCTATTGAAATATTTTCCCGATGTCATATATCATTTTAAATATCTATCATGCTATATATTAATAAATAGTTCAAAACTCAGATTTATTGCCATTATCTTTAATTTAAAGTGGCTTTAAAAAGGTATGTTGAATTCTCTATTCTAGTTACGAAATAGACAAAGATTTCTTAATAACCTTGGAGCCGTGAAAGCATTTTTGTTCTATTAGAACTGAGGTAAATGCTAATATATCCAAATGCTGTGAATAGTTATAACAAGAAAACAATTGAGCGTTCCTGTAGCGTCTCTCAGAAAGAAAAAGCAGGCTGCCCTAGAATATGATGAAGTAGCTTTAGAAAAATTTATGCAATATTATGGATTTGAAGAGAGAGGGGAATTACTAAAGTTTTTGAAAACACAGTGTTTGCAGGATTAGTAATTTTACTAATTTTGTTCAAGTTCTATTATTCATGATTCTTTTGAAAAATTTAAGTGCGATTAGATATTTTAATACTGTATGGGGAAAGCAAAAGTAAAAAAACGTGTACACTATGATGATGAAACTTTAGAAAAAATGAAAAGATATTATAAAATTGATGATCATGATGAACTTTTGCGATTCATAAAGACTCATGGATTGAAGAATTATGATTTTGAAATAGATAATTCATGATTTATGATAATAGTATTGCAATTAGAGATTGATTAGTTGGTAGTATGACCTTTGAATTTTTTTCACCTCATATCACAATTGAATACAAGTTTTCTAATTCAAGATTTTGCAGTGGTTATGATTGTAGCCGCCGTGATGGTATTTGTGACACACAGGTTAAAACAACCGATGGTAATTGGATACATATTGGCCGGGATGGTGATTGGGCCATACACTCCTCCATTCAGTTTAATACATGAGGTAGGTACAATCAATACACTAGCTGAGCTCGGAATAATCATACTTTTATTTGTAATTGGAACTGAGTTTCCTATCACCAAACTAAGATCCGTTGGAAGGATTTCAATGATTGTTGGTATTGCAGAATCACTCGGAACTCTATTAATTACATTCTTCGTGGGGCAAACTCTTGGATTTTCACAATTTGACTCAATGTTTTTGGCACTTGCCATGTCAGTGACTAGTACCGTAGTTACAGTAAAGGTACTAGAAGAACTAAACATGATCAATGACAAATCAAGTGTATTAATTATGGGTATATTAATTGTAGAAGATGTTCTTGTCATTACCATGCTAGGTATTCTGCAATCGGTAGCTTTGACGGCAGCTGTGTCATTTGTTCAAGTACTGTTATCGGTAGGAATAGTTGTGGGTTTCATAGCAGCAATTCTAATCTTGGGTTCAAGATATTTGACACCACTGATAGACAAGCTGGCTAGAAAAACTGATTATTCTGTATTGATTATAGTTATACTAGGTCTGGCATTTGGCTTATCTTTTGTTGCCATTGAACTTGGATTGTCACCAGTAATAGGAGCGTTTCTGGCTGGTGTGCTTGTAGCAGAATCAAATAGTGCGGGAATAGCTCGTGTCATAACTATTCCCCTAAGAGATGTGTTTGCAGCATTATTCTTCGTATCAGTAGGTGCTCTTGTGGATGTGTCAAAAATTCCACTGTTTATCATTCCAGCTCTAATACTTATTGTGACATCATTTACGGCAAAAATGATGATTATCATACCAGTTCTAATTAGAGCAGGGTATGATACAACTACAGCGGTTAGAACTGGCCTTGGAATATCATCGGCAAGGGGAGAGATGTCACTTATAGTAGGAAAAGGAGGTCAGGACGTAGGTGCAGTCTCTTCGTATATTCTTCCTATTTTAGGGGTTGTAACAATTGTTACCACTTTTGTTACCCCATATATATTAAAAATAGGAACTAAACTAAACATATCATCTGCTCCAAGCAAAGACAAGAAATAGCTAAGTTAAACTACATCGTGTGGCATGAATTTAAAATCAATGTTGCTACAATATATTAAAGTGAAGATGCCTTAGGACTGATTTTGGATTCCAGTAATTCTTATTGAATGTTCATTTGGGGGAATAAAAATATTAGTAATTAGTGTCTTGCCATTTTTTGTAATTTGTGGGTTCTTTAGTCCTAAATTATCTAAATATATTGTTAAATTGTGACTATTATCTAACTGAGGTATCTTAAAAGTAACGATACCTCCTAAAGGATTATAATGATCGGCAATAAATAATATGCTATCGGTTGATTCATCATAACTGAAATTACTTATCTTCGCAACACTCTCCAAGCCGTATGGTAGAAACTTTCCATTACCTAAATCAAGAGTGTTAATTGTAGCGTTTGGATCAAATCCAGCACAACTGAAATAATTTGCATCTTTTAGTATGGAATAGTCTGGTTTGGCTGAAAACGATTTTACCTCTCCTGGTTTTAGTACAGGTATAGTATTGGATTCGATAGAATCTATTTGCATTCCATTCTTGTCATGAACTGATGCATACACGCTTATATTTTGCAACACGACATGCCCTGTATTCTTTAGCGTTCCAACCAATTCCCTGTTTTGGCCTACGGGAAAATTAGAATAATTTTGCACTATGACATTATAAAAAGGCTCATCTATCTTATCTATCTGTAATATGTACGGTTTACCTACGACATCATAGTCCCCACTTATTTTAAATTTAAAAGGAGATTCCGTTCCGGGATAAATAATTTTACTAAATGTGGGATGACGTAAGATAGCATTTGAACCATCAATTTTATTTTGGACATTTAGTCCTACTGTCACCTGTTCAGATGTTGTTCCATAATTTGTTACAACACCTATGATATTCAATTTACCGCCAGAATCGACAAAGGAGGATCCTGAGGAAATTTTGATATCTTCTCCATAAACTGGAATAAAGTTAAAATGGACAATAAACACTGTAAACAAAAAAGTAATCAGAGTAAGTATGATTTGATTCACAAAAATATATTTTGGAAAGGAAAATAAAAATCATTGTGAATTAGAACAAGATACATCTAGCATAAAATAAAATCAGATCTGGATTTTCTCACTTGATATTTTGTCAAATGGCATCATTACTTTTGGTAGATATTCTATCAAATCACTGGCTACCATATGAAGTCCAACTTGTTCAGATGCAATATATGCAGCCAATCCATTGAAATAAACTGCTAAGGCAGATGCATCAAAAGGAGAATTTATCTTTGAATAAAGAGCGGCCACAAGTCCTGCAAGTACATCACCTGTTCCTCCAACAGTCATTGCAGGAGTACTCCTTTTTATTGTTGCAACTTTGCCACTCTGGTCAGCTATCACATTTAACCATCCCTTTAGAATTATAGTAATTTTATACCTAGATGCCATTCTTGAAACACTTGATACAATTTCCTTTTCGTTGATCCCCACATCTTCATTAAAAATTCTTTTGAATTCGCCAGCATGTGGGGTAATAATAGTATCAGTTTCTGTAATCTCAGTAATCACTCTTGGAATCAGTGCTGAAGCATCAAGTACAAGTCTTGTTCCATTTTCCTTCAGTTTTTTGAGAAGTGAATTTAACGCTTCGGCCTTGGATATTGTCATTCCCATTCCGATAGTTGCACTTTGTGGCATCTTTGGAAGACTCTTAATCAATCGGTTTGCAGATCCAACTGTAAGCGAATTATCAGTCATGGGCAATGCAATGATATTCGGGGAGTAAGACCTTATTGCGCTAATAATAATTCTAGGTACAGCAGTATAAACCAGGTCAGCACCGGCACGGAGTGCAGTTAATGACGCCAGTAGTGGAGCGCCATGATACAATCCGCTACCACCTATGACGAGCACTATTCCATTATCACCTTTCTTAGAATTTTCATATCGAGCCTTTATATGATTTTTAACGTAATCTTGTGTTATGGAAATTAATTCCGTCAATGTTTACTATGTTATGTTTCACCTTTGCCAAAAACCTTCCTAAAAATGTCTGGACCCAATGTCCAAATCCCACAACAGATTTACTGTTCTCTTTGAATTATGTTAAAATGACCATATAGAAAATCAAGTTAGCAAGAATGAAGAAAGAAGACTGGATACTAAAATCGTCTTTTTGGGACTCGATTGACTCTAATATTCACTTTCAAGTTCTGTGCCCCTTTTATGACATAGGGGAAATTATTCAATAAATTGAAACCATCTCTTGCTTTTCTTTTGAAGAGATCCTACAATTGGTATGCTATGTCCACATTGTTTGCAACAATTTCTTTGATCCAGATTCCATCCCTCGATATTAAACCCATATCTTTGAATGACCAAGTAACCGCACTCAGGACAATAAGTGTTTTCCAACTTATGTCCCGGTACATTGCCAATATAAGCATATTCCAATCCAACCTGTTTAGCTATTTCATAATGTTTTTCCAAGGTTAATACGGGGGTTGAATCAAACTCCATCATCTTATAATCAGGGTGGAATCGTAAAAAATGAACCGGAGTATCGGGTCCCAGCTCATCATAAACAAAACTGCATAGTTTTCGTGCAGAATCCAAATTGTCACCAACTTGAGGAACGATAAGATCAGTTACCTCGATGTGGATATTAGTTTTTGATTTTATTTCCTTCAGGGTTGAAAATATTGGTTCTGAACTAGGAATTCCTATGTAACGTCTTACAAATTCCTGATTTCCGCTACCTTTAAAATCTACCGTTATACAATCCAAAAATTTTGACATCATATTAACAGATTCTGGTGTATCGTATCCGTTAGATACGAAAATGTTGAAAATTCCTTTTTTATGTGCTTCAATTCCACAATCTTTTGCAAATTCCATAAAAATTGATGGTTCATTGTATGTATAGGCGATACCTTGTGCTCCATAAAATTGTGCCTTGTATACTACTTCTGATGGAGTCATTTCGGTTCCCTCTATTTTTCTTCTCTGTGAGATGTCATAATTTTGACAATATTTACAAAGCCAATTACAGCCAGTTGTAGCGATTGAGTATATTGAAGATCCAGGCATATAATGAATTACAGGCTTCTTTTCAATTGGATCAATATGTCCTGCAATTACTTTTCCATATACATATAACCACAATTTATGATTATTAACACCTCTAATTCCACAAAGACCTATTTTTCCTTCTGGAATTTCACATTTCCTGGCGCATGCAGTACATCGGATTCTACCATTTTGAAGCTCGGAGAATAATTCTGCTTCTTTACCAATAATTTCTACAGACGCCATTATTTATTATATAGGACAAAGAACTTTATAAATCAGACTAGAACAATTGTGAACCTAGATTTTAGGAGCATCAAGTGTACACAAAATTCTATTACGCATAGATAGGTTCGCATTTATTCTCTGAGCCCTGATTTATGAAATGATAATGTTTTTTTTAGAATCTACATTATGACGCGACCCTCTAGATAATCTTATGAATATTTCAACATAAGTTTTATATGAAGAAAATAATCCAATTTTCTATCGCTCCGATGGTGTAGGCCGGTTAAGCATTTCGCCCTCTCGAGGCGACGATCCCGGGTTCAAATCCCGGTCGGAGCACTCAAGCTTCAAGATTCTGTAGTCCGGTAAAATCTCTTCATCTACACTTGATGTTTAGTCAAGAGCTATAGGGGGACTACCATTATCATCATTATCTTGTAGTAGAAAATAATCAACAAGGAACAATATTATCCTTACCTATACACCAGTTTGGCATCTTCATATGAACTAAGAAGGGCTTTGTACTAACTCTTTTTTTTCCTGACTGTTATTGAATGACCTTCTTTAATATGATAATAGTAGTGGAGTTTAGATAATTCATTAATGCTATCTTCGGAGAAGTAATCATCGTTGTATCTAGCTAAAACCATTTTGCAATCTTGACAGTAGATCTCTTTAAATGGCACTCCCTACATTGACTTTTTCGGACTTTGTTTATTTAACTATTTTCTTTCTTTAAGTGTCACAGTTGTTTCTTGTTTTTTGTTCTCATTAAATTTCATATTAGTGAGCTTGTAATAAATTACCTCACCACGTCTTTCTACCACTGCAGCTATAGCATTTTTTCCCATTGTTTCTATTTCACGTACATTTTTTGAAAGCTCTCCGACCTTTACATTAATCCCTTCGTTAATGCAAAATACCACATATTTTGCACGCTTCTTTTCATACCCTCCTCTTTCATATACTCTAAAATCTGCACCAAATCCAAATCCCTCCTTTACAACATACCCTCTACTTCTTAAGTCCCTATAGACTAGAAATTTTGTAACTATCTCCTTATCGTACTTTAATGCGTGTTTCAGTAAACCGCTAAAGTGAACTACATTGCCATTGGCTATGACCAGTTTATTGAGATAAAGCAGATAGAGTGCCTCATAAGTTTCCAAGAAGTAATTATTGTTTTCTTTGTCACCGTATCCTTTATTGCGAAGCTGATCTTGAGACCTTAAATCATCGATCTTTATCAAGCATTTTCCAGTCAGAACTCCTTCAATTATGTTTTGGAATTCACTATTCTGATCCGCTTCTCGAGACATAACGATTAAATCACTCTCAAAGAGGGATTTAAGTATTAAAACAAATGATGAGTTATGAAAGGCGTCAATTACAGAGAAACTAAGGGAATGCCATATGTGAGGAGAGAATATATCTCTGGAAAACCTCAGCTAAAAATTGCAAGGTTCTCTTCAGGACAGTCCAAAGTAGATTATGATTACAAACTTGAGTTAATCGTTAGTGAAAAAATGCAGATTAGACACAATGCACTAGAAGCAGCAAGGCTGGCGGCGAACAAGACGATGTCTCAAGCAGGAGATATGAGTTTTTTTTCTAGACTTACAGTTTATCCTCATTTGGTGCTACGTGAAAATAAGATGATTGCAACTGCCGGGGCAGATAGATTACAGGAAGGGATGAGGAGAGCATTTGGTAAGGCTACAGGACTTGCTGCCAGGGTCCGACCAGAACAATCAATATTTGAGGCATATGTCTCAAAGGCAAACTTAGAACTGGCAAAGCGCGGTTTTAAGGTTGCATCAAGCAAATTAGGCTGTCCAACAGCCGTTAAAATTACTTCATTAAAAAATATAGGTATAGAGGATAAATAATATTAAGTTTAAATCTTGTTTTACGGGTTGTGCGTCAATTATGTTTTGTAATTGGCTAACGTATTGTTATTGTTATCGTCAATGAATGAATTATAGTCCTCTGCTATTTGTATACGTTCAAAGACTATGTCGGGTTGATAATTTTATCATGAAAATCTGATCAAACGATTACCAAATTTGGTAAATGCTTACAAGCTAATCAAAAGATTATTGTAGATATAAAGAACGAAACACAAAAAATTGTTCCTCAAGAAGCATCTTTTAATACAACAAAGTACATATGGTTTGATGAATGCATCAAACTCCTTTATTTCAGAGACTGTTTTGAATTTGAGTACCTATCTTACAATCCATTATCATTATGTACATTTTGAATATTGTAAAACCTATCTTTTGATTGTATAGCAAATACTAAAAGGGAAAAGAAATTATATCCTTTAAGGGAAGAAATAATATGGCAAGTATGAAAAAAGACTTTATTGTTGCACGCATAGAAGCTGCACAGGATGGAAGTCCTTACGTTTACGTTGGTTTTAGTGATCCTAATGATTACAAGAGCGATAAACCAATGAATCCATTTGGCTCTAATGTTATGGCATTTTCGTCTCCAGAAGACATGATGAAAAATCTTCCAAAAGCTATGGGAAATATCTCTAGAATGATGACAGGTGCAGGTGCAAGTGATTCACCAACATTCAAAATTAGTGTAAGAGAGTACGAAGATATCGGAATTAGAGTTGGAGATAAAGTTACAATAGAAATCCGAAAATCGGATAACAATCTCTACACATAGTTTAATAGTCAAAAAAAAATTTAGTATAACTCAATCATGCTCTGATTAAAGTAGGAGAAAAGTTTATCCTACTAGCACATAGAATCCATATTTGGAAAAATAATTGCTTAGATCTGTATCAGACCTTGATGATATTCAATATTACGGAAAGAAGGTCTTAGTCAGAGTAGACTTTAATGTAACTATTAACAATGGTTCAGTTACAGAAGACTATCGAATTAGAAGCGCAATTCCCACAATTGAGTATCTTGTAAAAAGAGGAGCTAAAGTCATTTTGGCTTCTCACTTGGGCAGGCCTAAATTCCGTGATCACAATAATTCACTTGCACCCGTGGCCGTAAGATTGAAAGAGATAATCAATAGAAAAGTCGACTTTATCGATGACTGCGTTGGAACCGAAGTACGTACAAAGATAGAAAAGCTTAATTATGGAAGCATTTTGCTGTTAGAAAATTTAAGGTACCATTCCGAAGAGCAAAACAATGACCCTGAATTTTGTAGGTCTATTTCATCGTTGGCAGATATCTATGTAAATGATGCTTTTAGCACATCTCACAGAAAGCATGCTTCGACGTACGGGGCTGTAAAAAATTTTGAAATTCGTTTGTCAGGGTTTAGCTTAAAGAAAGAAATAGAATATCTTTCAATGATTAGATATAATCCTAGAAAGCCGTTTACGCTGGTGGTAGGAGGTTCAAAAATTAAGGACAAAATTGGTGCATTAGAAAATTTACTGCCAAAGGCAGACAAACTACTAATTGGCGGTGCTGCGGCTTACACATTTCTTAAGGCAAAAGGATTTAAAATTGGTAATTCGTTATTTGATGAAGAACATTTTGATTGGGTGAAAAAAGCCATTTCTTCATTTGGTGAAAAGATTCTACTTCCAATCGATCATGTAGTCTCTTCTGAGGAAAAGTCATTTTCAACTGTTACTGGTGACATACCGGATGGAATGTGTGGATTTGATATTGGTAATGAAACTTCTAGGATTTATTCTTCAGAAATTGGTGGGAACGGGTTTGGTACCATTTTTTGGAATGGACCTATGGGAATGTTTGAGGTTGCACAATTTGCAGGCGGAACCATGAGTGTTTCAAAGAGCATGGCTCTTGCTTTTTGGAGAGGTGCTATGACACTTGTCGGTGGTGGGGACACAATTGCTGCTCTCAAAAAATCAGGCGTTTCGGAAAGTGAAGTAACCCACTTATCGACTGGGGGTGGAGCAACTTTGAGATTTTTGGCGGGGGATAAAATGCCTGGGATTGAAGTTCTTGAACAGGCTAATTAGGTCATGAAAGATGAACTTTTATTGAATTAAGGTATGATATCTCATCATTTTCTGCTCCAATCATGAGAGTATACTCCCCGTTCTCAAGGTCATCGGAAGGAGTAGCCAAAAATGTAACATTCTTGGTTTCACCTGAATTCATGGAAAATGAATCTTGGCTGAATGAAGAGGAGGAATTTCCAAAGTCACCTGTACTTGTGAATGTGGAAGAAGCAATCATTTTAAGGTCGACATTGTCGTTTGCAGATACACTGAGAGGAATTTCAATGGTTTCTCCTTTCTTGATATTCAATTCTGTAGAGCTTGTGTCCACAACAAATGATAGAGGTTTCGAACCATTCAACATGCCTAGTTTATTTTCTGTCCATTCTGAAAACCACAATTGGCTATTTTTTCCTATCGAAAATTGAAGCGCATTAGAAATTCCACAAGAAATTTCGTTTGGAGTACACGGGGCCCACAAGCTATTTTGTGTTGGTATCCAATATTCAACTAGTGTTCTGTCTGTAGTATTAAATCTTGCAATCTTGTTACCAATGTGCTCGTTGAACCAAAGATTGCCTCTTGTATCCATCTTGATCCAATAAGGCAGTGTGTATCCCGATTCTTTTGGAATATTTGCCGATATCCTTGAAAGTGGCGAGGTACTAAATTCTGTAACCTTGCCGTCTGTTGCATTAACCATAAAAAATATACTTGTTCCATGATCAGTAATCCACGGATTTCCCTTTTCATCTATAGCAATCCCTACTGGCGAATTAAGGTGTGCTGGCAAATCATAGGGAGTAAATTTTCTCGAAGTTAAATCAAACTTAAATACTTGACCTTTAACTCCAAACGCAAGAGCCGAAATCCATAGGACATTACGATCCCTGTCTATCTCAATTGAGCCAGTACTTACCAGATCTGGATCTATTCCTTTGAATGATGACAACGGAAGAGAAATATTTGAAAAACCTTTAGTGGAATTATTATTCAAATCTGAAATATTTCCAAACCAAAGCGATTCGGAGCGAATACCTGCAAAATAGATTTGATCATTGTCCAGTACTATAGAAACAGGATACGTTGTGCCAAAGCCCGAAGGACGTTCTGGGACGGGAAAGAAGCTAAAACTATTATTATCTTGTTCATATCTCCAGATTCCATTTTGCTTTTCATCAGTAAACCAGATATTGCCTTTTGAGTCCTTTTTAATATCCCATGTTTGTGAAATATCAGTGGGCTTTGAACGACTATCCCAAACAGGAATTGTAAACTCTTGACTTTTGTTATCATTAGTGTTGAACTTTCCAAGAATGCCTAATTTTGTGGATACATACCATATTGAGTCATTATCTGCTAGAATACCTAAGGGCATTTCGCACTTCTGTGGAAGCAAATACTCCGCAATGAAAGAGTTGCTATGTGATGTCGAATTCATTCCACAAAATTGATTCTGAAACTGTAAAATTGCTTGGGCTTTTGAAGCATTCTGAAGTTGAGAAAATTGATCTGATTGGGCCAATGAATTATTAGTATTGCTGAATTTAAAACCTGCCACAAGAAACACAAGTGTAATTGCAAGTATCATACAGAGTAGCCCAGATTTCGCATTAACCTCATTAAACATGTTTTTAGCGATTTGAAATATTAATAGATCTAATAAGAGTTTTTTTATTCTCTTACGGATAAATAATTTAAATAATAAAAATAATTTTTCATTAGCATGAAGTCAATTACAAAATATTTAACTTTTCATACTGAAAAGAGATTCAAATTAATAAATATAACACCAGAGATAGAAAAAATTGTACAGGAATCCAATGTTAACGAAGGTATTTGTTTAGTTAATTCCATGCATATTACGTCAAGCATATTTATTAATGATGATGAGGGAGGTTTGCATCTCGATTTTGAAAGATGGCTTCAGAAACTAGCTCCTCATCTACCAACCGAACAGTACATGCATAATGATACTGGAGAAGATAACGCCGATGCACATTTAAAACGTCAGATAATGGGTAGAGAAATAGTAGTTGCTATCACAGGCGGTAAACTTGATTTTGGGCCTTGGGAAAAAATCTTTTATGGAGAATTTGATGGTTGTCGGAACAAGAAGGTTCTAGTAAAAGTCATAGGAGAGTAAATTTAATTCTAATAGAATAAATTGGAAAAATTGAAAATTAAAATTATTACAAATATGTTTATCATTAATGCAAAGTCGATTGATTTATTAGATCATTACTA
The DNA here is from genome assembly GCA_036566445.1 of Nitrososphaeraceae archaeon. Classification (GTDB taxonomy): domain Archaea; phylum Thermoproteota; class Nitrososphaeria; order Nitrososphaerales; family Nitrososphaeraceae; genus TA-21. The sequence continues at coordinate 14,794 of DATCWH010000041.1, forward strand.
GTTTTTGTATTTATGGAGTCATATCGCGTTGATAAAGATTCTTTAGGAGAGGTCAAAGTTCCCTCTAATGCTTATTACGGACCATTCACAGTAAGAGCTTCGAACCAATACAAAGTAACAGGTCAAAAACCTCACGTAAACATGATAAAGGCATTTGCTATGATAAAACGTTCTGCAGCACTTGCAAACAGAGAGTTGAACGTATTACATTCAGACAAAGCTGATTCGATAGTAAAAGCATGTGACGAAATACTCTCAGGACATTTAATGGATCAATTCATAGTTGATACAATTAATTCAGGTGCTGGAACTGCATTTAACATGAATGCAAATGAAGTAATTGCAAATAAAGCTCTTGAAATTAGTGGTCATAGAATTGGCGATTATTCCTTCATAAATCCTAATGATGATGTAAATATGTCACAGTCTAGTAACGATACTTTTCCAACAGCGATGCATATCGCAATATTAATAAATATGAGAGAAGTTGTGGATTCACTTAACTCACTTATAACTTCGCTTGAAAAAAAAACTCAGGAATTTAAAGACGTCATAAAAATTGGGCGAACGCATCTGATGGATGCAATACCTGTAACGCTTGGTGAGGAATTTAATGAATATGCTTTTTCTCTTAAAAGAGGTCTAAATAAAATCGTCGATGTATGTTCTGATTTAGAATATGTTGGGCTTGGAGGAACAGCGGTGGGTACAGGGGCTAATACACCTCCGAGATATGATAAACTAGTAATCAAATACCTGTCTCAGATAACTGAATTAAGCTTAAAGCCTTCACCAAACTATTTCTTTTCCTTACAAAGTAAATTTGAGATAACAATGTGTTCTTCAATATTGAGAAATATTGCCATAGAATTAATAAAAATGTCAAATGATATCAGGTTGATGGCCTCAGGTCCTATAGCAGGCTTATCAGAAATTACTATTCCTGCCGTACATGCTGGATCGTCTATAATGCCTGGTAAAGTAAATCCTTCACTTTCAGAATGTCTTAACATGATTTGTTTTATTATCATAGGAAATGATGTTTCGATTGCTCTTGCTGCTCAGGCAGGCCAATTTGAACTAAATGTAATGTTACCAGGAATGATAAAGGATATGTTGGAGTCAACAGATATGTTAAAAAATTTTCTACCAGTTTATGCAAGAAATATGATAGATGGATTAAAAGCAAATGAGGAGAAACTTGCATCATTTGTGGAAAAAAGTCCCATATTGGTCACTCTCCTCAATCCACATATCGGATACCTTAAAGCATCTGAGATTTACAAAGAATCCATGACAACAAATAAAAGTATCAGAGAATTGATTCTTGAAAAAGGACTAATGACAAAAGAAGAACTTGACAATGCCCTATCAAAGAAAAATATTCTTGGTTCAAAATAACTTTGAAACAATTGATTCAATGTGATATTGACTTGTTATCATCCATCATGTCGACTAATAACAAGATAGAGTGATACCAGAAATCAACTCGATAAATAAAAGAACCATTATTACTATTTCTTTTGGAATATTGGTTACTATAGTTGTTTTTCTAAGTATTCAGGATTCTCTAACTCGTCCCTCAATATCCAGGTTACCAATTTCTCCCGATGTAGCGATTTCAAGCGTATTAAGTACGTTCAATATATCAGAGAACCAGATAGATAGTTCTCCTCGATATGTTTATGTAAAGTCTGATGGGGCAGTGTATGAATCAAACCCGGAATTAAATAACGTTGGAAAAATCATCGGTAGTACGGAACCGACCAATACTGGTGGAAGTCATTTTGCGTGGGAAATTAATGATTTTCAAAGCAAGAAAAAGTATTATATTGATGGAGTAATTGCGGAAATAATTTCTAATTCCAGTTACAAGTAAATTTCTTCAGCAAGCAAATTATAAGACCTGTAATTTGCATATCTCATGCAAGTGGAGGGCAAAGTAATTATCTGCGATACCATAGATGATGTGGGAATATCCATATTTAAAAAAGCAGGATTAGTAGTCGATTACAAACCCGATATTGAATCTGATAAATTACTAACCTCCGCCAAAGACTGCGATGTGATAGTTGTAAGAAGCAGAACAAAAATAACAAAAGAGGTGATCGATGCTGCTACTAATGTTAAAATAATTGCAAGAGTAGGTGTTGGATTGGATAATATAGATACGAATTATGCTGAGTCTAAAGGAATAAAGGTTTTAAATGCTGCTGAGGCTGCATTGAATGCAGTTTCAGAACTTGTAATTGGTCATATGATAGCGTTGTCTAGAAATATTCCTAAAGCCAATGATGGTATCAAGATCGGTAAATGGTTAAAAAAAGAGCTTGTTGGTAGCGAACTTAGAGGAAAATATTTGGGAATAGTTGGAGTAGGAAATATCGGTAGAAATGTAGGTAGATTGGCAAGATGTCTTCGTATGAATTTGATAGGATACGATATTTTTCCAATAAATCAGGATTACGGGAGAGAGGTAGGAATGATAAAAACAGATCTAAAGACACTATTGGAGAATTCAGACTTTGTAACATGTCACGTACCACTAACTCAAAAAACAAGACATCTTATAAATTCCGAGACATTATCATACATGAAAACAACTGCTTTCCTGATTAATACATCTAGGGGAGAGATAATAGATGAAGAGTCATTATTTAACGCATTAAGTGAGAATAGAATTGCTGGAGCAGCACTTGATGTTTTTGAAGTGGAGCCTCCAACTAATACTAAGCTATTACAACTTCCCAATATTATTTGCAGTCCTCATATTGCTGCTCAAACAAAAGAAGCGCAGGAGCTTGCTTCTACTGTCATAGCAGAAAAGGTAATCCAGACATTACTGAGTAATAAATAAAATAATGAACTAGAATTTTTCAAAATTCTATTTTAGTTTTTCTTTCTGCACCTAACAAAATACAATTATTAAGGTCTTATCTGGAGTTATCTATAATATGCATCAGTATATGGCCGAATTGTGGACAAAAATGTGGAAAACTAACTCGGAAGAACTAAAGGAAAAAGCCATGATCTGGAGAAAAGAACCAACCATACATAGAATCGAAAGACCGAGTAGATTGGATAGGGCTCATAAATTCGGATACAAGGCAAAACAGGGCATAATTGTAATTCGTACCAAAGTTGGAAGAGGTGGAATGAGGAAGCAACGGCCCAAATCTGGTAGAAGGCCAAAACACTTGGGTGTAGTAAGAATTAAACAAACAGAAAGTATGAGACGAGTTGCCGAAAGAAGAGTAAATGAAAAGTATCCTAATATGGAAGTTATTGGTTCTTATTTCCTATACAAAGACGGTAAAAACATATGGTATGAGATCATATTAGTAGACCCTTCTCATCCATCAATCGCAGAAGATGTAGAATTCAAAAAGAGATTAAAGGCGTTTGCAAAATAAGTAGTAAAATGTTAATTAAGTGAGACTAATTTTTTCCATTAGCAAATTTATTAATTTCATTAGTTCATCGCTTCCTATGTCACTATCTATTGTTATGTAATAAAATCCTCCTGATTGATATGGAAAGGTCAGTGTTAATACGTTCTTGTTTACTGTAAGTGTGTATAATGTAGGACCCAATGCCGAATCAAATGCTTTCCTCAGCTGATTGCGAGTAGCATCAATAAAATGTTCATTGATTGCTTGTTCGACACTAAGTAAGGGTACAAGTCCGGAGCGTAACTGTCCTGCTATTGTCTTACCAAATTTATTTATCATACCAACATAACGGATTCTTTGTGATAATAGAAGTAAATTATGACATTTTTCTTTGTTCTTAATAGATTCTTCTCGGGTAAGTTGATTGCGCTCTTTTTTTTCCATAAGTAAGTAAACTAATTTTGCTAGATATATTTTTTAATGTTGTTAAAATGGATCAATAAGTTTTAATGGTCATTCCAATAGATTACAAGAATATATTCAAAATGAAAAAAAATACGATGTATAGTTTGATAGGAATTGCGATTATTATAGGAGGAGGTCTACTTTTCATATACACATTTTTTGGATCTATTAATCCCTTTTATGTAGTGGTTAGTGGAAGTATGATTCCAACAATAAACATAGGTGATATAGTAATAATCAAGAATAATTCATTTGATACTTTGTTTAATAATCTTAAAATCGGAGACATTGTTGTCTTCAGAGCTCCAGAGGCAAAAACAGATGATGGAAAACCCAAGGTAATTGTACATAGGATATCAGATATTGGAACTATTTCCGGAAACAGGTCTGTGATAACAAAAGGTGATGCAAATCCATATTCTATCCCTGGAATAGACCTTCCGATATTTATGGAAAATTATGTGGGGAAAGTGGTATATGTAATCCCAAAAATAGGAACAATTTCAATGATAATAACCCCTCCAATAAACTACATCATTATGGCTATAATAATTGGATTGTTAATTTATTCCATTAGACCAAAAAAGGTACATCACGAGGATGAAACAGTGTGATTTGGGTTTTTCAAATAAGAATGTAAACCCAATCGTCTCTTATTTCGGTGCTATATGTTTTAAGAGGTTCTTCAGCCGGTAAATTCTCTGGTGCTCCACTTTCTAAATTGAATCTTGACATGTGTAATGGACAGGTAACAGTGATTTCATCTTCATTTACAAATCCTGAAGAAAGATCAGCATATGCGTGAGTACATATCCTATCAGTTGCATAGATTTTATTATTTACATTCGATATGAGAATTTTTTTATCATCATAATCAAAGTCTATCATATCACCATTATTCAGTGTTTTTGCCTCACATGCCTTGATCCATGATACCATAACAGATCACATTTACTAAACTCGTACTATCTATACTTATAATGTTTCTCGAAAATATCTTCTGTCTCTCTGTATCTAGATTTTTCGACTTCAAGGATATGTTCCATTGCTTCATCAGTTTTGAGCAGTAATGGTTTTCCAAGCCACTTATTTTCTATTAGATAATTTACCCAAGCTCTAACAGTGGGACCCATTTTACGTGATAAAGGTTCTAAGAACCCACTTACTATCTCTCTTTTTGCTTCTTCGTTACTAAGTCCTCTGCACATAAGATAAAAAATTTGATTTTCATCTATTTGTGCAACAGATGCAGAATGAGTCGCCCTAACTTCATTAGTCTCAATTTCAAGACCGGGTATCGTATCTGATTTTGCCCCCTTATCCAACAATATAGCATGTCCGGCGAGGAATGATTCTGCAGATTTTCCATTTTTGTCAATTTTTATCATGCCCTTAAAAAGAGATTTCGATTTATCTTTCATTACTGATTTTGATAACACTCTGCCTCTTGTGTTGGGTCCATTGTGAATCAAATTTGATGTCACATCAAAGGATTGGTCATTGATACCAAATATTATTTCTACATCTTCGGCGCTCGCACCTTCACCTTTCATAATATTGTCAATTTTGTATCTTGAAAGCTGTCCTCCAAAAAGTCCCATATACCACGACATTTTCGCATCCCTTTCAATGAACGCCTTTCTATTTGAAAAATTAACTGAGTTTTTTTCGTTCAGTGCTTGCAGTGTCACGACTTCCAATCGTGCGTTTGATCCAAGATAGCATTCTAAAAGCTCAAACAGTGATTGCTGAAACTTATCGTCAAATTGCTTATTGCTATATAATTCTTGAACTATACTCGCTTTTGAATTTGATTCGGCAATTACAATATTTCTTGTTATGGAAGATGTACCATCTGGTGCAAGAACATTAATTATTCTTATTGAATCATCAATGATAACATTTCTTGGTATATATACGAAAACACCCGAGTCAAAACAAGACAGTTCTAAAGCAAGAAACTTATCTTCAGAATAGCTAAGCTGATTTGAATACATCTTATCTTTAATAATACTTCCGTAATCCTTTATGGCACTTTTAAGGTCTGAAATAACTACACCTTGTTTTAATAGTTTATCTGAAATTTTAGAATGAACTATTGAAGAGCCTATTTTTAACATACTTGTTTCCTTATCAAGCTCTCTTATTCTTTCGTTAAGATAATCTTCTGGTATGTAACTCTTAATCCCTTGCGAAAGAAAAACCCGATCCGGATATAGGAGATTAGCGTCAGAATATTTTTTGTATAGTGGCGAAACTTCATGAGGTAGAGAGGAATAGTTTGAAAATGCATTATTCCTAATTTCCATCAACCATTCTGGTTCCGAGTTCATATTGCTTTTTTCTTTTACGTATTTGTCATCCAGTGATGATAGGGAAATAAGATTAGTCGTCATAAATTTGAGAATAAATATGATTACACATATTATCTATCTTTCTATTTTTTTAAATTTAATTTTTGATTGTCTTTTGAGTTAAAAACTGAACTTCTTTTTTATTTCTATATAAAACTAATAAAAATCAAATTGGCTCATTGGGCCAAGGTTTACAAGGAGAGTCGACAAACAATAAATACCAATTCAAACTAAGACTACTTTCGTCAAAACAGATAAAAGATTGATTCGAATTTTTTCCTATTGATGAGTAAAAAAAATATCTTACTTTTTACATCCTTAACTATGTTCTTCCTTACTCTCGTTTTTATTACATATCTTGTCAACAATATTTCTCATGCAGCTTACGTAAGGGCAATACCTGAGAGTACAGGCCAGGAACTAGTTGACCCTTCTTTGAAAGTTGAACTAGTATTTAAAGACGGACTCAAGGGAGCAACCAGCATGGCATTTCTTGGGGAAGATGATATTCTTGTTCTAGAGAAAAACACAGGTAAAGTGCATAGAATCTTAAATGGAAGCCTTGAGGAAAACCCATTACTTCAGGTGAGAGTGGCAACACAAGTAGAAACGGGAATGTTGGGAATGGCATTATCCCGCAGTCAAGAAGGCAAGACCTTTGTCTTTCTATATTATACTGAGGTTGACAACTCTGGGGTTATCATCGGCAACAAATTATACAGATATGAACTTGGTGAAGGCAGACTTGTAAATCCACTGCTGCTTCTGAACTTGCCTGCAATTTCACCACTTGTAGGACATGAAAACAATCATAATGGAGGAAAGGTAGTGATCGGTCCTGATAATAACGTCTATCTTGTTGTAGGGGATGTAGGCGGCAGAATGGGTAATATTCAGAATATTATGAGAGGTAATTCTCCAGATGGAACAAGTGGCATACTAAGAGTCACACAAGATGGTAAATCTGTAGATAACGGCCCTTTTGGAAGTTCAGTTCCTAACACACTATATTATGCATATGGGATACGCAACAGTTTTGGATTTGACTTTGATCCTGTTACTGGTAATTTATGGGATAGTGAAAACGGTGGAATTGATAAGGATGAAATTAATTATGTCTTTCCCGGCTTCAATAGTGGTTGGAAGAAAACCATGGGTATGGCATTGTCTAGGTTTGATCCTCAAGCGGATTTATTCTATTTTGCCGGAAAAGGCGAATATAGCGATCCTGAATTTGTATGGAAACAAACTGTAGCTCCAACAGCTCTGAAATTCCTGAATTCAACCAGACTCGGCTCACAGTATGAAAACACAATATTTGTTGGTGATGTAACGACTGGTAACCTATATAATTTCAAACTTGATACAGACAGAAAACAATTACTTTTGGACCCACCATTAGATGATAAAGTTGCCGATACTCCTGACGAAATTCAAAGCACAGTTTTTGGACAGGGCTTTGGAGTAATAACAGACATACAGGTAGGACCCGACGGCTATCTTTACATTCTAGGAATCAATGGGAACATCTACAGGATAGTTCCAGTGTAGAAATACGATTGAGAAAAATTAGATGTTAATTGACTGTTGAGCATCGTTTGCTTGATTTATTCTTAACTTAAAATATGGCTATTAATATATTACTGGTTGATGACCTCAGCAGGCGGTTTCATAAAGGCTATTGAATCAGGATCGAAGCATCTTCTCGTCAAGAGATTTACATTGAGATATCCAGAAAAGAAACTAAAGTTTGTTGGTGATGGATATCAATTTGATCCAAAGAGAGGTGTTGGAATCGCAGGTTCTAGAGGTCGACATATCCTATTTCATGATAAA
>DATCWH010000065.1:0-9541 GCA_036566445.1 Nitrososphaeraceae archaeon
CAAGGAAGAACAGGTATATTTCCCGCAGACAAAATATAAGAATGGATTTGGAGAAGATATTCGCAAATTTTTGATTGAACATGAGCTTGGAAGGAGGATCGCCAAAATGCTTCTAATGGAATTAAAAAAATGGAAAAAAGAAGGAAACAATCTATGGAGGGAACCAGTTGCAAGGTTCCTAAAATCATATGCAGTTTTCATAACCGATCATACTGGAAAAGAAGATAGTTTTTTTGATTTAGTCGAAGAAAGACGTGGCATATCAGATGAAGAGGATGAAGTGTTAATGAGGCATTATGAAAATTGTGAAAATATCGTGGGTGGAAAAAAGAGAATAGAACAGATGTTAAAATTGGTAGAATATTTGGAAAATCAGGAGTGGATGAAAAAGGAATTATAATCGCTACTACTCACAAGAAGAAAATTATTATAATAATTTCCAACTCATAATTCCTTGGATAGTCATTTATATTGATGGATACAATAAATATTATCTAGATTATTTCTCTGTTAAAAGAAGGGAATCTATTTTCTCTAAAAAATCTCATATCTAATTTTGTAACATTGCAAATATGGGACGAATACGATAATATAGCGAGGACAAATGAAGAAATATTTAGTACTTTCAATGTTAGCTGTATTAGGCTATAATATAGCACTGTCTTTTTTTGTAACAACCACTTTTGCCCAGGACGCTCCATATACAGAAGAATATATGCAACAGCATGATGGTGGAGATAGAGCCGAATATTTACAAGAAATGGAACACAGTGATCCATGGTTTTATGTACCACCAGCTAATGATGCCAGTATGACTACTCCTGATAATGTACTAGCTAACTAGCAGTTGAACTAAAATCATCCTCTATCATTTTTATGGATTGAGATGATTACATAGATAATAAGAGAATATATATGTCGAAAATCAGGAAGAGCCGTTGTCCCAAAGTTGCATTACTATTCTGAGGCTGTTATATTTTCTAGTAGTGTATCCAATTCCTGTTCAGATATTTCACAGTGGCTAAGTGCATTCTTAGTATAGTTAGCTTGTAGTTGTTTAATACATTCCTCCAAATGAAGATCTATAGATTCAAGAGCTGATCGTTCAACGATGGCAAAAACCTGAATAGAGTTCATAGATGTTATGCCAACTCCAAATATAGTCGCTGTCAAAAGTGCTGCACTAAATACAGTATATCTCTTCATTGGAGGTATAAGATACTGATATCAGATAAATACTATTATATAAACTCAATATTGAAAGGTCATTCTGATGACACAAATGGAAATACATCAAAAAGGAAATGATTTGCTATAAATTGAGGTCTTAACTAATCATAAAAACCCATGAAAGTTTCTGAATTATGTAAAATGGTTCAAGATTCAATCCATTCTGGCAAATATCCTCTTGAAAACAATCAAAGAGGTTTAGCAAATTCAATTCAAATTATAAATAGGTCATCTAAAGATGATCTAGAAAGCAGCGACATAAAAATAGAAGTAAGATTACAAGATCTGTTTGTTCTGAATAATTATGTACCTAATATGCAGCATTTGCCAGGTATTATTGAGATAGATATATTAGATTCCTTTAAAATGCTGTGTAGGCGTTTAGAAAGGATAGAAAAATCTACTAATGAATCTTCAAGTTCTACAATTTCTCTAAAAAAATAATGAATATTTATTTCGAAAAAGACGTAACTTGTATGACCACTTTCAGATTTTCTAATCCTAAATCCTAAATCCTAAACTTTTTCGGTGTTTTATGGATTATTAGATGTAAACATTATCTCGAATCATTTTCTTTAGTTTTGCAAGAGCATCAGGAAGCGGTTGTTCTGTTACAAATATTATTAGTGTGTGATTACCAGTTTTATTGTCAGGCCAATATTTGCCATGACAGTAATCACACGCTGCATAAGTGAAATTGTATTCATTAACTATTCTAAAACCATTCTTTGGAAATTCAGTTCTATAATACTGAAGAGATCCTGGATGAGTTTCACCATCATTATCTTTATTATTTTCTACTTGGTGAGAAGGTGTATAGAAACCGCCTGCTACTAGATTGCCTTTTGATTTTTGATTTGTAATCATTATAGTTCCTTCTTCTGCTTCATATTCTGTATTGACAACAGTGTAGTTTCCGACAGGAAGCGTAGTTGACTTAGAGCTGTTTGTATAATCTAGTACCCCTGTTGTATAGATGATGTTTCCATCTCTATTGTTTGTGATGTCAATTGTCTGTGGATGAGGTGTATCCCAAGGAGCATCTGCATCAAGAAATGTTATATTAGTTCCCTCTGGTATAACTAGTACTTTTGGGATGTAATACGGGTTCTTGTCAGTGATTAACTTGTGTCTTTCATCCTGCCAACTCTCATGTGCTGCTTCATTTGCTATCAGTATTATAAAGGATCCTACAGAAGTAGGCAATATCATGGATTCTGATTTGTATACAGATTCTGCACTAGGAATGCCTGTTGTCGTGCTTTTCATCGGTGTTGATGAAGATGAATTGCCATGTTGTACCCAAGCTACAACAAAGCTTGTCTGACTTTTTGTTATTGTGGTTGTATAAATGGTAACAGAGAGTACTAATAATAATGTTAATACCAGCCATCGTGAATATGATTTTGAGAAGATTGGTTTTGTCTTAGGCAATTCTAATACATCGAACCTTATTTGACCTTATTATAAATTGATAAGAGTTTATAGTTTGATCTAATTTTCTTTCCAGTATTATTCCTCATTAGATGTCTCTCCTAAGTTGTAGTGTAGTGTTTTTTAATCCTTTCTCTTCCTTTCCAGATCTCTTTATGAACAACATTCTTTAATCTATAATGGTGGACTAGAAGGTATGAAAGCTTACCTTGTATTAACCTTATTTGTTACATTAGTCATATGCTTCATTACTGATCCAACTCCAACTGTAGCAGAAGATACAACTGATAGGTCAATAGAAAGATATCAATATACACCTATAACATATAATAACAACAACAATAACGTCAATGATAAAGATGGACAAAAGAGGGTGGACGGAGATGTAAACCATTCCTGCCCTAAATGCAATTCGCATAGTTTATCTTTCGAAGGGCTTAATATACCAGAGGGTAAACAAGTTCAGTTGATAGATTGTAGTACTTGCGGTTTTGGGTGGCTAGAAATGTGGGTATTGCCTAACTGGTTATGGTTAAAGTCATCGTCACCATATAACCATTGGACATCTGTGATGTGGGATGAAGAATAAGATATGATGAAGAGAAAGAGAATCCTGATAGTTGACGATGATCGTGATATTCTTACAACCTACAAAAAAGGTCTGGAACAAAGTGGACTATTTGAAGTTGATACTTTTGATGACCCTGAAGAAGCATTATCAAATTTCAAGAGTGGCTTGTACGATTGTTTGATTATTGATATAAGGTTACCAAAGATGGATGGTTTTGAGCTATACGATAGAATGAAAGCAATAGACGATAAGGTAAAAATCTGTTTCATAACGGCATATGAAGTAAATTACAGAGCATTACGACAGGTGTTCCCTGAACCTATATTGGAATGTTTTATTCAAAAACCAATTGAGATAGGTAAACTTGTGGAAAGAATAAAGTCAGAATTGGAACAATAATGGGTTGAACATTAAATAAAGATTAGGCACAAATATATGGCAATTTTTAAAGATCCATATTAAATTCCTAGGATCGTTTAAAGGGTCCAGCCATAGAAACTTCTGTTATCCACTCGCATTTTATTCCAGCCTTATCATGATGCTTTTCTACTGCAATCTTATCAGGAGCATCTAAAAGACAAAAGCACACGTTGACATCCTTATTGTACAATAAATTTACGTGCATGACTCCGAATTCATCTCGCGGTGAGTCGTTCAATTCCTTTAAATGTTGTTCACTAAAAGGAACCTTATGAACATCCAGAAAAATTGGCACTCATGTAAGTATGGATCCATATTTATAAAACTATTGCATAGGTCTAAGTCATAGTAATAAAAATATGCTTGTCCTATTCTTTTTCTAGTTTATCTTTCTTCGTCCGTTGTTGTTCAAATGACCAACGTCTAGTATAGAATTCATCTCTGAGCTCAAATCCCTTGAACATTTGAAAGTAAGCCTGCTTTACTTTGTTTTGGATCTCAATTTCAGACTGAATCCATAGAGTCTCAAATATTGTTAGAGATGATGACATTTTTGATTCACTGTTTGAATAAATAGCAATTCCTGTAGAATCCTCAAAAGTCATCTTTGAATCGTCACTAATTTCTATCGCTAAGGAAATAGCTTGATCTACAACAAGAGTAGAAATCTTGGCCTCTAAAGTTTTAGCAATATATTGAATGTTCACAGGTAGATTTCTTTGGTATATTACTCGTTGTACTATTTCTTTTAACTTGTTATCTTCCGTATTGCCTTGTATTAACATTTTGACGTTCACACCTCTTTGTGAGGCTTCCCATACCGAGTTTAACATTCCACTATATTCTGCTCGGTAAAATGAGTTAGTCGTAGAGAACAACAACAATATTTCATATGTTGATGAATCTATAAGTTCTACAGCGATCTTATGAATTTCAGATGGAGTTCTTATGATATCTACGAAATTACCATTGATCCCTCTTCCTATTTCTCTTATCTTTTCTTTTGCAGGGATAGAATGATTACATAGATTATCAAATAGGTACTGTTGACTATCCACAAATGATTTAAGTTGAGTAGAAAAGAGTTGCCTTACTAACTGTTGGCCTTCATGTTCGTTTCTATCCATAAGGAAATACAAATATTTCGTTCCATCGACAATCAAGAAGTTACCTTTTATCTTATCAGAATGGAATACCTCGCTAAACTTCATATTTAAATTGCTATCACGCACATTTTTTGTCGTAATTTCGGTGATCAATCTAGACTTTATTTCTTTGTTCTTTAAAGTGATCATTGAATTCCATATGGATTCACAGTCCATAAAGTAAGACAACCCATTGCTATCTAGACAATAATCAAAAGTTTCCTTAGCATCTGAAATGGTTTTCACCGTGGTTTCAATTACAATATTCGGCTTAGATATTCTTTTGAAATCGGTATTAGTACTCTTAATCATAGCCTAGGCGCTTTGTTTATCATAGGAAATCAAAGCTATTTAACCCTAAATTTTATCGTGGTATATATATGCTCTCTGTTTTCAAAATGAAGATAAGTTTGCTGTGACGGGGAATTCAATGAATTGAATTGACGGACCATTATTAGAGTTTCTCAAATCTTGGTTTCTAGAGCTCGTACGTTGTTAAAGGACATTAATTCAGAATACTTCTTTACCACACTTTTCATAACATAATATGCTGCAAATTACATATTAGAAGTAATTTGATGCAGTTGCACAACAACATCTCTGTTATTAATATGTGTATTGTATTGTATTTTGTATATCATGAAATGGTCAATTCAAGATTTTGTTTACGGTGCTACAGATGGTGCTGTAACTACTTTTGCAGTTGTAGCAGGAGTTATTGGAGCGGCATTATCTCCTTCGATCGTTTTGATTTTGGGATTTGCAAACCTATTCGCAGACGGCTTTTCAATGGCGATAGGAAACTATTTGGGCAGCAAATCCCAGAGGGAGTTTATCGAAAAGGAAAGAAAAAAGGAAGAATGGGAAATCGATAACCTCGTAGAGCAGGAAAAACAAGAGATAAAAGATATTTACATGAAGAAAGGATTCAAGGCAGAACTATTAGATGAAATTGTAAATGTGATCACTTCTCGAAGAAAGGTATGGGTAGATACAATGATGAGAGAAGAGTTAGGACTAATTGAGGAAGAAAAGAGGCCATTAGATGCCGCAATAACTACATTTACTGCATTCAATTTGGTTGGTCTAGTCCCATTAATTCCATTCATATTTCTTTACATTTCAAATTTTACCATTTCAACAGAACATGTGTTTCTATTCTCTATAATATTTACCGCTATATCCTTTTTCTTAATCGGAATTGTTAGAGGAAAAATTGTAAGTAAATCTCTTCTAAGAACAGGAATAAATACACTTGTAGTTGGCGGAATTGCTGCTTCTGTAGCCTATGTAATAGGTTACATATTGGGAATCACTGTAAAATGAGAATCGGATTAAAAGCTTTTTTTCATACTCCCTCCAACTAAGGTGATACTTTTTATTATCAATCAAGAGAACCAAAACCCCTTCGAGTTATTTTCGTGTTAAACAGGAAACCCTAGGTTAGTGAAACAGGATTAAAATCGATACTATTTAACTATAAGCTAAGCTAGAGAGAACTATTCAAATATACGTAATTAAAAATCTCTAGACCTTTTTCGAGCAGCTCTTACTTGTGAATCTCTAATATTATCATCAGTAGGTTTGAATAATTCAGTTGGCGAAGGCTCAGGTCTTGGTTCATCCCCTAATTGTCCACTTGTTGAATCATTTAATGCTTGATCGCGTTTCGATAGATCCCTTTTATTTCTATTGATACTCATTAGTATAGAATAGGCTATATCGTTAATATTGATTATAGAACCATCTCTTGAAAATATCTTTTAAACGGATTTTTGTTGAACTTCTATGATTTCAAATGATTTAATAAATAGAGTCCATTTTCAAGCATGCCATGATCATTGTTTAGATATATTGCTTTCTTGTATGCATTCAGTTTTTTAATCGATGATATCATAGTATTAAGTTCTGCTTGTGAATAGACATAACTATACCATTTTCTGTAACCATGTACTCTTAGATACATCGTATTATTGGTGACAATCCTAGTACGAGGAAGTCCTGGAGCATCTACTGAACAAAAAACAATTCCGATCTCTGCAATTTTGTCTATTATTTTCCACCACGATGAATCTCTAAATTCTAAAACAGCCTTATTGTTATCTAGTCCTGTATTTTTAAAGAATTCTTTGACTATCTCTAGATTTTCTGATGTATATTTAAACGAGGGTGGCATTTTAAAGAGCCAAAAGTCGATTTTGTCAGAGATTCTATCAAGAGTTTTACCGAACTTATTCCACAATTGTACTGCTGATTCTCCTTTTAATCTTGTGTAATCAGTAATATAACGACTCACCTTTATAGAAAAGGTGAAGTTGAAGGGCGCTGCAGAAAGCCATGTATTAACCCAGGATTCCATTGGAAACCGGTAATAGCTTGCATTAATCTCTACAGAATTGAATCCTTGGTCTACGTACCACTGAAAAGCTGAGGGTTTTTTCATATTCCAAGAGTATGTGTAGCCTGAAGTTCCTACTCTTATTATAGACAATCCTTTTCTTTCAAATATTATAGCAAAATATTAGCAATAACAATTTGTCTTTTTCTTTCATATTATTATTTAATTCCTTGACTTTTGACCCACTTCATAAGTGAAGCTTGGATGTTTGCATTAAAAAATGCAAAAATTGGTATAACGTCACAATAGGGGATTCAAAACGCTAGATGTCGGATCGCATCAATATTTGCACCTAATATACGCTTATTGCATATTTGCCAGGAATCATATACAGCTTCCATGTCGATGATATTAGTGATATGAAAGGAACAACCATAGCAAGAAAAAAACGAAAAACAATTACAGTTATTCCTATATTAGTAGTAACAATAATGTTATTGTCGGCAACACTTACATCAAATAATTCATTATTTGCATTTGCTCAAGAACAAACTAATGCCCAAGGAGTAAAAACATTAAGGATAGGATATTTTCCAAACATAAATCATGCGCAAGCAGTGATCGGTTTAGGAAATGGTGACTTCCAAAGGGCTTTAGGAAATAATGTAAAACTTGAAACATTTCAATTCAATGCTGGACCATCAGCAATTGAATCATTACTTGCAAATAGAATAGATGCGTCATATATTGGTCCAAATCCAGCGATAAATGGATATGTCGTATCAGATGGAAGGGATGTAAGGGTAATTGCTGGTGCTACCAGCGGTGGAGCATCATTTGTTGTAAGAAATGATTCTGGAATAAACACTGTAAAAGATTTGGGGGGCAAAAATTTTGCTTCTCCTCAGCTCGGTAATACTCAGGATGTAGCTTTAAGAAAATATTTGGTAGATAATGGATTTAAAACCATAGAAAATGGAGGAAATGTAACCGTAACCCCCGTGGCTAATGCAGATATACTAACATTATTCTTAAAGAAGGAACTTGATGGAGCTTGGGTTCCTGAACCTTGGGCGACAAGGCTTGTAAAAGAAGCCAATGGTAAAATATTGATAGACGAGCGTGATCTTTGGCCTCCTGAAGGAAAGTTTGTAACAGCTCACATAATTGTCAGACCTGACTATTTGAAGCAAAATCCTGATGTAATAAAGAAACTAATAGCTGCACATGTTAATGAGACCCAATGGATCAACGACAATAAGGAGCAGGTTATAAAAGAATTCAATGTACAACTCAAAAAACTTACAGGAAAGGAACTTCCAGAAGATGTATTAGCAGAGTCGTTAACCAGATTAGAATTTACAGACGACCCTATAAAATCGTCATTGTTAAAATCTGCAAATGATGCATATGACCTAGGATTCCTTGCAAAAGGTGAAGCAAGACCTGATCTTAATGGCATATATGATCTTGTATTGCTTAATCAGGTTTTAACTGAGAAGGGGTTACCGACTATTGAGGATGCTGCTACTATCATAACAAGAGGCAATGAAACCACAACTAGTGCTCCATTACCGGATGTTGTAAGTTAACAGGTTAATCACATTTTTCTTTTTTTGAAAAAGAGGTTATTCCTAAGTATGTATTTTTGCTCTTTTCAGTATATACAAGATTACTATGGTTACAACAATAGTCCAAGCTATTACAGATAGAATCCATACAATATCATTGTAACCAAAAGCCATTTTTTTAGGTTGTTAAGGTCTTAATTCTTACTACCTTCGGTTATTATCAACGTCATTGTCGACCTGATTGTTTTTATTGTTCTTATGTGTTTTATTATAGTCTCCTTAATGTTATCAAGATTATCTGAAGATATTTTCACAATTATATCATAAATACCATTTAGTTCGCTAACTTCTACAACGCCTGACAAATTTTTTAATCTATTTAGGATTCTATCTTCAGTTCCAATTTCATAGTTGATGAGAATATACGCTGTTGGCATTTTTATCAGTTGATATTCTTTCTTGATATGAGCATGACATTAAATCCTATAGATGATATATATCAAGCTGTTCTTGCAGGAGATTGTATACATCTTGATTTATTAGCTGTACATTTGGTATGTTAAATCGAGAGTATGGTAGGTTGTTACCCATTGTATATTATGGTAATATCTTGCTTAAATTATTTTTATGATAAGTATTAATCATATCATATGGTAGCAGAAAGTCTTGTTGTAAAACTTATTTTCTATCTATTGTAAATTCATATATATTTTGATGTATCCTATATAATAGAATATTTATGTAGTCATCTGTAAGGAGTGATGGTATGTTGATTTGATATGAAGTTGGGAGTATAGAATTTATATTGTAAAAAAGTTGAA
This sequence comes from Nitrososphaeraceae archaeon, assembly GCA_036566445.1. Lineage (GTDB taxonomy): Archaea > Thermoproteota > Nitrososphaeria > Nitrososphaerales > Nitrososphaeraceae > TA-21. The sequence goes on from DATCWH010000065.1 coordinate 9,531, forward strand.
TCTTCCTGTCA
>DATCWH010000030.1:0-2023 GCA_036566445.1 Nitrososphaeraceae archaeon
GTACATGAAAAGAACAAAGTGTATTGCTTTCCATTCATACAAAGGTGGAACTGGGAAGACTACTTTAGCATCTAACTTCGCTGCATTATTAGTAAGAGAAGGACATAGAGTATGCTTACTGGATTTAGATGTTTACGCGCCTAGTTTACAGTCATATTTCGAAATTAAACCTCAAAAATGGATAAATGATTATCTTGATTCCAACGCTGAAGTTGGAGAGATCATGCTCGACTGTACAAGTATTATTGAAAAGACGAGTATAACTTTGAATTCTGTTAAAAAACGTACTAATTCCTATTCTAGTCAGTCTAAGGAAGGCAAATTATGGATTGGATTCTCTAGTGCCAAAAAAGAAGAAATTCAAAAACTTGAAGGTATTGGAAATACAGGCAATAAAAAACAGTTTCTTAGAAAGTTTATGCTCCTACGTGAGCAATTAGTATCTGATTACGATGCTGATTATATAATAGTTGATACAAGTCCTGGTATAAGACAATGGTCAATAAATGTGCTGGCAGTTGCAGACATTTTGCTCTTGACCTTGAAAATGGGTGATCTAGATATAGATGGCACAAAGAAAATCGTAGAGGAAGTATATAACATATTTACTGGATTCGGCACTCCTTCTTTTCTCCTTTGCAATAGAGTAGCAGGATATTGTGTACCACATACATATACAATTTCCAAAAATTCTCAGGGCATAATAGAGCTTCAGAAACAAGAAGAAACAAGTGTTATAAATTCACTATCTAGTCAAATAGGGATGAAAATAATTTCTTCAATTCCATGCTATTGTGATATTCAATTTCTAAAAAAAGAATTTCTAACCGTGCTAAAATATCCAGATCATCCATTTGCAAAACAGTTAGAAAAGTTAATTGAATTACTATTACTATAATAGTTAATAAATAATGGTTTCATCTTGCAACTAATTCTGCTTTTACACGACCTATAAAATCCTCTATATTAACTGGCTTTCGAATAAAACATCCTTCTTCTAGATCTGATAATGGGAATATAGCCCTTAATGCTTTGTAGTTTATTTCATAAGCAGTCATAAAGCACACCTTTACTTTATTATCTATTTCTTTCATCTTATCATATAACTCAAACCCATCCATCTTAGGTAGTCTTATATCTATTATCAAAAGATCATACAAGCTAGCTTTGAAGTTTGATAGAGCTTCAATAGGATCCGTAAATATATCAACTTCAATTTGACTATTATCTTCTAAGGCTTTTTTGAATGTAAGAATAATGTCATGATCGTCATCTACTAGGAGAATTCTACTCTTTTTCTCATTATTGTTTATTTCCAATATTCAATAATTGCATTTAGGGGCTTTATTATATATGCAGCCTCTTATCTTTTACAACAAAATTAGTTTATTAGGTTTGTATCAAATCAACAGCAATCTAGACAGAAACTTAAGTTTTCCTCTACCAGTGAAAAACATCATGATACAGCAAGCGTAAAATGTGAGTGGATCACTGAAGTAACTGGCTAAATCATTCAAGTGGTCTTCACGACAGTATATTATACACTATCCGTTGTTTAAAAGTATATAAATTAAAAACTAGTGAAGTCTAGAAATATAAATAGTGCTGTAGTACTATGGATAAACAAGTGCCGAAGAATATCACTGACCAGAGTGGATGCAATATTAAGGTAATATTTGAGCCTGAGGACTTAATCGATACCTCATTAGAAGTTATTTCAGAGGCAAAACAAAAATTTGATTGCTATCTAGATAATAGAGGGCTATCTTATTTTATAGAAAGTGAACCACTATGGAAGGCAATAACAGGACTGAGAAATAAAGATATAACACTAAGATTAGCCACTGAAATTACACCTAAAACGGTACATGATTGCAGCTTGATTATGAAGTATAGTGAGGTTTTCCATAGCGATAGGATAAAAGGTAATTTCTTGATCATTGATGGAATAAAATACTTATGTTATGTTATGGATGAGAATGATTATGAAGGAAAGCAATCTGCAAAGCAACTCTTCTATACT
>DATCWH010000069.1:0-56898 GCA_036566445.1 Nitrososphaeraceae archaeon
ATAAGAAATGAAATGTCCCGTATGCAGTTCGGAAGTAAATGAACTATACAATCTCAACACCGAAACAGACGATTTCAAATGCTTTGGATGTCATCTTACAGATCTCGATCGCAGAGTGAGGAGACTGGAGAGAAGGGAGAATAAGAGCGGCAATTATACGGGGTGATTACTATTGTTCGAGACGATTAAATATACCCGTGATAAGGTTTCCACCGTGGCTAATTAGGCCCATAAACTCCTTACCAAGAGGTTCTAGGCTTTTGTCTGACATCATCTTTGCGTATACTTCTTTTCTGTGATTTTGATCTCTAAAGTATTGTAGCTCCATCCAAATATCTTCATCTTCGGCAGCAAGCGTTTTAGTAATATTTACCATAATGAACATTCCAGATGCATTTGCAGACTCTATTGTTTCTTGCGTATCTTTTCCAGCAAGATGATAGTATTCAAGTCTAACTCCATTACTTACGAACCATGGAATAAACTTCTTAAGGTTCTGTGAAATAGCGTTGTGGTTCTTTTTTGGAACTCTGTAAAAGTAAGCAGCAAGGTAACCTCCAGACTTGAGTACTTTTGAAGAATTTGTATCTGTCATGATTATTACTATTGATACATTACTTATTAATTAAATTCTTTTGTATAGATCTCGTTTGTAAGTACTGTCTTCTAAGGTACATTCAATCCATTTTTTAGATTCTTCAATTTCTTTTTGTAATGCTTGTTGTATACTCATGGAATAAAGTTAACAGTATTAGGATTCAATATTAGCAAGGTCTCTTCAAGGAGGGAGGGAAATAAAGTATTAAAAGGTTCATCAAATAATAAAATGAAAGGCATCATGGCGTATACAGAAGATCCAATAGTATCCTCAGACATAATCGGTGAATCACATTCTTCAATTGTAGATGGCCTTAGCACCATGGTGATAGGGGAAAGAGCAATTTGGTTAAAGTCATGTCATGGTATGACAATGAATGGAGTTTTGCTTGCAGATTAGTAGATTTGGTGAAATTTGTCGTGAGATGCGATCCATGTAAGTCAAAAATAAAATAGCTTAGTAAAATCAAATAATCATACTGAAAAAATATAATTATTTAACAACCAAGACAGGACAATGAGCGTATTTCACTACTCCTGAAGCTACACTTCCTAGTAACATTCTTTTTAGTCCGGACATACCTCTAGACCCAATAACAATCAAATCTATTTTCTTTTCTTCTGCATATTCCACGATATCCTTTACGACAGAATTAGTACTAATGACAACATCTGTCCTAACGCTTATTTTAGTTTCAGAGGCCCTTTGTTTCACTTTGTCTACATATTTCTGTCCTGCCTCCATAGCCATCATTACAATTTCTTTTGGAGGACCTGGCAAGCTTGGTGCAACAGGGTCTTCCAAGCTTGGTGCAACAGGGTCTTCCAAATGACCATATCTTATGTCAGAAGAGATAACGTACAACGCAGTTAATTCTGCTTGATGTTTTTCTGCCAGCTTAATTGCCTGATTTCCTGCATTTAAAGAAGGTTTGGAACCATCCACTGCAACCAAGATCTTCTTGATTGTGATATTTTCCTTGGTCAATAAACACGTAATGCGTCTATTATTATATAGGCCTTTAGTACAGGTCACTGAGTCTTATAGAATACTAGATAAAAAGAAGAGAATGAATGTGTTATGTTAAAACTGGTGATAGGCATCTGATGATTCATACATTCACAAGTTCATCAATGTAAAGTTACCCTAAGATAAATGGAATTTTGTGAAACCTTCAAGTGGTAACATTTACGAACTAGATTCCTACCAATAGAACTCTGATCCCTCTCTTAACACACAGACGTTGCACAATTATATATCACTCTGCTAAATTAGTTTTACATTTGAAGCAAATCTTAAAAAATCAGAGTATGTATACTATTACAATGACTACAACTGTTAGCGACCTTATGAGAAAAAATGTATTTGCGATAGAAGAGTCGGCTTCTATTCAAAATTCTGCAATGAAAATGAAAGATAAAAAGGTAAGTTCATTGCTTGTTGTTGATAGCGACGGTAAACCAATAGGATTAGTTACAGAACGTGACTTGGTTAGAAAAGTATGTATTAATGATGTTCGTACGAGTGAAGTGAAAAATAAAGAAATAATGTCATCTCCATTGATCACTATTGACTCTAAATCGTCTCCGTCGACTGCAGCAGATTTAATGCTGAAACACAATGTTAGACACTTGCTTGTTGTTGATGGTAATTCTAAAGATACTACTAAACTAATTGGCATGGTAACTCCACTTGATTTTACAAAGTATGAAGAATATGTACGTGATGATGAGGATAAAGAAACTATTGACATGATCTTAGAATATTATATCTGACTGTCCCTTTTGAGTATAGATTAAACATGTAACTGTGACAAATGATATGACTTTTTATCTGAGCGCCACTATTCTCCCTACTGTCGTTTTTCAATTTTATTTGCTATTAATGTAACGAAGTTCATCTGCAAAGTTTTTTAGAAAGTAATAGTGGTACATCATTGTAAGAATAGCGATGCCAAGGTCCAAAACTCAAGTTTCTAGCAAAAGTGCGAAGGATGGACAATCAGCACGAGACGGATCTATACCGAAATGGGCTGAAGACGAAATTAAATCTGTGCAATTTGGTGCGCCAGAAATACTAACAAGATCAGGATACATATTGGCCATCTACGAAGATGTTTATAAGATTGATTTACAAATATACGAAGCCCTTTCCGATGGAAGAACAATAATAGAAGGTTTGGATGTACCTAAAAATTTGAAAATTTCGGACTTTCTAAAAGGATTCATTTATGAATTCAAAATAAAAATGTTTAAGGGTGAATTAAGTTCCAAGTTAGGTGAGCTCTTAAAATCAGAGTACAATCTTGACATGAATGCGATATGTAGATTTGAGTTGGAGGACCTTCAACTTATGGATGTAGAGTCAGACATACAGACATCAACCAGTACTGGTGAAGATGAAGATAATGAGTAGCTAGTCTATTTTTTTACTGTCCATTATTTTTCTAAAAGATGTACCCACAATTGGATTTACTAAATAAGGTAATGTATGCTTTAACCATACTCCTCCTCGCATATAAAACGGAACAACTATTTCCAACCTATTTGAATTAGAAGCTCTTATGATTGCTCTAGATACAGAATGAGGATCCAAATAAAACCTTTCCTTATTTTTGAACTTATTGCCGAAAGACGGATGATAGAAAAAATTTGTCTTTACGCCTATAGGGCTTACAACAGTAACACGTACCCCCGTACCACGCAATTCGTGTTGGAGTGACTCAGAAAAACCCAGCATCGCAAATTTTGAACCACAGTATGCAGCCAATCCAGGAATTCCAAAGCTAGCTGCCAGTGATGCAACATTTACTATATGTCCATTTTTTTTTCTTAGCATTGAGTTTAGAAATGCTTTGGTGCAATAAATCATTCCAAGGTAATTTGTTTTTGTTACTAATTCCAATTGCTCGATTGACTGATCGGCTACATTTCCCAAAATTCCAATACCTGCATTATTTACCAATATATCAACGGCATCATAAACTGAAAGTACTTCTCTAGCCATCTGTAGTACTTCTGATTTGCTAGATACATCACAGGGAAAAACCATAGATTCACATTTTCTACTTATTTCTGATGAAACTTGTGACAAACGTTCTTTGTTTCTAGAAACAAGTATTATTGCTTTGACTTCTTGTTTAGAAAAATCTAATACTGTTGATCTGCCTATACCTGATGATGCCCCAGTTACGAGGACTATTTTTCCTTTCAACTTATTCATTGTAATTCCTTGTTGGTTATAAGTGACTGTCTTTTCAGTAATATTGTTTAACTATTATCCAATTTTTTAGAGTTAATTTGATTAGCAATAGAATCTTTCCCGATTGTAATCCTCATAAGAGCTATCCACATTATAACAAGTGGTACTTGGTATGTAGCAATTCTCCAAGCTATGATAACAGACAATTGTGATGAGTTTAGAACATCAGTCACCTGTGGAATACTAGTAATATTTGTAATATATGCCCACACACCTAATTCTGCTAAACCCGATCCTCCAACGGTAATTGGCAATGTGGATAGAGCGGTCGCTGCTGAAGTGGCCATAAATGATTGAAAAAATCCCACATGCTCACCAACTGATTGTGCAAGTACCAGGAATGAAAGACCTTGAAAGACAAAAGCAACGAAAGTTATCGCCATTCCTATAGAAAGGACCTTGACTGAATTGAACGATGTAAAATTCTCTCTGCTCATTTTGCATAAATCTGCCAAAGCAATATTTGTAGAATGTATCAGACGACCTGATCTTTCTTTTGACAAAAATCTTCTAAGCAATTTTAAAGCAAATTTGGGGAGCTGAATGTTTCTGTTTGCAGATAGAACAACAACTAGAAACCAGAACCCAAATGTTGGTACTGCAACAACGATGATTAAAATGCCAATAAATGAACCACCACTAATGATAGCCACACCACCTGCAATGAATGCCAATATACTGCCTACAAAAACATCAGCGATTATTTCTGCAGTCGCTACCCAAGCTGCCTTTCCCGTTGAAACTCCGTTTTTAATGAGCCACGCAACTCTTACTATTTCTCCGCCTATAAAAGACGGTGTAGTCTGTGTAACGAATTCACCGGCAATCCTGGCATTCATAGTTTTGAGAGTTGTGCTAATATTTGGTCCAATGAAGTGGTTAATAAAATACCTAAACCTATATGCTTGTAACAATATTCGAACCATAACAGCCGATACAGAAAGCAGGAATGGTAATGCACCGACTGAGAAGACATCTGCAGGAGAAACAGGTGTAAAGGCAAATAATAATAAAAATGGAATAAGGCTTACAGCAACTGCAATTATCCTCCATTTCAAACCTAATCAATGCGAAAAGGTAGACAGTCATATAATAATCAATAGAATTAATATATTCACTTCTTTGTTTCAAGTATATTTGGAAACTATTTTCATTACTGGGACAGCCGGCTCTGGCAAATCACTTCTTACATCCAAACTAATCCAATGGTACAAGGATAACAACTTCTATCCCATCTCATTGAATCTTGACCCAGGTGTCATGTCATTACCTTATGAGCCAGATGTTGATGTGAGAAACTATATTGACATAGACAAGATAATGTCTGAACATGATTTAGGACCAAACGGCGCACTCATAATGGCCTCAGATTTGATAGGTACGAAATTGGATGAAATTCAAGATGAAGTTTTTGGTTTAAACCCGGATATTGTGGTTGCAGATACTCCTGGTCAGATTGAATTATTTATATTCAGGGCGAGTGGCCCATATTTTGTTGCAAATTTTCATTCTGATAACAAGATAAATATATTTACATTTGACGGAATTCTGGCATCGTCCACTCCAATGAATTTCATTTCAATTGCATTGATGGCAACATCTGTAAGACTTCGTTTGAATATATCGCAGATAGATGTAATGACAAAAAGGGATCTCGTAATTGATAAACTTCAAGATATAATCAGATGGTCGTCTAAATCATCTCTGGAAGATTCATTGCAAAATGAAAAGAATATTGAATATTCAATTCTGAGCAAGGATCTATTACATGTTTTATTCAAAAACAAACTTATGCAAAACCCAATTCTTGTATCAAGTTTAACAATGAGTGGGATGGTGAATCTTACTGCGACACTTTCAAGGGTGTTAAATCTGGGTGAAGAAAAAGGAGACTAGAATTGAAGATGAAAGAAACATTAGAATTTTGTGAAGCAACGGCGTCCTCATCAACGGCCAATTTAGGTCCCGGCTTTGACGTCTTTGGTCTTGGACTTGATCTTTTTTATGATACCGTATCTATCCGGAGGTTCGCAACAAAGAATGGAAAAATAAGGATCGCACTAGATAATAATACCAATATTCCTGCTATAGTTAAAGAAAATTCTGCAAGTCTATCGGTAATGAAATTCGCTCAAAAATATAAAATTAAAGATGATCTGGAGATTAGGATCACCAAGGGAGTACCAATAGGCTTGGGATTAGGGAGTAGTGCCGCATCCAGTGCAGCCGCCGTTAAGGCATTTAATGAACTTTTTGACTGTAAATTAACGGATACTGATTTATTAGATCTTGCCGCAGAAGGAGAAGTCAGTAGTGCTGGTGTAAAACACTATGATAATGTGGTAGCATCGTTATTTGGAGGATTTGTAATTGTAAGAACTTTCCCTACACTTCAATTTATTAAAATAAATACCCCTAAAGATATGATACTCGTAGTTTGCGTTCCTAAGTTGATAACACCAGTTAAGAAAACAAAACTGGCACGAAGTGTGTTACCAAAAACAATACCAATTGAAGATCTTACAAAAAATTTGGCCAATGCATGTATCATGGTAAGTGGCTTTTTCCTTCAGGATACCAAACTTCTAACCAAGGGGATAAATGATATCATAGTAGAACCAGCTAGGAAGAGCCTTATTACTGGATATGAAAATGTGAAATTAAATGCAATGCGTTCCGGCGCGTTGGCAGTGACTATAAGCGGTGCTGGACCATCGATGATTGCATTCACAAATTCGGCTAAAATTGCACATAAAATAGGGGATTCAATGGAACAGGGACTTGCCGAATCCAAAATTCAGAGTAATGCCTACGTTTGTCGTCCCAGTAGTCCGGCTAGAGTTACTTCCAAATCTTGATTTCATATAAAGTGGAGTTGAAAGAAGTGATATTATTGCTTCTTGCCTTTATTTAGAAATTCTGACATCATCTTTTGTCTATCCTCATGTGCAAAACATAGTGACCAGCCATAAATCTCTAATCTGAGTCCCGTGTTCAGATCTGCATCCATACCCCTGTTTATCAGCATTTTACTTACTTTTACAGCATTAAAACTATTCTTTGCAATTTGCTTGGCTAAAGTAACACACTCATTCATGAGTTTATTGTTAAGTAGTTTTGCTATCTGACTATTTCGTTCCTTTTCCTTCTCCCTATCGTCCTTAAGCGATTCAGGAGGCAAATTATCATCAGAGGTTAAGCTAATCACACTATTTACGAGACCCAATTGAAGCGCTTCGTCTGCAGAAACCATCTTACCCGTAAAAACTAGCTCCTTGGCTTTTGCAGGACCAACTAACCTCATCAGTCTTTGCGTGCCTCCCCATCCAGGAGGAATCCCTATTGTTACTTCAGGTTGCCCTAATTTTGCATTACTCGAAGCAATTCTAATATCACAAACCATCGCTAATTCACAACCGCCTCCCAGTGCATATCCATTTACAGCGGCTATCACTGGTTTTTCCAAACGATCAATTTTGTTCAAGACAGATTGTGCTGATGATGCATACTTTTCCGCGGTTATTGGGTCTATGTTCACCATGTATGATATATCCGCACCAGCACAGAAGGATTTTTCACCAGTTCCTGTTATTATTACAACTTTTATACTCTCATCTGCGCCTACTATGTCCACTGTTCGGGAAAGCTCCGATATTACATCGATATTCATTGCATTGAGTGCTTCAGGTCTGTTAATTCGCAATAAAGCGATTTCCCCTTGGGGTTCAAGTTGAATATATTTCATATTAGACATTGTGAAAATTGGAAACTGCGTTCAATTAAAGCTTGTCATAATTCTGATTAAATGCTCGTCCAAATTCATTTCATATTGTATAGATACAAAGCTTCGAATGCTAAGAGTCTTTACTTAAAGATATTTTTTGGCAATAATTTATCAAATCCAGCTGCAGCCTACAGAGTCGGGTCGCTGTCCACGATTTCTTGCACATCTGTAGTTGACTGAGCGTTCTTTATTCATGTACGATTCTGGTTCACCATTGAATCTTTCAAGACGTCTATCGTTTGATTGCAACAATAATGACAAAGCGCTAATTTTCTCTTTTCTCTACCCTTTCACGATGAATATGCAAATACCTTACTACATAGCTAACCATGTTGAGTCTTTCTTCCCTCTTTGACCGAGAAAATTACATCTGTTTTCAATGTTTCCATCATTGATACCAAGATATGATAAAAAGACTTTTACAAAATTATATTTTTAGCTAAATTTTTTGAGCTAAACCATCCAGATCTAGTCTGCAAGTATTAGTAAGGCCGAGTGAACAACCTTAACTAGACTTGAGCTGTGAACTGTTGAGACTTCCCATCGATTTCAGCTTGAGTGCATCAGAAACAAGGGATGCGGTTACTGTAATTGTCTTAGCTAACAAGCTTTATTTTTCATAGCATGAATAATACCGTTTATTAAATAGATGGTTGAGTCAACTAAATTAGGAATTATTATTGGGTTAAATAGTCTTTTTACCACTAAATTCCATGCAAGTAGGAATTGATAGCTTTGCAGCATGGCATGATACTACCCATTCAGTTAATCCATCGGAACGTTTGCAAAACTTGGTTGAACAAATTGAATATGCAGACAAAATTCGGATTGTCTGTCACGCGATGAACTAGCGGGGGTATTCACGGCCTTGGGGAAGATAATCCCAGACCTGCACTGGACCATCAAGGATATCTGGACGTCGGGCAATCGGATAGTGGTTCGAGGTGAGGCCACCGGCACCCCGACGGGCGAGCTGTACGGCGTTAAGCCCACCGGGAAGAGCTTCAAGACAATCTCGATTGACATGTTCACCGTCAAGGACGGCAAGCTAGCGACGGCCTATCACGTGGAGAATTGGATGGCAGCCACGGAGCAGATCAAGTAGAGAGGAAATATCCTTATATTATTAGCCGCCCTTAAACAGTAGATTGCATTTTCACGAAAGTGGAACACTTCCTTCTCATGGGTATTTTGGAAGTAAACGTAGTTGTTCATTTAGATGATTGTGGATACAGCCTTTTATGAGTATCATAGAAAGTGGATAATCCGCCTGGAATTAAATTTGCTCTCCCAATTTGCTGAAATATCTACACGCTGTTTGTATTCATAATTAGGTAAAGTGGATTCATATCTGCTTGGTCCCGTGTCTTTAGCGGGTTCAATAGATAACGGATTGGCATTTAGACAATTTGCAACATTTTATGTAATACTGGATAAAAACCTTCAGTTTGGCTAGATTAAATTAATAAATTAATAAAATTACTATTTACTTACTATCGTTTAATAACATAACCCTTTATAGTAACGCAGGTCACGATGCTAATATATTAGATCGCGCTTTTTCTAATGTGTACCTTTTTACAAATATGATAAAGATATTCCATTTGATATTAATATTGGGTATTTGGTAACGCAGTCGCAAAATTAAGCAGGGTTTGGAATTTTATTGTCTGGGATTTTATTTATACCATGTAGAAATACATAATAAGTAATAAGCAGAGAAATTAAAAAATTTAGAGATATTTATTAGATTTTGATGCTGATAGTTAGGCGCCAGCCATTCCGTTTCTCAATTCAACAGCCTTGTGATCGTCATTGGCCATTGATTCGGCAGCTGCCTTGTGCATTTCGGACATTGCACATCCCATTTGTGCTTCAGGTTTACCTCTTCTCATAATGCCACGATACAAACCAGCTTCAAGAGTTTGTCCATGAGCTTTTTCCCATTCTTCAACAGGAATGCTGTATTTCTTTTGGATTCTATCTCGATACCATTCTGGAATTACGTTGAATGCACAGAATGGAATAATTCTCAAGTCAGGGGTCAAATAATGAATATCACATCTCTGTAGTCTTTCAAGATCTTCGTTATATTTGTCCTGGAAGTGCATCATTCCCAAGAAGAGTGAACGAACATGCCATGAACCTACGGAGTCAAAATTATGTTTCAGTAATATGCTAGAGAACATCTTAGCAAGATCTAATCCATGAGGCTGTTTGTTTCTATCTACGAATTGATTTAATTTTCTAATAACCTGTAGCATTGTCCAATATCTATTTGCACCTGATCTTATCTCTTCAGCCTTTTCTTCGAAATATTCCAAAACACCTTTCAAGTCAACAAATGACGTAAGCGGTATTAACTTCTTGGTTTGAGTGTCCTCAAAAACATAAGTTCCAGCACCGCAGGCAAAGTGAATTGATAATTCGTATTTTGGCTTTTTGCTAAATGCTTCGATAACATTTGTTAATGGCATACATGATGGAACAGGGAACCAGTCATCAGTTGAAATTTCTCCGTTGGTTTGTTCTTGTATTCTTTCTATACAGTCTGGGATGGTAATTCTATATTTTTCTCGTTCTTTTTTACCCATTCGTCCAGTTAATGAAACAGGTTGGAAGTTTACTGCATGAACTACATCAAGATGTTTTTGCGCGTACCTTATAATTGGACCTAACTCATGATCATTGATGGATTTTATCACAGTCGGAACAAACACTACAGTAGTTCCACATTTTCTTGCAGATTCTAGAGCATATGGAACTTCCCAATGATTCTTTGGATTTGTTCTTGGAGTTACTCCGTCAAATGACAAGTATAGATTACTTACTCCGGCATTTCTTACTTGACGCATAGTCTCCGGAGAAAGTGCCAATTTGATACCGTTAGTATTCATTTGTACGTGGTCCACACCCTCTTCTTTCATAATCCTAATGATATCAGTGATATCATCTCTTAACATGGGTTCACCACCCGTGATTTGAATGGAATTTCCAGCGATTGGCTTTTCTGCCTTTAGAGTTTTCATCATGGCTCTAACTTGTTCATGGGTCGGCTCATACAAATAAGCACCCTCCAATCCCTTCTTAACATAAAAGAAACAGTACCAGCACGTAAGGTCACATCTATTGGTGACTATTATATTAGCGAGTCCGGAATGTGACAGATGATTTGTACATAATCCACAGTTAGTGGGGCATGCACATTTATCTACCATAACATTCGGTGCGTGTGCACCTTTTCCATCCATCCAATATGTGCTAAACTTATTGTACATTTTATATGATCCAAAGTACAATTCTTCACACTCACCATGTGTGGGACAGGTTTTTGTCATGAAGACTTTACCTTCTCTTTCAAAAACTTCTGCATCAAGAATCATATTACAATCTGGGCAGATACTTTGAGTAAATCGGATTGTTCTCTTGTCTGTGTTAACCTTGTTTACCGTACGATTGGATATTTGTATTAATTCCACTTAATCTCACCTAAGTTATTCATGTCGACTCTGTATATTTCCTATATAAATATAATGTAACTAATAATATGGTGATTAGTTTGCTTACAGATCGGAAATTAATCAGTACATCTAAGATACATCTAAGATATATACTATGTTTTGTTATCCAGTTTAACCATTATTATGAGTTTATCTGATAAAACAAAGAGAGCAATGGAAGAGATAGGGCTAGGCAGTTATGAAATTAAAGTCTACATTTCTTTGCTTGAAAATGGTTCAATGACAGCTTCTGAGATAAGTAAAAAATCGAACGTGCCTTATTCAAAGATATACGAAGTTTTAAATTCTTTAGAAGAGAGCGCTTGGATTGAATCTAACAGCTCCAGGCCACAGAAATTCTTTCCAAATTCACCCCAAACTGCTACACAAACCACAAGAACATTAATTGAAAAAAAGATGGATTCTAACAATGAGTTAATAATACGAGAACTAATGCCTATTTACGAAAAAACAGGTATTAAGGAAAGGCCAGAAATATGGGTCGTAATGGGTCTATTCAATATCGCTAATAAAGTTCAAGAAATAATTCAAAACTGCAAGAAGGAATTGCTCCTTGCATTACCTCAGGGCGCAGAAAATATTGTCGGCATAATCCAAGCTACATTGAGAACACTATCAGAGAAAGGTGTAAAAATTGCAGTCCTTGTTTCTGATAATACAAGCAAGGAGACAATAGTCACCATCTCCAGGGTTGCCGAGGTTAGAATTAAGAACAATATGTTTGGAGGAGGAGTCATAGGCGACATAAATCAAGTTATGATTCTACTTGGAAATGGAAGAAACGAAGGAGGGGTCGTGGAACCAATAGCAATTTGGGCTAATCATATTGGTTTAGCAGGATTTGCTAAGGAATACTTTAGTTATTTATGGTCTGACGCAAGTTCAAAGTAAAATTTGAATTTCAAATTAAGAATTCAATTTCTACAGCTATAATCTAACTTTTAAGTGTCTTTAAGCGTATTAGTATAGGACAAACAATGACGGAATAGCCCTACTGAAGTCAACATGAAGTAGATCTTGAGTTAGGAGTTTGTCCGCTCTATGTCTGACGGGCAGTTTGTTCATTTTAAGATTATGCACACTGCAATTGCAAATTTGAATTATTATCATAAAACAAATTGGCTAAATTTACATGTCAGAAACTTGATAAATAGCAACAAGTCCTATCTAGACATTGGTACTGATAGAGGCTGCTTGCTCGCTTGAGAGTTTTAGGAGATTTATCATTATAAGTACGTGTAGATCCTTTATACCCGAAAGTTACATGCATGACTTTGAAATATTTCCTGAACGAGAAGAAGGCCCTGGAGCAATCTATATTGAAGCGGCTGACAAGGTGACTCTTAAAAAGATTCGTGAAATGACGTTTGTAAACGCTAAAGAAGTACTTGGCATAATTTATTCTTCAAAAAGTGGAAATACGCATCTTAAATGGCGACAAACTAGAAGGAAAAATGGCAAGGTCACCGGTGAGGCATCACCAAACGCGTTAGTAAATTTGGTGGAATCAGGAGTAATAACCCAGGACTGGGTAAACAGCTACCTTGAGACTTCAAAACATAGTAATGAACCTAAAAATGAGTCGAAATTGAACACTGAGACCAATTGATGATAACAGTTAGAGACAATGTGAAAAATAATTCAGATGATTGTACGGGATTCAAAGCAATCTGAAAAATCAAAAGCAATCATTCCAGAAGATCTGGACGATCTGTTTACATTAAGAAGAATAATTGAAATCAATGACAACATTATTACAGACACAAAAAGATCAATTAAACAGAGATCTGAATTTTCCAGACCGGATAAAGGCGAACGAGTAAAAATAAGAATATTACTAAGAATCGAGGACATCAAATTTGATGGAACAGTTGATAGAATACGGATGGGGGGAACGATATTAAATAGTGATAATCAGTTGGTTCCAAAGGGCGTTCATCATTCTATTTCAATTAAAGTAGATGATATGATTATTTTGGAAAAAAAACAGTGGAAAAAAATTCAATCTGAAATATTAAGGAATTCTGGCAATAATACAATCTACGTGTTAATTTCAATTGATCTTCAGGAAGCTGCTATAGCATTAGTAACAGGTACTCATGTAAAAATTTTACCAAATATTTACTCGGGTCAGAGTGGAAAAAGATTTCAAGGTTCTAGAACGATAAATCCAAATATAGACAATTTTTTTGAAGAAATTCTTAGAGGAATTAAAAGTGTTACTAATTTACACGCGCAAAAACTAATGCTAGTTTTATTTGGGCCCGGTGAAACTAAGAGGAGATTTTTTAACTTTCTTTGCAAGGAAATCAATTACAATATTAGCATCTTAGAGGGGATAGACGTAGCAGGTGAAGACGGTATTTTCGTATCTCTTCGTTCCACATCATTAAAAGAGTTGCTAAAAACGAGTAAAATCGGAATAGTATCATCGCTATTGGACAAACTAATCTATCTTATTCACAAAAATGAGCCTAAATATGCCATTGGGGTTAATGAGGTAAGAGATGCTGTAACTAACAGATCAATAGACTGTCTGATTTATTCTAACTCTATTTTAGAAAAGATTGATGAAGGTGAATTTATTGATTTACTGAATTCAACTGAAACTATTGGAGGAAAAATATATGGTGTAGACGCGTCTACTGACATTGGACTACGAATTTCTTCTTTAGGAGGCATCGTAGGACTTCTTCGGTTTGCGATAAGATAACATAGAAATACTCAAACACTAAGAAACCGAACTAATTAACCATCCTAGGTATTCTGTGTCAACGTTATCCATTTTGATTTCAACAATTTCAGGTACCTCGTAAGGATGAATTTTTTTTAACTCTTTTTTCAGTTTGACGGATGAAATAGTTTTAAAAAAACATAGATACTCATTATCATACCGTACCTTGTTGTTCCAATAGTAGAATGAATCTACCTTGAAAATATTTACACAAGCACACAGTTTTCTCGAAATCATATCTTTTGCTATTTTATTTGCAGATCCTCTAGATTGAAATGTCGAGATTATTATTGAACCTTTATTAAGATACATTTTTGTTTTCATCGTGTTCATGTAC
Source organism: Nitrososphaeraceae archaeon (assembly GCA_036566445.1). Taxonomy (GTDB): domain Archaea; phylum Thermoproteota; class Nitrososphaeria; order Nitrososphaerales; family Nitrososphaeraceae; genus TA-21. Next base: position 14,236 of record DATCWH010000069.1, read on the forward strand.
TATCTTATGCATACTTGCAAATAATTTTGTGGGAAATTAAAAAAGGAATTATTCTGTGTGTTCTCCAACTGATGACCTAGAATTCCGATTAAATGTACCCATAGGTACGTCCGGAAAATTGTCGGTAACCCTTTGTTCTGCGACTATGCTTGCTTCTGCAAGAATATTATTCACTTCGCCTCCTGATGGATTTAGTGCAATGCCTACATCAGAAGTGCTATTGGCACTTACCATAATATCACTAAAGATATCACTAATTTCACCCAATTCTGTATCGACATTTGGCATTAATCCCGTCAGTCCTGTTTTTACTTTTGAGAGTGACCCAACAGCGGGTTTTAATGCAGTGAGAGCATCTCCAATATCAATAGTAGATTCTAATCTCATGTGCACTTGTTCAAGTGACATTTTTAATTGTGAGATTGTCTTTATTGTTCTTCTAACTTGTGAGAGTTCATTTGAAAGCATTTTGCTTTGTTGAGCATCATGATTTTGTAAATGAGTAACAATTTGATTAAAGAGAGTCCTATCTTTTGATTCTAATTTTTCCAAGAGAGCATCTAATTTTTGGGTTTGAATTCCTAGTCTATTTTTTGCTGATTCCATAGTCGGTTTTAGAGGCTTTTGTGTTCTCAAACTTTCTCTGATTCTTTCCGTGGGCTCTTTTTTGGCTTCTTTATTCCACTGGTTTGTAAAGGTAGTCATAACATCTAGACTAATCAGTAGACGTTAAATTAAAGTGTCATAATTGAATAACCTGCTAGTAATATTTTCTACACATATTCACACATACTTCTAGTATTTTTTTCCATCATACAGTCTCAGCTCCCAACTCACACTTTTTGTCTTCAGCTAGTTAACGAACTTAAATATCTTTTAGTCTAGAATTATGTTTGTTGAATCTGAAGGAATGGTGTGAGATGGATGAGTTTCTTTACAGCGCTGAAACCAATGAACAATATTTGCAATTTGCAGGCTACGATTATGATAAAAAAAATATTGAAAATCTATCCAAAATGAAATTTCTTATTTCAGAGATTTTTGTAAGGTCATTTTCTGAACCAAGAATATTGCTTCTGTCTTCAATAGAAAACATATCTGAATCTATAACAAAACCCCTCGAATTGAAACTGCATGATTTGAGATACACTAAAATAAAAAGTAAATATTTCAAATTTAACGGAAAGCAGATAAACTGGAATAACTGGAGACAATTCAATAGCTTTGAAAATGATCACAATAAGAGAAAAATTGTTTTTGATGAGTTTATCAAAAAGACAAAATATATTTCTCCTGTAATAAATTTACGGTTTAAAAGAATCAGAGAAATTTATTCTAATTTTTCTGACAAGATAAATGAAAATTCAAGAAGGTCGTTTAGTCCCTTAGATGGCTACCTGATTAGTGAAAAAATAACTTACTCACAACTCAAAGCCTTGGTTTCAGAAATGGGACACCGTGCGAGAACATTGTTTCTAAGTGAGCTTAATTGTGGCAATGAACTTATCGGAAAGGATCCTGAATATTATGATGATTTTTATTTCTTTCGAAACAGAATCTTCCGTGGCATAGAAAAATATTTTTTGAAAACTGATCCGGTCATTACTGTTAAGAAGACTTTAAGATCTATAGGCTTTGATTTTTCAAAAATTCACTTTGATACTAATGATAGGCCAAATAAATATCCATCACCGATTTGCTTTTTTGTAAAAATTCCTGATGATATTAGGGTCTTGTACAAAAATGAAAGCCCCTACTTCAATTTGCAAAGCTGTTATCATGAAACTGGACATGCAGTACATGCATCTTCAATAGATCCACAACTAAACTATTGGGAAAAATACAAATTTTCCATGGGAATAGCGGAAATATTTTCAATACTAATGGAGAGATTGACAAAGAATCCGTTATATTTGAATGATATTGGAATCACAAATGATAAAGTGTTAAGTGAACTTGTCTGGAAAAATAAGTTCATGGAACTATTTTTTGTCGTTTTTTATACTGCAAATTCATTGATGAAAATGGAATTTTGGAATAGAAATCTTACTATTTATGAAACAAGCAGATTATATGAAAAGTTAATCAAAAAGTATATGGGGCTTAAAGTGCCTGGAGAATATTGGATGTTACATCACATTCTTCCGGAATCAATAATGTATGTACCAAGTTACATGTTAGCTGCAATACGAGCTGCAGAATTAGAGAGATATCTTATGAATAGGTTCAGCGAGAAATGGTGGAAAGAACCTGCTGCTGGCAAGAAAGTTAGAGAAATAATGACAAAAGGAGAGAGGATAAATTTGATGGAATTCTCCAAACTTGACCCGAATATCTTTATGAAGGAGATTAGTCCTCGTTAATTTGCCATAGTATTATGGGATAATAGGAGAATAATTTTTGGTCGGAAGTTCCAAGAGGGCTGTTTACGCTGCGCTATTTGGCAACTTAGCAATATCAATTGCTAAACTGATTGCAGCGTTACTCACAAATAGTAGCGCTATGTGGTCAGAAACATACCATTCTTTTTCTGACACATTTAACCAGGTATTGTTGCTTATTGGAATCAAAACAAGCTCAAGAGTGCCCACAGAAAGACATCCATTTGGATATGGAAAAGAGCAATTTTTCTGGTCGTTTATTGTTGCAACTTTATTATTTGGCATTTCAGGAATTCTTTCTTTTGAAAAAGGATTTAGTTCAATTTATGATCCCCATCAAATTGTAAATGCAAATATAAGTTACGTTATACTCTTTATATCAGCCATTTTTGAAGGTAATGCCTTGCGCATTGCTTTCAATTTGTTTAAGGATACCATTGAAGCGAGAGGAGAAAAAGTAAACCTGCGCAAGTTATTTACAGAATTTCAAGAAAGTAAAGACCCTACTATTCTAACCGTTATAGTTGAGGATTCAGCAGCCCTGCTTGGAATAGCAATAGCTGCAATAGGAATCTACCTGTCTGAAGTTACTAACAATATGATCTATGATGCTATAGCTTCCATATCAATAGGTGCGGTTCTAATGTTATTTGCCTTCTTTTTAGCAAAAGAAAATAGAGCTCTTCTTATTGGTGAAGCAATGACTAAAAAGAATCACACTAAAATTATAGAATCGGTCTTAAAGATTCCTGAAGTAAACAGAGTAATTACACTTAGAACAATGCATTTTGGTCCCAATGATGTCCTAGTTGCGATGGAAGTAAGTATCGTAGATAACATAAATACGGATCAAATAGAACAAGTGATAGATACAATTGAAGAACGAATCAAATCAGTAATTGACGTAAGAACGTCATCCAAGATTTATGTAGAAGTGGAAAGAGACAGTTGTCCAGTTAACTCTAAAAAGCAACATGAACACACGAAGAATGATACAGGTCGTTAAGTCTATTTCGGCATCCTAGCTTTATGAAAATGCATTATTCCATTCTCGATGGAATCTCTGAATTGCAAATTGGTGTCTTCATGTGATTCGTAGTCCCTGTCATGTTTATGAGTTACATCCTCCACCCGTTGGCATTTATTGCAAATCCACGAAATATGCTCGTTGCAATAGTTGCACATCGAGAAAGGCACCAAGCTCTTCCCACATGATCTGCATGATTCTTTGTTAAACATTCGGATTGCACCTCTTTACAATTATTATATTATCTCTGGATCTAACATATAAATTATCCACTATTTATTACGAATTTCTTATAAAAGATTCCAGACTATTGAAATTATCATATCAAAAGACTTATCCTCTCTCGAATGCCTAAATTATTCTTTGTCCACAAATTCATCAGCATTCGGTGGTTCTGGGTTCAAACCCTTTCTCTTCCTAATGTCATTTACAAGAGATTTGAATATAGATTGTGGTACAGCTTGCCAGGTCTTAAAATAAGTGTTCCATAAGGCCTTGCCGGCAGTACCGCCACGCATTACCTCAGACAAATCAAATGTCTCGGATGCAGGAACCTCACCTAGTATAATGCTGATTACTCCTTTTTGTTCGACGTTCAATAGTTTTCCACGCTTTCCTGATAGGATTCCTGCTACTGTTCCGATTTGTTCTTGTGGACATTTTATCTCCATACCAAGAATTGGTTCTAACAGTGCTGGATCCGCTAAAAGCATTGATCCCAGCATAGACCGCCTGGTGGCTGGCATTAGTTGTGCTAGCCCACGATGAGCAGGGTCTTCATGTGGTACAAAATGGTGCAGAACAAATTTTACTCCACGAAGCGTTTCATGAGCAATGGGACCTGAATGTATTACATCATCAAAGCCGGACCTTATGGAATCCATCGATTCCTGAATAAATTGAACACCCTTGGTTTCATCGACGAGTATGTTCCCGCTGATATCAACAGCAGAAACATTTTTTGCTTCATCTGCACTCCAACCTTTTTCTCTTAATAATTTTGCAATTTGCTTTCTATCTAAATCCTCATGAATTTGGCCATTCTTTATTAATTCAATAATATCTTCTCCTAATGGTTCAGCTCTCATGAAAATCTTATTATGTCTATTTGGAGATTTGCTCATAATAGGCCCAGCACTATTGCGTATGGTTTCACGATAATTGATTAGAGGTTGAGTAGTTGTAATTTCCAAACCAGTTTCTAGAATCAGAGATGTCGCTATCTCAAGGTGTAGCACACCCATGCCTGATAGTAATGTTTCACCACTTTCTTCATTGATTTTTACTATTAGGTTTGGATCTTCAACAGTTATTCTTCTTAATGCTTCGACCAATTTTGGTAGATCTTTGGGATGTTTTGGTTCTATCGCAATAGTAACAACAGGTTCTGAGACATATTTTATTGATTCAAATGCAGGTATATTTTTAATCGATGAAAATGTCTCTCCTGCAATTGCATGATCTATCCCAAGTAGAGCAGGTATATTTCCCGCAGGAAGCATGTTTACTACTTCACGAGTGTTACCCATGTAGATATTTACCGATTGAACTTTACCTGTTCTTTTTCCGTCAATTAGATAAACTTCATCTCCATCCTTTATTGTCCCAGAGAACAATCTACCAGTAGCTATCCTGCCAGCCTGGGGATCCACATTAATTGTAGTAACCATCATTAAAATTGGTCCCTTTTCATCACAAGATACTAGTGATTTTCCGACGTCAGAATCAAGATCCCCTGGCCAAATTTTCGGTATTCTATAACGCTGTGCTACATGGGGTGGTGGATGATGCTGAACGACCATTCCAAGTACAGCCTCATGCAAAGGAGCTTTTTCTGAAAGTCCTTTTATCAAAGATTGGTCGTCAGAGTTGTATGCATCATAAACATCCTTAAAACCAACTCCATTTTTTTGAGCAATATTATAGTTAAATCCCCATCTATCCTTTGCCGAACCAAAGGCTACGCTATTTCCCTGAATACTTACCTTCCATTTTTCTCTTAGTTCTTGTTCGGCATAAATATCGACTAACTTGTTGAATTCTGCAATAATGTTTGAAAGCCATTTTTGCATGGCAGATGGATCTAATCTTAGCTCTTTGACGAGTCTATCAATTTTGTTTATATAAAGAACTGGCCTGACACGCTCTTCAAGAGCTTGCCGGGTTACAGTTTCTGTTTGAGTCATTATTCCTTCTACAGAATCTGAGACTACAACGACTCCATCAATCGCTCTTAGTGCTCGAGTAACTCTTCCTGTGAAATCGATATGTCCAGGAGTATCAATCATATTAATCACGTATTCTTTTCCATCGATTTCATAATACAGGGTTACGTTGGCTCCTCTAATTGTCATTTGTCTATTTTGTTCTAGTTTCATTGAATCGAGTGCTAGCGCCTGACCGGCAACCGAAGGAGAAATAATACCTGATGCAGCCAATAAACTATCACTCATTGTAGTTTTTCCGTGATCTACGTGAGCTATAACACCGAAATTACGAATTTGATCCTTATTTCCTATAATTCTTAATATATCCTGTGTAGACTTGAACTTTGGCATCTTACAAACCACAAAAAATCTATGCAGGATTATTAAATCTTCCTTAATTTACTAAGAAACTGGATCAAATTGAAGGAGAATACAAATAGTGTTGAGAAGCAAACACGGGAATCTGCTTGAAATAATATATTACTGCTTTTATCTTCACACATTCTTAGATATCCGGACTCCAAAACTGTAAAATAAAAATATCGTCAGAATAATCACTTTTTTATGAAACAAGTAACACTGGGACACACCCCCGATGCGGACGATGCTTTTATGTTTTATGGGATTGCTTCGGGTAAGATTAATTCGCCTTATTTCGAAATAAAACATGTTATTGAAGATATTGAGAAGCTGAATAAGCGTGCAATCAATCATGATTTAGACATTACAGCGATTTCAGCTCACGCTTTAGCATTCATCAAAGATTATGTCATTTTGAATAGCGGTGGAAGTTTTGGAATCAACTATGGTCCAATTGTAATTTCAAAAAGGAATATTGAATTGAAACAGTTACACAAGTATAAGATCGGAATTCCAGGAAAAATGACATCTGCAAATTTACTTCTAAATCTGGCCATAGGAAAATTTAATGGAATTGAAATTATCTTTAATGAAATTCCAAAGTATATTTCATCTGGGCTGGTAGATGCTGGCCTAATTATTCATGAAGCACAAATTGCATTTGGGAATGAATTCCAGAAAATATTGGACCTTGGACGATGGTGGCACGATCTTACCAACGGCATGCCTGTTCCACTTGGAATAAACGTTATAAGTAAACGTTCCCTAAAGATTAAGGAAATAATGGAGTTTGATGAGCTATTCAGGCGTTCTATAAAATATGGACTTGATCATTTGGATGATGCATTAGAATATTCGATGCAATTTGGTAGAGGGAATTCTAAATCGCTAATTGAAAAATTTGTCAAGATGTATGTAAATGCTCTTACCATTGATATGGATCAGAAAGGAAAGAATGCTATAATAACAATGCTACAAAAAGCTAAGACTAGTAATATTCTTTCATATGATGAATTATTATTCGTAGATAGTAACACTCAAAAAATTCAACGATATAGCTAGTCACATATAGTATTTATAACGTTACAAAATATTAAAAAATGTGTCTCGCTGTAAGGGTATATATTTTGCATCTTTAATCAGTGAAATTAATTCCTGAATTGTAGTTCCTGTGATTTTTCCTGCAGCCTTAAAAATTTCTTCTGAAAAGGCGGTACCAACAAGATCGTTCCCTCCATATGATAGCGCAACCTGAGCTAATTTCTTTCCTAGCGCAACCCAATATACAGAAATATTTTTCATAGCATTAGCGAGCATGAGTCTTGATAAAGCAATTACTTTCAGATCATATATTGAAGAACTTTCATTTTCAATTAGTCGTTTTTGTTCAAGTTCTGTATTGTCCAGGCTAAACTTCAATGGTATGAAAGTAATAAATCCTCCCGTTTTCTTTTGTAATTCGCGTACTTTAATTAAATGGTCTACAACATGTTGTGGTTTCTCAATATGACCGAAAAGCATCGTACAATTTGATCGTATTCCGATCTCATGTGCGATACCAGCAGTTTTGAGCCATTCATCCCCAGAACATTTTCCCCTCACGATAATATCTCGTATATCTTTGCTGAATATTTCTGCTCCTCCTCCAGGTAGGGCATCAAGTCCTGAATCTTTTAATCTGGAAAGTACTTCCTTTATCGAATTCTTGGTAATATGAGAAATAAAATGAATTTCGGCCGGGGTAAGTGCTTTAACTGTGACTGATGGAAATTCTCTCTTAATTTCCCTTATCATCTTTTCATAATAGTCAAGTCCTAATTTTGGATGGAACCCACCAACGATATGGAGTTCTGTTGCCTTCATTTCGTTTATTGCTATTTTTGCTCTTGTCAGTATCTGTTCTATTGTCAGCGTATATGAATCAGATTCGGTTCCTTTTCTGTAAAAAGCACAAAGCGGACAACTTGCAGCACAAATATTTGTATAGTTCAGGTAATATGAAGCAACAAATGTTATAGTGTTACCGGTTAGTTTTTTTTTTATCAAATTTGCAGCAGCGCCCAACACGAAGACATTTTCATTATTCATTAATTCCAGGCCATCATTGAATGATAATTCTTCACCATGAATGACTTTCTCTACAGCATTTGAACTCCCTGCAATGCTTTGTAACAAATTGTTTAGATGATGTCCATATCGGCTATAAATCTTCACTTTTTTGACAATGTTTGTAAAGAATAAATATCGTTGACAATCGTCATGAAAGATATAGTTCATGAGCTTCTTTGCACAAGGGTTGATTCAGAAATCTGATGTAAGTGATATTCTTGATCGAGTGTTGCATGGAAAAAGGCTTGCGATAGACGACTGTATCAGGTTATTAAAATCTGATAATCCCTACGCGTTAGGCATTATTGGAAATATTTTAAGAGATAAGCTGTTTGGTAAAGTTGCGACATTTGTTAACAACATTATTCTAAATTATACTAACGTATGCATAACATATTGCAAGTTCTGTGCTTTTTACAGACCTCCTGGTGATTCTGAAGGATATACCTTATCTGTAGATGATGTAGTAAAAAGGGTCGCAACAGCAAGGGAGCATTTCGGAATAAGTCAGGTCTTGATGCAAGGCGGTCACAATCCAGATCTCAAGATCGAGTATTATGAGGAAGCTTTCAAAACGATAAAGGAGAAATATCCTGACGTTGCAATTCACGGACTCTCAGCTTCTGAAATTGATACTATTTCCAAGGTAGAGAAGAGCAGCACCAAAGAAGTACTCTCTAGATTGAAGGAAGCAGGCCTGGACACATTGCCCGGTGCCGGAGCAGAAATTCTGGATGATGAAGTAAAATCAAGAATTAGTCCCTTGAAAATAAAAAGTGATGAATGGCTAAATATCATGAAGCAAGCCCACGAGCTGGGCATAAAATCCTCGGCCACAATGATGTACGGCACTGGAGAAGATTATGAACAACGAGCAAGACATTTGATTAAGATTGCAGAATTACAGGAAAAAACTCGTGGCTTCATGTCATTTATTCCTTGGAGCTTTGAACCAAATAATACAAAAATGCAAGCAGACGGAATGATAAAATATCCTTCAGGGGGTTTAGAATTACTAAAAATGATTGCAATATCCAGGATAGTTTTTTCAGGACTTATCGATCATCTCCAGTCTTCATGGCTTACAAATGGCATAGGAATGGCTCAACTTGCATTAACTTATGGTGCAGACGATTTTGGAGGCACCTTAATTGGTGAAGAAGTAGTTAGTGCAACTGGAGCAAGATCTACAGAACTAACGTCAGATAAAATTATTGCAGCAATTAAACAAATTGGATTCCTGGCTCATGAACGTAATAATTTCTACGAAACAATTCGAGTCCATTAGGTAAAGCAAGAGTTATAGCTCAATCAAACAGTAAGTTTGAGAGACAATCAAGGATAACTTGTTAAAGATAATGAAATATTTCAATTATTATCATGGTGGATTAAAAAATCAAAGATTACTCAGAATATGATATCAAATATCTGGGATATATGATATAATTTTCTTAAAAATATGTCAACTTCATGTAGAATTTCCTTTAATTAGTGTCGAATATCAACAAGTACCTTTAAATGTCTATTATGAGAAAAACTGTTAACATGCCAGCTGGCATTGACGATCTTGCCATATACGTTCCAAAACTGTACGTTGACTACAAAGATTTTGCTCAAGCAAGAGGAATTGATCCCCAAAAGCTAGAACATGGCATAGGAATAAAAAAGATGGCTTTGGTCGACACAAATCAGGATGCAGCTTGTATGGCATCAAATGCGTGTCTCGAGCTAATGAAAAAGAATAATTTACATCCTGATGACATCGGTAGAGTGTATGCCGCAACGGAATCAAGTATTGACGAATCAAAAGCATTAAACTCTTTTGTGGTAGGTATGTTGGAACAGGTGTACGGTGACGGTTCATTCGAGCATGCTGGAGGAATTGAATGTAAATTTGCTTGCGTCAGCGGATCTTATGCAATTTATGACAATACCAATTGGATAAGAGCACAAGAAAATAATGATAAGGCTGCTATTGTAGTTGTAAGCGACATAGCCAAATACGATGTTGGATCGTCTGGTGAGTATACACAGGGAGCAGGAGCAGTTGCCCTTTTGATCAAGGAAGAGCCCAGATTGCTTGCACTAGATCCAAAAGTCACTTCAACAATAATCAAGAATGAATACGACTTCTATAGACCATTTGGAAAGGAGACACCACTTGTAAATGGACTATATTCCAATTTATTATATTTAATACAAGTTAGAAAGGCATTCGATAGCTATAAGGAAAAGGCGATGAGAACGGGATTGATTCATCTTAAGGATGGCGAATCAATAACAGATTACATTGATTTGTTTACGGTGCATTTACCATATAGGAGAATGGGAGAAAAGGCACTGGCATATTTGTTAAGGCATGAATGGAGAACTCTTCCACGATGGCAACATGTAATAAAGGAGATAGGTTTCCATGAACCCATCCCAAATGACAGTCGTGGGACTATAGAATCTACTTTAGCGGATAAAGAATTTATGAAGGCAGATGAACAATTCAGAAAAGCATTCATGCATACCTCATTTTACAACGAGGTGTATGAGAAAAAGATGGCAAGCTCACTTGAAGCTTCTAACATCATTGGAAACTTGTATACAGCGTCTATGTATATGGGATTTAGGAGTTTACTTGAATATGAATATAAGAAAGATCGTGATATCGAAGGTTACAGAGTCGGATTTGGATCATATGGAAGCGGTAGTAGTGCTATGGTTTTCAGTGGAGTTATGCAACCAGGTTACAAGGAAATAGTAAAGGATATGAATCTTGAAGAGGAAATTGGATTTCGTAAGAAATTATCTATGGATGAGTACCAAGTTTTGCGTGAAAATCAAAATTTGAATGACTCTTACGCAAGAACCAAGAATGAGTTTATTTTGATCAAGATTGGTGGGTCTACTGCGGATAAAGCCGGGTTTAGAGAATATTGCTACTGTAGTTAAGGTACAATCTTAAAAATCATTTTTTCTTGCTTTAGAAAATCCAAAAGTTTTCTTGAATGTTTTTCATTTTCTAATTCTAGGCTCAGGTATACCCCAGCGGAGCCTGCCGCAACATTAGAACTCAGACGATCATGCTCAACCTGAACAATATTGACGCTGAGTTCTGCTATCTTATCGACAACATTTTTTAGAGCTCCTGGTTTGTCCGGCAATTGGATAAATATTTTAACTAATCTTCCCATTTGCATTAAACCTTTTGATACTATTTGACCTAATAGATACATGTCTATATTGCCTCCAGAAAGAATTGAAATTATATTTTGACTATTTTTTATTTTACCACTAGAAAGTAAATAAGCCAGACTCGCTGCCCCAGCGGGTTCAACTACAACCTTTTCTCTTTCCATAAGCGTAAACATAGTCTCTACTATAGCAACATCATCTACAGTAACAACATCGTCCAAATACTTTGAACATATTTCAAATGTTAACTCGCCTGGAGACTTGACTGAAATACCATCGGCGATAGAAAATCCACCATTAATATGACATAGATTTCCCTCATCCAGTGATTTTTTCATCGCAGGAAATTGGTTGGATTCAACTCCTATAATTTTGACATTGGGTCTCCTAGCCTTGATTGCAATGCATACTCCTGATGCAAGCCCACCGCCCCCAAGCGGTAAATAGATCTTGTCAATATCCTTCAAATCTTCCATTAATTCCAAGCCAATAGTGCCCTGTCCGGCTATAACAACAGGATCGTCAAATGCATGGATAATTGAATATCCGTTTTCTCTTGACATTGATTCAGTTGTTTTCCATGATTCTTCATACGTATCTCCAGATAGAATTACATTTGCCCCGTAAGAACGCGTAGCGGCCACTTTCGCAGGGGACGCATTTTTTGGCATTACAATATTGCATTTGATATTTCTCTTCTGAGCAGCATAGGCAACTCCTTGTGCATGATTTCCTGCTGAGGCTGCGACAACACCATACTTGCATTGCTCGTTTGTAAGTGAATTAATTTTTGAATACGCCCCTCTAACCTTAAAAGAACCCGTTCTCTGAAACAGTTCAAATTTTAGAAAAATATTTGTTCGTACAATATTCGAAAATGTGTTGGATTTCAATAATGGTGTTTTTCTTACATCTGCCTTGTCCATCAATTTCTGGGCCCTTATTATGTCTTGTATCGTAGGAATACCTTTCTCACGCAAATTGGTCAAATTCTTTATTCAAGGAGGTTTACTATTCTCATAATATTATGATTTTTGTTTTTAAGAACGTCAATTAGAATTTCCATTATTTGAACCGGTTTTGACTATGTTTATTTTAAACTAGAATATCTGCAAAGTAATTTATATTCTCAAATGGCACACGTGTGTGTATGAGTATACATAATTTTGAATACAAATTGATTTGCCTAATTGGCACGTTAATAATTATTGGGACTACAACAGCGCCTGCATTTGGACAAGATAATAATAATTAAGTCTATCTATTGCCCCATGCCTGGGAAATAAATTAGAAATTTCTATGAAAAAATCCTATCTGGCAAATCATATAGATTTTTGATTCTATAATATAAGAAAAGAGATAATATCAGCCGAGATTGGTTATCAGTTTTGAAACCTGCCATTGATAATTAATCATCAAATTAAAAATGCCGCATGAAAATCAGACAGTACTTGTAGCCCTATTTATATACAGATTGTCATGTTTAAATAAACAAATATTGACATTCTGTCGTAGTGCATTTTACATCTTTAGGTAAATCAAATTCAAATGAATTCATGTTGTAGTGCAGAAGCAACTTCATCAAACAGTTCAGTTGTTCTTTCTTTTGTGATATCTTTTATATTTTCGAAATTTACAGATTTAGTTTGATTTCCTTTTTCCATTCCTTTTCCTTTTCCTCTTCCATTTCCTTTCTTTTTATGGATTGTTTCCACATCAAAGTACACAATTATTCCTTCTTCTCCTTGCATTAGCTTATTATAATCAATTGTAATTGCTGAGACTTGGTAAAGCTTTATGACCAAGTTTTCTAGTTCAGAAATTATCGAACTTTTCCTCTTCTCCGCTCCATTTAGTTCTGGATATGATTCTTCTATATTTTTTACTTTCTCTTCAAGTTTACCAATTAGTTCCTGATTTTGAAGTAACCTTTCAAAGAGGTCTTCAAATTCTAACTCATCAAGAGCCATTTTTTTTAATTCCTGTTTTATTGTGGAGTTACCAATATTAGATACTGATTCTTGTAAAGCAGAATTCCTAGTTGAAAGTTCAAATAATTCTTTTTGCAGGCCTATAACTTGTTTATCAGGTTTATAGTAGGGTAACACATGGAATTGTATTCCAAAATAACCTTTGATAGTATAATTATCCAGAGCAGTGGAAATTTGACAAGTTATTCTATTGAGTTCGCCTGTTGTTTCCTGAATATCACCTTTCCAGTTTTTTAGATCACTCAGAAAGGATCGATAAAACTCTACGACGTGCTTTGGATCAAAAGTAGAAGATTTTGTCACAGATCCATCTTGAAGCATTACATTAAGTTCTCTTGTAGCAAGGAACGGCTTTATTCTTTCTAAGTGAGTATCCTCAATTTTGGCAAAGTAGTCATTTAAATTCTTACTAAAATCATCAGTATGATTATTTGGGATTCTCATAAAAAACAGATGTCTTTACTCATGATAAACTTTAGTCCTAATTAGTCTTTCTTTGAATATTCAATTTAACGCTGGTCACAAAATGTTACTCTCAAATTAATACTGACATATTAGATATAACTGCAGGTTTCTTAAATTGCCAATATGGAGTTCAATTTCAAAGATTCGTCCCGAAACTTCAATATCTTATTATTAGTTGAAAACTATCACAAAGATCGGGATGGATACAGTTTATGACTTCAGGAAATAAGGAAGTCGATAAAATTAAATCTCAAGATCTGAATAAAAGTAAATCGCCTTTTATTTCTATGATTACAGATGAAAAGAAGAGAAAACTAGAATCAGAGGTTATATACGACACAGACACTCAAATTAAACAAACACAGAACAGAATATGGAAGGCACTAAAGAGGAGATACCAGTATGATTCAAACTTGGAATCCGGACAGAATTTTCTAAAAAGTCATGTGAATTCCAAAATTCCACTAGTCATCTTATATGTCGACATGGTGGGTTCAACAAACCTTTCAATGACCATTCCAGTAGACAAATTCGTAACAATAATTCGGGCATTCACATATGAAATGTCATTAGCAGTGTATCGATACGGAGGATTTGTCTTAAAATATGTAGGTGATGCCGTTATTGCGTTCTTTCCATCATTATCTAACAAATATGTAGCATGTGATAGGGCTGTCAGATGTGGAATATCTATGTTAACAATCATAAAAAATGGATTAAACCCAATTTTGAATCAGTACGATTATCCTGATTTAAGTGCAAAGATAGGAATTGATGAAGGAGAAAACATTATTGTTCAATATGGACATGATGAAAATTTATCTCCAGATATCCTAAGCTATTGTATGAGTGTATCGGCAAAAATGACGTCTCTGACAAAATCAAATAATATAACAATAGGAGACGATGTATATGTTAGACTTCATCCAGAATTGAGACTAAAATTTGTCAGAGTTAATTATAGTGCAAAAGAATGGAACTACGTTAGTAAACGAACGGGAGAACTTTACAAACTTTATACCTTGAAATAGTAGATGTTTATTTCGTTTATCGACAAAATACAATAATAGAAAAGACTAAAATACACTAAATTTCCTAAAGTCATTATTGTCTACTGCATACATACTTGTAAATTGCACCCTTGGTTCAGAAGAGAAAATAATTGATGAAATTGCAAATCTCTCTGATGTTAAAGAAGTACGAGGAACATATGGAGTTCATGATATATTTGTCAAAGTAAAGTCAGACAATACTGAAACAATGAATCACACAATTACTAGTAGAATCAGAAAGATACCTGGTATAACTTCTACCGTTACTCTTGTTGTTATTGAGGAACAAGGCGGAAAGGAAATCAGCTGATATTCGACGACATATTTCTCTGACTTTCTTTATTATTTCTTTTTAGTGCGTAGAAAATGAGTCCTGAGGTTAGCCCTACTGTTATCCATCCCAAAGAACTAAAAATAAGATAATAATTATACTGGGGAATCAACAGCGATATCCCAGCAATAATGGCTCCTGCCCACCAGACGATAATCAAAATTTGTAGATTGATTCTAAATATTATCACCCTCTAATGCTTTCATCAAAACCCCTAAGATATCTCAAAATTTTTTCACAGTTAATACATTTATTATATTCAAAGAAATCAAAGTCATTATACTTTCTAAATGAAAAAGTATTGTCATGATTACAAAAGATTCGCTTGAACACATTTAGCAAAGGATTTGTCATACGCATTACTCTTACACTTACATACATAATAACGATTTTGTTAAACCATAAATGCCGTCGGTGAGATTTGAGCTCACGACAGCTCGGTCTTCAGCATCACCCCAAAATTATAGGTCGAGTGCTCTCCCAGGCTGAGCTACGACGGCACAGCTAACCTTCTGTACAAATTATATATAATCTTGTCTTGGGATCGATGACAAATCCGGCGTACAGAAATCATCCAAAAATCTAGTACTATCTTCCCTAAAGTAAATAAACTATAACAAGATTTTAAAAATTAATTACGATGGATAATACAGATTTAAAGGTGGTTGTGGAAACCCCTGAAGAAAGGAGAAGAAGATTCCTTATGGAATTTGAAAAACCCTTCAGATGCGAGAAGTGTAGCGAACGTTTCAAGAAGAAGAAATACCTAAAAGAACACAAAATAGAAGTTCATTCTTACTAAGTTGTGTTCAATTTATTGTAGGGCATTCGAAAGGACTGGTAATAGCTTACCTTTTATGACCAAAATCGGACAATAATCTATTAACCTAATAATCAAGCATACAAAAAGTAATTTATTGAGTCAACTAACATTCTATCTCAATCTTGAAAATTTATACTAGAACGGGTGATAAAGGAGATACAGGATTAATTGGTGGTTCAAGGATTTCCAAATCTGATTTAAGAATAATAGCATATGGAGAAGTGGATGAAGCTAATTCTCATATAGGAGTGATAATTTCAAATATTGAAAAGAATTTGATTTTTGATGATATAAAAAAAATACTCTTGGACGTTCAACAAGATTTATTCGTCCTAGGTGCAGAATTGGCCAATCCCAATAGTTTGAAAGATGATAAAATACTAGTCAAAAAAGGGATGATTTCTACTATTGAGAAATATATTGATAATTTTGAATCTGAATTGGCACCAATATCATATTTCATACTTCCCGGGGGAACCATTGAAGCATCTTTATTACATATTTGTAGAACTGTCGTAAGACGTGCTGAAACATCCGCAGTAGCACTTGCTAAAGAACAAAAAATAAATCAGGAAATTCTTACCTATCTAAACAGACTATCAGATTTGTTTTTTGTTCTTTCAAGAGTGACAAATATGCGACAAAAACGTAATGATACCCCCTGGAAGTTAAATTGAGATTCAAGTAGATTTAAATAAAAAACATACTGAAATTCCTAGTGCTTAGAATTGGAACAGACGCGAAACGTACTTCTGTTGATTTTCATCACAACAATTATGGCTTTAGTAACTAGCGCGATGTTGTATCTCCTTGACCAGTTACTTCCTAATCTGCTAATGCTTTCTGAATACTCAAAGATTCATGATGTGGTTCAGCCTACAGTCCGATGAGATGCAAGAATTACATCACATTAATATGAATTAGAATTCACTACAAAACATGGAATTAGAAAAAAACCAGATTCTTAACCTTGTATCCTTTTTTCGTATTGTTTGTAATCTTAAAAGAATAAAGCGATCTGGTTGGATTCAAAAATCTAATATTGGATTACCTGAATCCGTTGCAGATCATTCCTACTCAATGTGCATGACTTCCATGGTTTTGGCTGAAATAATGAATTTAGATCCGGAGCATATTATGAAGATGGTTAATATTCACGATCTGGCCGAATCATTTGTCGGAGACCATATGCCTGATAAGATAACTTCTGAAGAAAAAAAATTACTAGAAGACAAGGCTATGAAAAAGATCATTTCAAAGCTACCCAACTCCTTGCAAGAAAAATATCTTGATATTTGGAATGAATATAACGACAATATCACAGTCAGTGCCAAATTTGTTCATAATATGGATAAGCTGGAAATGGCCCTACAAGCAAAAGAATATGAATTTGAAGGGTACTCAAAAGAATCATTACAACTTTTCTTAAAATCTGCCAGTGATTACATATCAAATGATAAATTTGACCTTGTGTTTGAAATTTTGCAAACTATAAATGATGATTCAAATAGAGTATGAATAAATGCAGTATTTTACGGCCCTAAAAATAGGCGAAAAACGAGTTAGAACAGCTCAAGAAATTTTGAATAAATATACTGGAAATGTAGCCATGCCGGCTTTAGCATTAAAGGACAATAACAATAACAACTGGCAACCTGTTGGGGAAGAAAATTATTTTACTACTGTACATAATGAAAATGGTTACTTGATTGCAATATGCGATAAAAATGGAATTGCAAAATCTGTAGCTCAATGGTTTATTGAAGTTAGAAAAGATGAAATTATTAAGAATATTTCTCAAAACGAGAAAATCCCCGAGTACAATGGCAAAGTGATACTTCCAATTTAAGACTTAAGTAGATTTATTATTTATTGATCTTACTTGAAAAGAACATATGAACAATCTATAGAGATCAAAGGTCATCTCATTGATTCAATGATCCTGACCAGAATATTTGACAAGATAATGGACTTAAAGGGAGACTTTAATGTTCTTGAATTTAATGTTGGAAAAAAGAAGGATGAACTGAGTTATGCAAAATTATTGATATCAGGAAAGACTAAAAAACATCTTGACCAATTATTGGAATCAGTTTTTATAGAAGGTGCACAACCAACTAAAATTGATGGAGTCGTCCTAAAGTCTGCTCCTAGTGACATGGTAATGCCAAGAGATTTCTACAGTACAACTAACAACGCCACACAAATTTTTCTCAACAATGAATGGATTGATGTTGATAATATGATGATGGATAAGTGTATTGTGGTTGATCTTAGAAACAATAAGGCAGAATGTAGAAAAATTAGGGATGTCCGTACTGGAGATAAGATAGTAACGGGTGAACAAGGAGTCAGAATATTACCTGAAGAACGCCCTAGGGAAGGTATAGACATTTTTCAATTTATGAGTAGTACAAGCTCCAGTGAAAGGCCTACTCAACAGATTGCAAGAAAAATAGCAATGGATATTTACAATACCAAGAATAGGGGTGGGAAAATAGTGATTACTGCTGGACCGGTGATTGTCCATTCGGGTGCGGCCGAATCACTGGCCAAAATGATCAGAATGGGGTATATTGACGGATTACTTACTGGTAATGCATTGGCTGTCCATGATATAGAAAATTCACTTTTTGGTACTTCTTTAGGGATGAATGTAAAAAACGGAACACTAGCAATTCGTGGTCATAGAAATCATATGCAAGCAATAAACGAGGTTTTTAGAGCAGGGTCTATAGAAGAAATGGTAAGGAGAAATATTCTAAAATCTGGAATAATGTATGAGTGTATTAAAAATAATGTAAGATACGCCCTTTGTGGGTCAATTAGAGATGATGGACCTATTCCGGGAGTAATAACGGATGTTATAGAGGCCCAAGATAGATACAGAGACATTTTAGCTGATACAAAAATGGTTCTTCTGCTATCTACTATGTTACATTCAATCGCTGTAGGAAATATGATTCCTGCACGAGTAAAGGTCGTTGCAGTAGATATTAGTCAGGCTGTTGTAACAAAACTTCTAGATAGAGGAACAACACAGGCAATTGGAATTGTCAGCGATATTGGAGCATTTCTCCCAATGGTATCACATCAATTAGAACAGATGTCGGAGAGATGACTATCAATTAGTTCAATGAAAAGAAGAGAAATTAAATCACAATTATTTTATTGCAGTGAAAACGCCCTATGTATCATGTTTATTTAATTTATTATTTATTATGCGCATCACAATTTTTGGATCTGCACGTCCATTAGTAAATTTCATTACTTTACCTAGCAAGAAATTTATTGCTTCATGATTCGTTTTTGCATCTTCAACGGCAGATTTTTCTGTATCAAAAACTGACTCAACTGCATCCATAAGAGTTTTTTCATCCGCTATCTTGAAAGAATTTGTATTATTCATAACTTCCGACGGCAACATTCCGCTCCTGAATATTTTGACTAAAATATCTTTTGCTGTAATTCTGCTAATCTTATTCCCTTCAACCATTTTGACCAGTTCTGCGACATGCTCTGGTTTCACCTTCATATTTATCAAATAGTCAATACTCTCACGATCATCTTCAATCATACTCTTAAAGTCAGTAATAAGAAAATTGGCTATTTCTACAGGCGAAAAATATACTTTCAAAGTTGATTCAAAAAAATCAGCCAATTTCTTATCATTTACGAGAATATTAGATGTATGTTCTGAGAGTTTATATTTTGATACAAATCGATCGAATCTTTGCTTTGGTAATTCAGGCATATGATCTTTTAGATTAGAAACAAAAATATCACCTAATACAATAATAGGAATATCAGGTTCTGGAAAATATCGATAATCATGTTCTTCCTCTTTACTTCTTGCCTTTAATGTAATTTTTTTCCTATCATCCCAATGTCGCGTTTCAGATTCTATTTTGATATTACGGTTATACAGACTACTTTGTCTAGTAATTTCGTAATTGATAGCTTTTTCAACTTCCTTAAAAGAGTTAATATTCTTAATTTCTATCTTGTTACCACCTTTCATGGATACATTTACATCAGATCTTACAGATCCGTCCATTAAAGTATCGCATACACCAAGATGTTCGAGTATTAAAGATAATTTATTTAAAAATAATCTAACTTCTTTTGGATTTGTAAAATCAGGTTCTGTGACTATTTCAATTAGAGCAACCCCGGCTCTATTGTAGTCTATCAAAGCAGAGTTCCTAGTGTTCATGCCACCTTCAAGATAAGTAATTCTCCCTGGATCCTCCTCCAATTGAATTCTAGTAATTCTAATTTTTTTTGAATCATCGAGTTCGAATAAACCGTTTGCTCCTATGCTTGAAAAACCATAGACATTATACTGGGTTATCTGGAAATTTTTTGGTAAGTCAGGATAAAAGTAATTCTTACGGTAAAACATAATCTTGTCTGGGACTTTACATCCTAAAGCAATGGATGTCATTGTAGAATATTCTATTGCCTTCTTATTGATAATTGGTAAAGTACCCGGAAGCCCACAACAAGTTTCACAAATGTTGGTATTAGGTATTAGGTCACGATAGTTTCCACGACAAGTACAAAATAGTTTGCTCTTAAGTGCAGTTATCTGAGCGTGAATTTCTAATCCAATCATTACCAAACTCATGTGATATTTGGTCTCCTTTGAATATTGATAGTATTTTCAAGCGCATATGATACTTCGATCAGCTTTTGTTCCTCAAATGGTGCTGCCATTAGCTGCAATCCTATAGGGAGACCGTTACTAAACCCTATAGGCAGTGTTATTGCAGGGATTCCTGCAAGATTGGCTATTACTGTGTTTATATCAACAAGATACATCTTAATCGGATCATCTATTTTTTCTCCAAATTTAAATGGAAGTATTGGCATTGTCGGTCCAATCAACAGATCATATTTTTTGAATAATTTAAGTAGCTCTAACTTCAATAGTGAGCGAAGCCTCCTGGCCTTGAGATAATATTTGCCATAATATCCCGAAGACAGAACATACGATCCTATTAATATTCTCCTTTTTACCTCTTGACCAAGGTTTTCTCTAACATTACTAAAATAAGTATCCCATTTATACTCCTCTATTGGCAGGTCAAATCCATATCGAATATTATCATACCTCGCAAGATTACTACTCGCTTCGGCGCTTGCAAGAGTATAATATGATGGCAAAGCATAATGCAAATTTTTTATCGATATTTCATCACACATGCATCCTATCTCTTTAAGTTTTTCAGATGCTGAATAAACACTTCTTATAACTTCATGATCACTACCATCAATCAATTCCTTTAGTATCGCAGTGTCAAATTTCTCTAATTTATTATTAATAGTAATTGGGAATGAGGACATACTTGTATTATCATTATTATCTTTTCCAGAAATTACGTTCATTATCATGACTATGTCCTTTACCGATCTGCAAATGGGACCAATTTGTTCTAGACTATTTGCATAGGAAATCAAACCGTATCTACTCACCCTTCCATAAGTTGGTTTAAGTCCAACAAGAGAACAGAAACTTGCAGGACATCTAATTGAACCTCCAG
The DNA here is from genome assembly GCA_036566445.1 of Nitrososphaeraceae archaeon. GTDB lineage: Archaea > Thermoproteota > Nitrososphaeria > Nitrososphaerales > Nitrososphaeraceae > TA-21. The sequence continues at coordinate 35,711 of DATCWH010000069.1, forward strand.
TGTCCGAACCAAGAGAAACAGTACATTCCCCAGCCGCAACAGCAGCGCCACAACCTCCTGATGACCCACCGGGTACATAATCTAAGTTCCATGGATTATGAGTTGGATGATATCTACTGTACTCTGTCGTTGAACCCATGCCAAATTCATCCATGTTCAATTTCCCCAATACTATTGCCCCATTTTGCTTCAGATACCGTACGACTGTCGCATCATAGGAAGGGAAATAATCTTCGAGTATTTTTGATGCGCATGTGGTTCTGATATCTTTTGTAGAAATGTTATCCTTAATTCCGACCGTTACCCCACCTAACTGTCCTATATCTTCCCTTTCTTTAAATTTTCTATCTATTAACTTTGCAGAGGATAAAGCCGTTTCAGTGTCCAATGTGATAAATGAATGTAACTTAGATTCCACATCTTCTATGATTTTAACGACAGAACTAACGTACTCTTCAGCAGTAAATAATCCTTCTTTGATTCCTTGGACTACCTCATGTGCTAGTAAATCATGTAGGTTTGACATCTTATCTCATCTTAGGGCCTCTTAAGAAGCCATCTTCTGTCAGGTTCTTTTTTATTGGATGTACTCCAGACATACTGACCACATCGTCTCTCAGCTCATCGAATTTCATTTCCTGTAAATCTAGAGTAATCGAATCATCATGAGCAAGTTCTTCAAGAATATCAATATATTCAATTGTTTTGTCCAATTGTTCAGGAAATTTTTTAGCTTCATCTTCAGATAGATTGATTTTAGATATCCAAGCAAGATATTCTAACTCATGTTTTGAAATCATAATATTGTCATCTTATCATAGATATATTATTTGTTAAGGTGATAATCGATCTATGTCTCTGGGAAACAAAACAACATCCCTTATGTTGTCAACGCTACACATACTCATCATTAACCGTTCGAGCCCTAACCCAAATCCTGCATGAGGCGGCATGCCGTAATCGAAAACCTTCAAATGGAAATCAAACGCATCAATGTTTAATCCCTGTTTTTTCATTCTTTCAATCAATTCATGTTTATCGTGGATTCTTGTGCTGCCTGACGATAATTCTAGATTTCCGTACATCAAATCAAAAGATTCACACTCTGTTCCTGTAGATTTTGGTTTTACATAAAAGGGCTTTATTGAAGTGGGCCAATCAATTATAAAGTAAAAATTTCTCCTATCATTATCATCGAGATTGCGTAACTTTCGCTGTGAAATGTCATCTCCCCATTCAATTGATTCTCCAGCCTTCTGCAACTTTTCTATTAGATCTGAATATCTATATCTTTGAAATGGAAATGATAGATCGGGTAGTTCTATTTTTAGATATTCAAGATGTGACCTGTTCTTGTCTTTTACCTCATCCCACAAAAAATGAATCATTTTTTCTAAAATTTCCATTGCATCATTATAATCAGCATATGCTTTCTCTATATCTATTGATGTGGCTTCTGATAAATGTCTATTTGTTCGTGACGGTTCTGCTCTAAAAATAGGGCCTATTTCAAATACATTTTCAAATGCCATGGTCAGCTGCTCTTTATAAAGCTGAGGGCTTTGAGTCAAAAATGCTTCTCTATCATAATAAAAAATAGGAAAGAGTGTAGCTCCGCCTTCAGTTGCCGTAGCAATTATTTTAGGTGTAATAACTTCGATAAAACCTTCATTTCTAAGAAATTCCCTACATGAGTTCAATACAGTGTATCTTATACTAAAAATCGATTGGAGATAAGGCCTACGTAGATCGATTGCTCTTAGGTCTAATCTAGTTTCAATTCCAATTCCTTTCCTACTTTGAATAACGATTGGAGAATTCTTATTAGCCAAAGAAAGTATTTTAAAATCAATTGGAATTATTTCAATTCCATTTGGTGCTTTTGGTTCACTTCTAACTTTACCCTTTATCGCAACCGAAGCATGCTCCCTAATTTTTGGTATTTCCGACATGAGTGACGTAGGATATTCATTTTTCTTTAAGATAACTTGAATACCGCCAAATCTGTCGTTGATTGTGAGAAATTTTATGTTACTATGCTCACGTATCGAAGAGACCCATCCCACAATCATTACGTCCTTGCCATTCATGGATGTATCAATATTTTTGGAATAATGCGTTCTCTTCCAAGTTTGATCTGTTGAACTATTCAAATTGACGAACCTTGATAATTTGAACTTTAATGAACAGGTTAATTTAACCTTTTAACACAGATATACTAATTATTACAACAAAGATACCAGCTCTGATTACCTCGCAGAAAGAGAACCAACGTAGTACTAATTATATTATCTTTAGAGAAAAATGCAGCGGTTACAAATAGAGATGTATTCAATCGTTCTAAACAGCGCATCCCAACAAGGATTTATAGAGCTAAGAAAAGAGTGTCATAGTAATAAGATAATAGAATTACCTTGGTAAACTGAAATAAGTAAAATGCCTTTTGGGCTAGGTCCTAACCGAAACCTACAAAAGCATTAATAACATTGTCAAATAATTTGTGTGAAATGGAAAAACAGTCACTATTATCTCTTTTTTCTTCAAATCCGGATAAATATTACAAAGTTTCATTATTCGATGAAAAAGGATTCAAAAGACAAAATTGCAAGTTATGCGGAAAATACTTTTGGTCTATAAATTATAAAGAATCCTGTCCTGAGCATGAAAACTACAGCTTTATAGGCGATCCGCCGACATCAAAAAGACTAGATTTTGTGAATACTTGGAAAGAAGTGAGTAGTTTTTTCAGAAAAAATGATCACGCAATAATCCAAAGATATCCTGTCGTATGTAGATGGAGAGAGGATCTTTATTTCACGATTGCTTCAATTGTAGACTTTCAGAGGGTAATGAATGGAAAAATCGTATTTGAAATCCCAAAAAATCCTCTTGTAGTCCCTCAAATGTGTCTTCGATTTAATGATATTGAAAATGTTGGCCTTACTGGTAGACACTATACTAGTTTCTGTATGATAGGTCAAATCTGTAACGCAGACGCCCCAGGCGGATATTGGAAGGATAAATGTATTGAACTGGATCACGCTCTCCTTAAGGATGTACTAGGTATTCAATCAGAAGAAATCACATTCGTTGAAGATGTTTGGATGGGTGCCGGAGCTTTTGGTTATTCATTGGAATATTATGTTCGAGGACTGGAGCTAGGAAATGCGGTATTCACTGAATTTGAGGGGGACGAGCACAATTACCATACCCTTGATAACAAAATAATAGATATGGGAGCAGGCCTAGAGCGCTTGTCATGGATCACACTAGGAACTCCTACAAGTTACGATGCTACATTCGGACCGGTAATCAAAAAACTAATGGATATTATTGGTATCGATATTGATTCAAAATCAGAATTCCTATCCCAATATTTCAGGATATTCTCTAAGAAATATTCAAATTATCAAAATGATGTAAGACTTTTAAAAACAAATATTGCAAAAGAACTGGGCATATCCTATGAAGTTTTAGAAAAAACTATCTTACCGTTTGAAACACTATCAGTAATAGCTGATCACACAAGGACTTTATTGTTTGCAATTTCTGATGGTTCTTTACCTTCGAATGTAGGAGGCGGTTATAATTTAAGAATCATATTAAGGAGAACCCTTGCATTACTTGCGCGTTTTGGTTGGAATGTCAATTTAGAAGATATTATGGATTTACACATAGAGCATCTAAAATCGATGTATCCTGAATTAAAAGAGCATAAGAATGATGTTAGAACCATAATACAAATTGAATCCGGCAGATATTCTTCATCTAAAGAAAGGATGCTTTCCATAGCCAAATCTATGTTAACAACCAAGAAAAGCCCTAGTGTTGAAGACCTGATAAGGATGTACGAATCCGATGGAATTACGCCTGATTTTTTACTTGAAACTGGAGTTATAAAAAAAATACCACCAGATTTTTATTTGAAATTAGCAGAGCCGCATGCCTCACATGAATCAAAACAGGGTCCAGTTGTTGAGACTGTCACTGGACTGGAGCCCACACGATTATTGTATTATGAAGATGGGTCCATTAGAGAATTTGATGCAAGAATTCTTAGAATACTTAATGGCAAATACATGATTTTGGATAAAACCGCATTTTATCCCAGAGGAGGCGGACAAGAACCAGATTTTGGATATATAGAAGGTATGAAAGTTACTGATGTAATAAAACAAAATGATCTCGTTCTTCATAAAATAGATGTCCCATCTAAAGATTATTTTCCCGAGGATAAAATAGTCCACGGAATTGTTGATAACGCAAGGAGAAATGCTATAACCAAAAATCATAGCGCAACTCACATATTGAATTCTGCTGCAAGGAACAGTCTTGGCTCGTGGGTGTGGCAGAATTCTGCCTTTAAGGAAGAACACTACGCAAGATTGGACATTACCCATCATTCTGCACTGACAAGAGAAGAAATCAGGCAAATTGAAAAAACCTCCAATGAAGTGGTTCAGAGAAATTTACCAATCATAATCAATGTATTTGAAAGATCCGATGCTGAGGAGCGATTTACATTCAGGATTTATCAAGGAGGAGCAGTTCCATCAAACAATGTAAGGATAGTAAACATAGACGGATGGGATGTCGAAGCATGTGGTGGAACCCATGTAAATAATACAGGAGAAATAGGTCTAATAAAAATTCTAAAAACTGAGAGAATTCAAGATGGCGTAGTAAGACTTGAATTTGTTGCTGGAAATAATGCTTTGCAGTACGTCCAATCACAGGATTCTCAATTACTACATATCTCCCAATCTCTTGGTTCAAGCAAAGAGAAAGTAGTAGAATCATTTGACAGGATAACCGCTGACAATGAATTAATGAAAAGAAAATTTAGAATCCTTGTTAATAAATTTTCACATAATATGGCTGAAGGTGTTTCTCAGAAAGCGACTAAATTAAGATCCGGAGTAAAGATTTATGGCACTTATGATGATGAAATAGGTGATGATTACTATATTGCATTAGGAGAAAAAAGTATTGATAATGATCCTTTTTTAGTATACGTTGCATTTGTTCAGGATCAAGAAAGAATAAAAGTCATAGTTTTTGTTGGTGCTGAATCAAGAAAAATCATTAAAGCTTCAAGGTTTGCTAAAGAAATTTCGTTGAAACTTGGAGGTAGCGGCGGAGGAGGCACAGAGAAATTTGCTCAAGGCGGAGGAAGGGACAAGAGCAAGGTTCAAGAATGCCTGAAGAATCTTGAGAAGTTGTTAACAAGTATTTTAGATTCTAGTGAAAAAAATGGCTGAAAATTCATTTGAAAAAACTCCCAATGTAGAACTCAATTGGGCAAGAGTTGGAGAAAAATGGAGAAAAAAGTGGGCTGAAAGTAGAATATTTGAATCTGAAACTCAGTCACATAAGAAAAAGTATTTTCTTACTGTAGCGTATCCTTATCCAAATTCGCCACAACATGTGGGACATGGGAGGACGTATACTTTGGCTGATGTCCATGCAAGATACAAGCGTATGAAAAGTTATAATGTATTATTTCCGATGGGTTTCCACTATACTGGAACGCCTATTGTGTCAATGTCACAAAGAATCAAATCCAATGATCAGGAATTAATTGAAACTTTCCAACAAATATACAAGATCCCTCCTAAGATAATATCAAGTTTCAAGGAACCTAAAAAAATTGCCAGCTTTTTCCATGAAGAAATCAAACAAGGAATGAATGAGATGGGCTATTCTATTGATTGGAGGAGAGAATTTACAACGATAGATAAGGGCTATTCAAAATTCATTTCATGGCAATTTAGAAATCTCAGGAAGAATGGTTTAATAGTACAAGGATCTCATCCAGTTGGATGGTGTCCCCAGGATCAAAATCCAGTAAGTCAACATGATACTATAGGTGATATCGAGCCAGAGCCTATTGAATATGTGCTTGTTAAATTTAAATTTAAAGAACAATATATTGTCCCAACTGCGACACTAAGACCAGAAACTATTTTTGGTGTGACCAATTTATGGATAAATCCTGATATAAAGTATGTAATTGCACTTGTAAATAATGAGAAATGGATAATTACTAAAGATGCTGCAAAAAAGTTGGAATTTTTAAACCAAAGCGTCTCGTTAATTTCAGAAATAGATGGGTCTGAGTTGATAGGAAAATCTGTATTTGATCAATTAAGGAAGGAACACTTACCTATATTTCCTGCATCATTTGTGGATCCTAATAATGGGACTGGAATTGTCATGTCGGTTCCGGCACATTCGCCTTATGATTACCAAGCGCTGGTTGATTTAAGGAAGGACGTTGATACCTTGAGAAAATATGACATGACTGTTGATATTGTTCCGATAAAGGTAATACACACTGATACCTTTTCCTCAAATGACTTATCTCCTGCAGAATCTATAGTGACTAGCTATTCAATAATGGATCAGAACGATCCGAAACTTGAAGAGGCAACCAACAAACTTTATTCTGAGGAATTTCACAAAGGGATTCTTTTGCCAAACATAGACGCCGTCGGAAATCTAGGTGTGTTGAAAGCAAGAGAGACAATACGGGAAAAAATCATCAATCAAGAAATTGGAAGCACCATGTATGAATTAAAAAATCCAGTAAAATGTAGATGCGGTACTCCATGTGTAGTTAAGTTACTAACAAATCAGTGGTTTATCAATTATGGTGATGAAAATTGGAAAAAATTGGCATATGACCTAATCAACAATATGGAAATTCTACCTGAAGAAATAAGGCAAGAATTTACAAATGTCATAGATTGGCTAAAGGAAAGAGCATGTGCAAGAAAAACCGGTCTCGGAACAAAGCTGCCATGGGACAATGAGTGGATTATTGAAAGTCTAGCAGATTCAGTTATCTATATGGCTTATTACCCATTATCAAGATATATTGGCAATAATATCGATTCACAAAACGGCCAAAATAAGGTATTGGGAGATGATTTGAGTGATAGTTTTTTTGATTACGTTCTTTTAGGGAAGGGTGATCGTGACCTAGTTGTTAAAGATTCAAATATTTCCGTACAATTATTGGAAAAAATCAGAAATGAATTTCTGTATTTTTATCCAGTAGATTCCAGGCATTCTGGAAGGGATTTGGTACCAAATCACCTAGCGTTCTTTATATTTAATCATGCAGCTATTTTTACCAAGGATAAGTGGCCTAAACAAATTGTCGTCAATGGATCGGTACTAATGGAAGGTAAAAAAATGTCTAAATCACTTGGAAATATTATACCCCTACGGCATGCAATAGAGCAATATGGTGCCGATTCAATCCGTCTTACACTGTTAGCATCTGCAGAGATACTACAGGATTCTGACTTCTCCTTCGATTTAGTAAAAGGAATTAGCTCCAAATTGTTTGAAATTTACAGAGCTATAAGAGATCACAGGAGCATTTTTACTATAACTCAGAATGGTTTGGATCACGATGAATTGGAAGACATTTGGTTTTCGAGTAGGATACAACACGTTATTTTAGAAACTACTTCTGCTATTGAAAAATTTAGAATTAGAGAAGCTTTGCACAATATATTATACTTGATGGACAATGATCTACAGTGGTATGAAAAAAGAAAACTTGCAAAAAATAAATCAATATTTAATAATCGCCTAAAGGAATTCTTGGAGACAAGGATAAAACTATTATCGCCATTTGCTCCTTTTTTCTGTGAGGAAGTTTGGGAAATAATGGGCAACCATTCCTTTATCAGCTTAGCACAATGGCCAGAAGTTAATGATTCAAAAATTTTGCTGAAATCTGAAGATAATGAAGGACTTATTCAAGATATGATTTCAGATATACAGAAAATAACAAAGGTTACTAAAATCGTTCCAAAAAAGATTATGATATACACAGCTTCAATCATCAAGAGCAGATTGTACAAAAAATTATTAAAAAAGATACAGAGAGAATCGACTACAAATTTTGGAATAATCATGAAAGAATTTGTAAATGATAGCGAAGTCAAAGATTTTGTAAAGCGTAATCCTGATTTGGTAAAGAAAATGATAGATGACATACTGTCTGAATCACTAGAAGTTAGAGAAAGAAGAATGAAAATTGATTCATTTAACGAATTGGTACCACTACAAGACGCTATATCTTTACTAATTAGTGAAATTGGAAATGATGAACTTCAAGTAAGTATCTATTCTGAAGACAACAATGAAAAATATGACCCGAAGCAAAAGTCAAAATTTGCAAGGCCGTATAAACCGGCCATATATATTGAATAACCTGTTAAGTCATTAATATGAAAAATTTATTCCACCAAATAGTACGGTAAGTTTTTGTAATAGTACGGACAGCGAATATTTTTTCAATTAATATCAAATTGTGAACTAAAATTATTTTATTGGTTTCATATAGCATTAAATTTGGAACCATTTTCAAATATTCAGAGTTGCCAAGTAATTATACCCTAGTTTGTTCAAATAGAGATCTTGCAAGTACTACAATTTCACGTTGTTTTATTGAGAAATATGGATTTGAAAAAGATACCGATTCTACCTTTTATTCAAGTAATTATTCAAATATTATTTTACATATTTCTGAAAATAATTTGCTCTATCTTGATAATCTCGATGAAAAATATCCCAATACATCATGTTTTATTTTCTTATCTCAACACAGATCTCAAGCTAACATTCCAGCATTGACTTGTCATTCCACAGGAAATTTTGATAAAAATAATTTTGGTGGCAAAGAAAGGCAATTAGGAATATCTTATCCGTGGCTTCAAAAACAATACCTTATCGAATTGAATAGTCAGAAAGATAAAGTTCCTATGTATGATATTATTATCGAATCTACACATCATGGACCTACGTCACTAAAAAAACCAATTCTGTTTATTGAAATAGGATCAACTGAAAAACAATGGAAGGACGAAAATGCAGCCGATACAGTATGCAGATCGTTATTTAAAGTAATTACAAGAAAAAATGAGTTTTGTAAAAAGACAGGCATAGCCCTAGGAGGCAATCATTATCCAACAAAATTCAATAAGATATTACTGGAGTCTGAATATGGTTTAGGAGCAATCGCAACAAAACATGATTTACCATATTTGGATAATTTGCTCATAAAACAAATGATACATAGAAATATTGAGGAGGTAACTTTTGCTATGGTAGATGTAAAGGGGTTAGGAAAAGAGAAATCTAGAATATTATTGGCCCTCGATGAAGTTGGAATTGAAGTTATAAGAATTTAGAGTAATAAAAACCCCCACTATAGTTATTAGTCATTGTGTAGCATAAGTAGATTATGGCTTCCATTAGAAGAAAAAGTTATAAGAAAATAAAAACTAGCGCCCTTATTAGTAGCCAGTCTGTTTACAATCTTGTTTCTAGTATACCTGCTGGAAAAGTTGCAACTTATGGACAATTGGCATCATCTTTAGGTAATCCTCGGGCGGCACGTGGAATTGGAAAAATCTTGAACAGGAATCCACTCCCAATTATAGTGCCTTGTCATCGAGTTGTCTGTTCAGACGGACATATTGGAGGTTATATGTACGGAAAGGAGCGAAAGACATTGCTGTTACTTGATGAAGGAATTCCTGTCGTTAATGATCTTATAAAAGATTTTAAAAATTACAGAGTGTCAAGTTAGGAATATTACTTATGCATCTTTGCTTGTTTGGCAAGTTCCCTCAAGTGTGATAGAGACCTGACATTACCCCCCTTAATTTTTTTATACAATGCCCAAAAAGTTTCTCTATCTATTTCGTTTCTGGCTTTTAATATTTTTAAATGACGTCTCATGGCCTTGGTTCGTTTAACATAAACATCTTTCTTTCCGACTCTGGCAGTTTTCTTTCCTTTCTTCGAACCCGCAGAAGTACCACGTTTTCTACGTGTCTTTAGTTTCTTTTCTGCTCTTGACCTAGATATCCCTCTCACTTTTACTGTCCATATAGTCCCATTCCTAATCAAGGAACGCATATCGTCTCTTGTAATAGCGTCAGCTATATCATCAAGCTTATCAGGTTCGAATCTTATCCTATTTAATCCTACACCCAGTACTCTTGCTATTAACTCTCTCTTTTTTCTTAAATTTACAACCATTATGATTTAGACACTTTTTTTCCTAGACTTTTACGCTTTGCTTCAGCTTCTTTTTTGGGCTTTGCTTCAACCTTTCCAGCTAACTTCTTTGGTTCAATCTTACCTGGATTTAAAATCTTGATTTTCAACTTTGTGGCTTTTGTAACTATATCTATTCTCTTTTTCTTCCCAACACCATGAGATATTCTTACTGCATCTTTCTTGGGATCAATTTTTGTCAAATCGTTAGTATTAAAAACCAAAATATCATTATAACCTGACGGATGTAAGCCACTTGATCTTCTAGGCCCCTTATAACCAACCTTAACCAAGTGTGGAACACCTGATACCTGCTTTCTCATCTTATTGTCTTTTCCTTTGGGTTTTCTCCAATTAGATGCAAGTTTTTTGTACCTCCAGCTCTCTTGTCTCACAAACTCAGGTCTTTTGTCTGCTATTTTTTTTCTGAGTTGCAGGAGTTCCTTATTAATAACCATTGAACTATTGTCAAGACCCTATTTTTTAAATAAAAATGTTTCTAGATATACAAGTTATAATCCCCTTGCGTTATTGCCAGATATTAGTAATTAGTCATGGATAAAACTAGGTATTGTATCCAGTCCTTGCTTATAAGAATCGTGAACAAATAGGAAATTACGATCCAAAATAATTACTCACGCTAGTATTCAAAAAAGGATTTATAGGGTTGCAGAAAATCTGACATTGTTATATTCTTTGTATCACAATAATATAGTAATTAATTGACTGAATATCGAACTGGAGAGTTGGCACCCCATAGCGGTACCTTCAATTTCTTGAGACATGGCTCTAACCTTCTGAAACGTATTCGAAAAGTAAATTGTTCACCAATGCCAACCGAACGTATTGTACCCCTATCGAAAGGTGATCCATTTCCACCATGCAAGGTTTGTAATACTGGCGTTATTTGGAAGGGTTAAGGAAAATACTTCACTTTTAAGTTCAATTTTGATCTAAATTTATTGCACTATATTTATGAATCCATATTTCTCTCTCGTTGTTCTCAGGATTGACATGTTATATTCAAATATTCGTTTTGAATATTCTTGTAGGATATCCATCATCGGTTGTGATGTTTTGTCTGTATAGAATCCAGGGCAATCACCAGTTAGCTGGAATGAAGCATGCACTACGGGTTTGCCATTATCAGATTCCATCCATGAAGAAAATGGATAAAGCCAACAAACACCTGGTTTATCGGGATGTAATTCACAACTACCGCATCCATCCAAAAACCTGCATGGTAATGGTTTACCATCTTGTTCCTCTGTTTCTTTTGCATCTCTCTTTAGTGAAATCATACTAATTGTGGTAATTACATTATTCATAGTCGACATTTCGTTCCAACTCGAGATTGTGGTTTCTTTTTTGATAAATTCAGATTCTGATTCATATTCCATTTTTTTTGAAATTAATGATATGTCGTCCTTAGTAAGAGGTAATCTCCCCTGCCTCTCACAGCAATTATGACAATCTGGCCATAGGCATTTCCAAAGAACGTATGTTTTGTCCTTCACAAGATATGGAATATGAAAAACGACACCATTTACAACTAATTGAAAATCAGAAACATCGTCGCGTTTTCCAAGATGAAGATCATATATTGACTGTTCTATTGTCCACTTGTTGGCCAAATTTTCTAAGGACTCTTTTATCTCTAATTCTTTCAAAACTTATTATGGTTATGTCAAAACCCAAGTTTAAATGTGCCTAAGAAACAACTCTCATTTGAACCGCACAACATGCTCAAATTTCAAGATCCTAGTGCCACAAGATTAGCATCAAAAAATAAAGGAAAGCACGCGTCATCAACACAAAATAGGAGAATGGTATGGGAGAACATTATCTGGCCATTAATATTGGATGTAAATCGTTCCTATTTCACGTTAAAGGAGTACCATTTAAAAAGAGATAATTTTTGCAATAATAAAAAAATAGAATCATCAAAAGTTGCAGGTGGTTTTGTATCTCTGCTGGTTAAGGGGATTCTTATAAGGCAAAAAAGTATCTATTCTATACATTATAGACTCATACCTTACATGAGAAAGAAGGTAAATCTGGAATATGGTCATGCAATAAGAGAAACAAGTACTAAGCGATAAGAAAAATTATCTTGAATTCGTAGATGTAACACATTGGATCTTGCATAATTTAGTTTAATCAAAAAATTTCATCATCTATATTTTGTAGTTTGTAACTTTCCATTATCAGCTGTTACAATTATTTTTTGAAAATCTATATCGTCCTTGTCCGGGGTAACGAATATTGAACTAAAAGGTCCGATTGAATTGTAAATTTGTTTTTTCTCTATATTGTCATCAAATGCTACTGTTACATTATGAATCTCTTGTAGATTGTTATTATTTATCTTTATACTAATGGTGTTAAGGTCTTCCCCTGTTTCGAATATCTCAACAGACAAACCAGCTCTTGGAATAAATACAATTAATACTACAATAGCAACAATTGCAAAGCCACCGTAAATAGCATACCGAGCTATTCTTATCCAATCCCTAGTTTTTTTGCCTCTGTTTTTGTAATGCGAAGCTTCATCATCATTATTATTATCCCACCTTCCCAATTTTTTCAATTATATAGTGGGCCAAATTATTATAAACATTTTTTATCATACACCCGAATAATAATTCTATTAATTTTGCAAAAATAAAAGTTGATGCCCGCTACTTTTTTCTGTTACAAATAATCTATTTTCTCTGATGATAGCTATTTGTTGAACTTTCGATAAAATGCTATTATGTTATCACAGTTTTTGCATTTGTATTCTCCTTTTTCTACAAGTATCACTCCTTGCCCTAACTCCTCATTAGGAGTCTCATATTCTATAAGCGGAGAACCATCAAATTCCTTTCCACATACATTACAGTAATATTTCAAAAACCTATCTTCCCTCAATCTTGGCAAGTTTGCTAGAAATATTTGCGGAATTCCTAGATTGGCTTTGATTTCTTCATCTTCCGTAATTCTTGCTAAAGCATATCCCCCTGAACCTAACAATTTTTTTTCCTCTAAATCTTCATTTTCACTCATATGTATCTTGTGTAGATAAGTCCATAATTTTAACAGTACATAAACTTTCATTTGGATTATCTGTGTTTACTTCTCAGTAAAGTTAATGAAAAGTAATATGGCTCTAATAGCAAATGCCTTCAGATTTTGAATCAAATCTTTTATCAGACAGGGTTGAGTTCAAGATATATGCTGCAGAAAAACATTTGAATAATTTGCAAGAAATCGAGTTAAATTATACAGACATGGAATATGACGATTTAGTACTCCAAGTGGAATTGGAGATAGATTGCTTTCTTGCTCAAATATTGGGAGCAGTGGATTGTCTGTTGACACTAATCAATACAAGATTAGAATTGGGAATAGCGACAGGAAAAGTCGACTTGGCTACAATTCAAAGCGCCTTGAACGCCAGGACAAAAAATATTAGCCTAGTTACAGAATTACATCAAGCGTTAGAACACGACAGATGGCTTTGGACATTAATGGAATTTAGAAATCAAACCATGCAAAGACCGTCCAACGAAGCTCAAGCTCTTTTATTCGATGACATGACAACATCGATAACGTCAAAAGATGGAAAAAATTCGATTTTTAATTCCAATGGATGCATCAACAAGAATTCAATGGCATATTTTCAGCAATGTGTTAAACGAATTAGGGAGTTGGTTAATACTATCAGAATGAAAGAGCCTCTCCTAAAGTAGATATCGATAAATATCGGTCTGAAAGTTTCTACTTGTAGCTCGTGAATTAGCCCGGTCGAATCTACACGATTGTGTCGATGCCGAATCTAGCGGTCAAACTCCACAGGAGGGCTATGGATATCAGGCTCTGGATCGTCATGAAAAGATACCTGAGGACAGCAGTTCGAATCTGCTCCGGGCTACCACTTTAATTCTAAACTTGAGGCCCAAATTTAGCCAAGTATTGAGTTTTATCTCCGAACCTCTTGAAATTTTCTATAAACAAATGTGCCAATCTTTTCGCTGCAACGATGTATTGGTCTTTGTTAGACCAAGAATACCTAGGCTCCAAAATTTTTGATGGGATTTGAGGACATGAGAGAGGGATTTCTAAATTGAAGATACTATCATGTTTGTAAGGTACCCTTTCAAGATCTCCATTTATTGATGCCGATACCATCGCTCTTGTGTATTTTAGATCCATTCTCTTACCTATTCCATATGGACCGCCAGTCCATCCAGTATTTATAAGAAATACACGAGTGTTATATTTTAAAATCTTATCTGCAAGCATTCTTGCATATTCAATAGGATGTAATGGCATAAATGGTGCTCCAAAACATTGAGAAAATGTCTCTTTTGGTTCAGTAATCCCTCTTTCTGTGCCCGCCAGCTTACTTGTGTAACCTGAAATAAAATGATACATTGCGCTTTCCCTCGTTAGTTTCGCTATTGGAGGCATCACCCCGAAAGCATCTGCAGTAAGAAAGATTAAAACCTTAGGATGAGTAGCAACTGAAGGTATTACTGCGCCGGGGATAAACTCTAACGGGTACACCACTCGGGTGTTCTCGGTTAGGTAGCTGTCGTCAAAAATTGGTTCTCGTGTTTGTTCATCAACAATTACGTTCTCCATTACAGAACCAAATTTTATTGCATTCCAAATCTGTGGTTCATCCTCCTTCTTAAGATTTATACACTTGGCATAACATCCACCTTCGAAATTAAATATTCCTCTATCAGACCATCCATGTTCGTCATCGCCTATTAGGTACCTTTCTGGGTCTGTGGATAAAGTAGTTTTTCCGGTCCCTGATAATCCAAAAAATAACGCTGTTTCTCCATTCTTTCCCATATTAGCAGAACAATGCATTGGAAATATTCCCTTCTGTGGAAGTAGAAAATTCATGACAGAGAACATTGACTTTTTTATTTCTCCGGCATAGGATGTACAACCTATTAAAACCATTTTCTTGGAGAAATTAATGATTATGAATGTGCCACTTCTAGTTCCGTCAATTTCAGGAAGGGATGCAAAATCATTAACAAAGAAGAGCGTAAATTCAGGTTTATGATTATTAAATTCTTCAAGTGTCGGACGTAAAAATATTTGTGATGCAAAAATATTATGCCATGCACTGTCGGTAAAAACCCTAATTGGCAGGCGATATTCAGGATCAGCACCCACAAATCCATCAAATATAAAAAAGCCCTTTCCAGTCACATGTTGCTTCATTCTTTCAAAAATTTGGTCAAACTTTTCTGTAGCTATGGGATGATTCACTTTACCCCAGTCCACAAGACTATGTGTTATTTCGTCATCAACAATGAATTTATCATCAGGAGAGCGACCAGTAAATTTACCGGTCTTAACAGACAATGCGCCGGAATTAGATAATAGTCCTTCATTTCTCTGAATTGCAATTTCAATGAGAGTTGCTATTGGTAGGTTTCTCTCAATTTTTCCAAAATTGATATTCAACTTCTCAAGTTGTAGAAGATAGCTCTCAGTATGACCATTATCCTCCTCGATCATTGATACGATGTAAGCTCCACAATGGGTATTTAATTTATTTCATGTTTCGAAATCTATATGGACTTACTAGCAAAATTAAAAAAATAAAACGATTAATTGATTGGTGTTGATCACGTAAGATGATCTTACATCAACCAATAATGTTATTACATCTATCTCCTGAAATAGACAATATAGTAATTCCTTGTAGCGTATAAACTTTATGAAAATACTAATTCAATTGAAAACAGGAGTTGTGCAACACCCACGTTTTATATTTTCTTGAATAGTAGGATAGTCCGTTATCTTCGTCATCAACGTTATAATAATTATTATTATTTTTCTCTCTCTCCAAACTGCGCAGGAGCTTGAGGACGGTTCGCTCTTCAACCAAATATTTTATGATTCTCTCTACTTCTCTCTCCATCAATTTTCGGTACCTATTGCAATTCATAATTCTGTTATTACTTTTATATGGTAACCAACATTTTTAATATAGAATTTCAAGTACTTTTTTAAAGGAAAATTAAGCAAAAAAAAAGATGAATAAGAAGACTCTTCTCATTTTAACAAATGTATATAGGTTATAATATGAAGTAAATATGTATTTTAACCCAGGTTTGCAGTAAAATTGTCAGAATTATTAAAACAATAGATATAAATTAACTTTTTTAGAGTACAATTCATGTGAACTCTTTTATAGAGACTTTTACTATGGACAGTTTATCTCGTGTCAAAATATGTCAATTATATGTTCTAATTCCAACCTGTTTTTTGCTTGTTTTTAGCTCTATTTCTGTAATTTCTTATGCACAAACTACAGCTTTTGATGATAGTTTGTTGCCCAAATTATTCGATAGAGTGAAGAATTCTGTTGTACAGATTACTGTGTCTAACAATGATCCCCGTTCTTCAGCACTCGGTTCGGGTTTCGTTTTTGACTCATCTGGACGTATTATCACAAATGATCATGTGGTTCGTGGTAGATCGTTTAGTGATACTAATAGTACTAATATCAACAATGTTACTGTAACTTTTTTGGATGATAAGTCCTATAAAGCAAAAATTATTGGCAGCGATCCTTTTTCCGATCTAGCTGTTTTACAAATAGAAAATCCAAAGAATCAATCAATCATACCACTAGTCCTTAGTAATTCTTCTGGTACAAAAATTGGAGAACATGTGATTGCTATAGGGAACCCATTTGGTCTCTCTGGCTCTATGACTGAGGGAATAATTAGCGGATTAGGAAGAGTCATTCCATCGCAAAATCCCGAGGGTCCCGAAGGTCCAGAATTACCGCCTGGTGAACAAAATAGACTAGTTCCTCCGACTTCATTTTCGATACCTGAGATAATTCAGACTGATGCAGCCATAAACCCTGGAAATTCTGGTGGACCATTACTAAATTTGAAGGGACAAGTTATTGGGATAAATAGCGCTATTTTCTCATTAACAGGAGCATATTCTGGTGTGGGATTTGCTATACCGACAAGTACTATTCAAAGAGTAGTACCGATCTTGATATCAGAACATTCCTACAAACATCCATGGATTGGTATTTCTGGAATAGACGTTAATGAACAAATTGCCTCGGCCATGAAATTAAACACTACAGAAGGTTTTCTTATAATTGATACTAGTCCTGGAGGACCTGCGTCCAAGGCTGGGATTCAAGGTGGTGACAAACTGGTAGATATAAACGGTAGGCAAACAAAATTGTTTGGAGATGTTATAACAAAAATTGATAATCAAAATGTCTCCAAGATTGATGACATATTAGTATATTTGGAACAGCAGAAAAAGGTTGGACAAAACGTTAGTGTGACTGTTATAAGAGATGGTAAGCCCCAAGCAATTAATGTTACTTTGGCTGAAAGGCCATTACGATTCGATATACAACCACTTTGGTTGGGTATTGATGGTATCGACATGAGCCCGGATATCGCTACTGAATTGAAGACTAATCAGAGCACTGGAATTCTAGTGGTTGGCGTTATTTCAGATGGGCCGGCAGACAAGGCTGGAATGAAGGGAGGCTATAGGATAACTGATATCAATGGAACGGGAATAGAGTTGGGAGGAGATATTATAACAAGTGCTGACAATGAGACGATTGAAAATTTGCAAGAGCTATCGACCTATATTACAGATAATAAAAGAGAAGGTGACCAGATAAGTCTTGGTATACTTAGAGACGGTAAGCCACAAGAGCTTCAGGTAACTCTTGAACCAAGGCCAAAGGAGCTAAGGCAATAGTTGAATAAAATACATAATATTAAATAAAGAAGAAATTATTTAGAATCAGTGAATTCTTTGTAACCGCTCTTAAAGTCTGCGCTTGTTTTATCCAAGAGTTCGATGAACTTATTGTCTTTCGCAAGAATCTCCTTCATGCTACTTTCAATCTCATAATATGCTACCTCCGAGTCACCAGTTATCGATTTTGGTGTAAGAGAAAGAATATTTGAATCAGAATACATAGTTATGATTCTAAATGCCAATAACTTTGCATGTAATTCTAACTCGAACAATAGATGGTTCATCATTTTGTTTTTATGTTCCTCTTTTGAGTTCTGTGTATCTTCCAACCAGTTTAGAGTAATCCTACAACATTGCCTTAGATATTGGGTTATGAGAGAATAAAATCTGGCTGTACTTGAGACTATTGTATCCACTTCAAAATATTGATACAAGAGCGCTAAAAGAATTGGATCATTGCTATACTTATTTAAAAGGCTTGGAGGATAATTTCTGGTTTCAGAGAGTACATAAAATAGGCCGGTACTAGTCAGTTGGTATTTTCTCATCCCTCTTAGTAATAGTCCCTTTTTTTCAGCAAGGAGCTTGAGCTCCAGTAATCTTGAGATAGATGATGTGTCGCCTAATTGGTTCTTGTCTCTTAGTTTTAGATATGATCCTATTTGGGCAGACAAATCAACATTGTTTATCACTTTTAACAATATTGATTTTTCTTCTGTTCCTAATTCTTTTTTTTCATAATCATACAATGTTGCGAAATAATTAGAGTAGTCCATTTTTGGTCGCGGAGTAATGGAATAATCAAATTAATTGAATTTAAATTGTTCATTTCATAGATGAAGTTTTGAAAAATTAATCTAAATTTTCACATCAACCAGAGTCTGACCAAGTTTATTATCCTTATCGAAATCATTTTTTGATAATAAATAATACTACATTTAAAAAGCGCCCTCTTTGTGTAAGTCGTAAGGGGCCATCGTCTAGCTTGGTCAAGGATACCATCTCAGTTGATTTGATATAATTTCATTGAGGTATTGGCCTGGGGCGCTGGCGGTCGTGGGTTCAAATCCCACTGGCCCCATTTTCAGCCTTACTTCTTGTTTTGTCCTGCTTTTAGAGAATATAGCTCGAAAGATTGGTTCATTGAGTCACAATCTCCGCAGAAAAATATTCATGATATTGCAAGTCCGTACGATTCATCAATATTTAGCATGGTCTGGGTTCACCAGAATGCTTTACAAAAGATGAATGGGAAAATTTTACCATTTTGATCGAGATATAAGATTCGTAAGCTGTAGAAAATCTATATACTGTCACAAAATATTAAGTTCGACTTGTCTATATATTATAAAAGTAGATTGTCGTAGCTTGCTTGGGTAAAATACAGTATGTTGCATTACCAAGAAAAGGTAAAGTTGTACCTTAGTATCTTTTCATCTTTCCCATATTTGGGATTAGTTAGTTTGCCCAAACAGCTCAAAAAATTTTATTCTTCAAAGTTGATTGTAAATATTACATCAGATTTGATGTACAAACAACCGGCCCGGCCTTATTTTTGACCTCGTTGTATTACGCTCATTTTTGATTAATTGATAACTAGACAACCTCTAAAAGTCTAAAAAGATCAGGAATGAAACGTGCTCATAAAAAATATTCTTTTAATATTTGATCAATTTTGTCAAACGTTCGGATATAGCTTCTGTACTTCGATTTCAATTCTGCTTATGTCAAATAGAGTCGGAAATAGTCTACTTTATATTTAGATTATTACATTTGATTATTAATGATCTCTGTGAGAATGAGTTTTTTCATAATATTAATTGCTTTTGTCCTTGTTTTGATTCCATCATTTGCAGTAATATCATCCTCACAGTCAAATAACTCGTTGTCAAATAACTCGTTGTCAAATGCTTCGATATCAGAGGAATCGGATGATGACACTCCTTTTTTTGAGAATGAAACCTCCTTTGCTTCTCTGAGTAGGTCACTTGCTGAAACTAATCAATCAGAAGATGAAGAACCCATACCACCACCACCGCCCTCGGGATCAGAAGATGAATCCGATGGGGAAGAAGCCAATGACTAGAACTTTAGGTTGTAGATAAATAGCAAAATAATAAGATAATAAATATAGAAGAAACAATTACCATTCTTAGTTGATAACATGAATATTGACGTCCTGTAAAAATCCTCTATAAATTTAACATCCTTTAACCCGAATGTACAGCTGCATGAATATAGTTTATAACGTAAAAGTTAATAATTACAAAGAAAAAATAGACATATGGGAAAATATGAATTACCTCCGTTACCATATGGTTATGATGCATTAGAACCACACATTGACGCAAGAACAATGGAAATACATCACACTAAACATCATCAAACCTATACAGATAAGCTAAACGCCGCTCTTGAAAAATGTCCATCTAATATCCAAGAAAAGGATATTCTAGAAATATTATCTAATATCGATCAAGTACCAGCAGATCAAAAGAGTGCTATCAACTTTAATGGAGGAGGATTTGATAACCATCGAATATTTTGGCATAATATGAAATCAAATGGAGGAGGCGAACCAAGCGGTTCTATTGCAGATGCAATTAATGCATCATTTGGAAGCTTTTCTTCTTTTAAAGAAAAGTTCTCATCGACTACCGTGTTGATTCAGGGTAGCGGATGGGGATGGCTTGTATACAATCCATCAACCAAGAAGGTGGAGTACAAATCAATGCCAAATCAGACAAGTCCTCGAACAGAAGGTTTGATACCACTCTTAGGGTGTGATGTGTGGGAACATGCTTATTATCTCAAGTATCAGAATAAAAGACCTGACTACGTTTCTGCTTGGTGGAATGTAATAAACTGGCAAGATGTTTCAGAAAGGTTTGATAAGGCCAATAAATAAAAATCATTTTTTTAATATGCCAAGGTTCACCAGAGATCAATTCTCTATCTGAATGTTATAAACAAATTTTTTGAATAGTTAATACTTTTTGGTATAACATGATTCGATAGTAATAAGCAAATTAGCTCTAGATACTAGGAACGATTATTTATTTTGACTATTTAACTGTAACTTCACTATCTTTATTTTTCTTTTCTTTTTCAATTGTAATTCTTCTGTCATCTCGCTACCTCTATTTTCATAGAAAGTTGCAGTCAATTTTGTGTGGGGATTGCCGTTACTGATGTCTATATTTAGAAATCTGAATCTGTCCGTAAATTGTGTAGCCATATATGGGACCTGTCCATCGAAAGAATAGAATTTTACTCCTCTTCCAACTATTACAAAAAAAGCCCCATCTTTTTGATTGTTAGAGTATGTAGTA